>NZ_JBQFXS010000003.1:0-502819 GCF_056541025.1 Ruegeria sp. AK4
GCTTCGGCTTCGGCTTCGGCTTCGGCTTCGGCTTCGGCTTCGGCTTCGGCTTCGGCTTCGGCTTCGGCTTCGGCTTCGGCTTCGGCTTCGGCTTCGGAAAGTGCCTCGTCTACAGGCTCTGCCGGGTCAAGAGCGGTTTCTGCCACATCAGGTTCCGAGACGTTCGTCACATCTTCGGCACCCTCATCGGTTTCGGGGGTTTCCACCGGTTCCTGATCGGATTTCTTCTTACCAGCCACCGCCACATTCCCCTTATCGATTCTAAAATCACCAGAACTACAGACCCGGCTAGGTTAATCCGCGCCTGTCTCACCCTCAACCCGCATCGCGTGTTTCACAAGCTTTTTGACGGCTTTACCCATTTTCTTCGGGGTCGGCTCTTTGGCGATCCTCAGGCGTTCATACCGCAAGGTTTTAAGGGGTTCCGCCGTTGCGTGGCTGATTGCGGCCAGCCACAGGGGCGCGGAACCGGTCCAGATATCGGCAAATTGTCGCGCCGTGCGGGGGGAAAATATCGGGGCCAGAACCGGCGCATTTCCGGTTGCCGCTTCGACCGCCTCGTCCGTTAGCGGCAACAGGCGCTGCTGATAGACCGGCAGTTCCATCGTGGTCAGCCCCGCTTCGGTCAGCCGTTCGGCAACCTCGCCCCGGCCATGCTCACCGCGCAGGTGCAGCAGCGGGCTTGGGGGTCTGAGTTGCAGCAGCGCGGCCACCAGTTCCTCGGCTGTTCCACCGACCATCTGCGCCTGCCACCCGGCCCCCTTGGCGGTGCCGGTCGTCGCCGGACCCACGCAATAGGCCGGCAGGCTGCGCGAAACCTGCAGCGACGCAGCCACATTGACCGCATTGGCCGAGGTGAAGATCAGGCCCCGCATCCCGTCGGTCAACACCTGCACGTCCAAAGGCCGGATATCCAGCAAGGGGGAATGTATCACCGTCAGCCGGGACCGGGTGCGGGTCGGCAGTTGCGCAACAAACCTCTCCGAGGCGGCGCGAGGACGGGTCATCAACAAATACAACGGGCGGCGCCTCGGCCTTGGTATTGTTTGCGTCTGCGCGGGGTGATACCCCGCTTGGCAGCGATGATGCAACGGATCAGGCCGATGGTGCAAACACTTACCGTGTTGGGGTTGGAAAGCAGCTGTGACGATACAGCCGCCGCAATCGTGCGCCAGACCGAGGGCGCGCGGGCCGACATCCTGTCCTCGGTCGTGCATGGCCAGACCGAATTGCACAGCGCCTTTGGCGGCGTGGTTCCCGAAATCGCCGCGCGGGCGCATGCGGAAAAGCTGGATGTCTGCGTGGGTCAGGCGCTGGAGGGCGCCGGTCTGGCGCTTGCCGATCTGGACGCCATCGCCGTCACCGCCGGACCGGGGCTGATCGGCGGCGTTCTGTCCGGCGTGATGTGCGCCAAAGGGTTAAGCGCCGCAACCGGGCTGCCACTGATCGGGGTGAACCACCTTGCGGGTCATGCCCTGACCCCGCGTCTGACCGACGGGATTGCGTTCCCCTACCTCATGCTGCTGGTGTCGGGCGGGCATTGCCAGTACCTGATCGCCCATGGCCCCGAGCAGTTCACCCGGCTGGGCGGCACAATCGACGACGCCCCCGGCGAGGCTTTCGACAAGACCGCCCGCCTGCTGGGTCTGCCGCAACCCGGCGGCCCATCGGTCGAGGCCGAGGCCCGTTCCGGCGATGCCAAGCGCTTCCGCTTTCCGCGACCTCTGCTGGACCGTCCCGGCTGCGATCTGTCCTTTTCCGGTCTCAAGACCGCGCTGATGCGGATGCGCGATCAGATCGTGTCGGAAAAAGGCGGGCTTACCCGGCAGGACCGCGCCGATCTGTGCGCCGGGTTCCAGCAGGCCGTGGTCGACACGCTGGCCGAAAAATCTCGGCGCGCCATTGCGCTCTATCTGCAGGAACACCCGGCTGAACCGGTGATTGCCGTGGCCGGAGGGGTCGCGGCAAATACCGCAATTCGCCATGCGTTAGAGTCTGTTTGTGACGAAACGAACACCCGGTTCACCGCCCCGCCTCTGGCCTTGTGCACCGACAACGCAGCCATGATCGCCTATGCCGGGATGGAGCGGTTTCGCACCGGCGCGCAGGACGGTCTGGACCTGACCGCCCGGCCCCGCTGGCCCCTGGACCAGACCAGCCCGGCAATGCTGGGCAGCGGCAAAAAGGGGGCCAAGGCATGAGCGTTTCGGTTCTGGGGTCCGGTGCATTTGGCACTGCCTTGGCAATTTCTCTGGCGGGCAACGGGCCGGTCACGCTTTGGGCGCGGGATGCGGATCAGGCAGCGCATATGGCCGCAACGCGCGAAAACCCGCGCCTGCCGGGTGTGGCTTTGCCGCCCGGTATCTCCGTCACTGCCGACATTGCCCTTGCCGCGCAGGCGGACAAGCTGCTGCTGGCGGTTCCGATGCAGCAATTGCGGTCTGCCCTGTCCCGGCACGCCGACACACTGGCGGGCAAAACGCTGGTCGCCTGCTGCAAGGGGATCGAGCTTTCCACCGGCATGGGTCCGGTTGCCGTCATCACCCAGACCATCCCGGACGCGCAGCCCGCCTTGCTGACCGGCCCCAGTTTCGCCGACGATATCGCCCGAGGCCTGCCAACTGCGCTGACCCTGGCCTGCGCTGACTCGAATTTGGGCGAGGCCCTGCAAGCGGAACTGACGACCGCAAATCTGCGCCTCTACCGCACCACGGATACCGCGGGTGCGGAGCTGGGCGGTGCGTTGAAGAACGTGATGGCGATCGCCAGCGGTGCCAGCATCGGCGCAGGCCTCGGCGACAGTGCCCGCGCGGCGCTGATCACACGGGGTTTCGCCGAAATGCAGCGCTTTGCCGCCCTGCGCCGGGCGCAGCCAGAAACCCTGATGGGGCTGTCCGGCCTGGGCGATCTGGTGCTGACCTGTTCGTCGGAACTGTCGCGCAACTACCGCTATGGCCTGTCGCTGGGCCGCCAGCAAAGCTTTGACGCCAGCACCACGGTCGAAGGCGTCGCCACCGCCCGCGCCACGGCGGAGATCGCCGCAGCAGAAGGTCTGGACATGCCCATCTCTACAACAGTGGCGGAACTCAGCCATGGGGCCTACAGTGTGGCTCAGGCGATTCAATCGCTGCTGGGTCGCCCGCTCAAGGAGGAATAAGATGCTGATCGCCCTGATCGCCCGTGACAAGGACGGTGCCCTGCAAACCCGGCTGGACAACCGCGCCGCTCATCTGGCCTATATCGAGGAAACTGGCGTCGTTGCACAGGCCGGTCCACTGCTGGATGGCGAGACGATGATCGGCTCGCTGATCATTCTGGACGTCGAAGACCTTGCCGCCGCGCAGGGCTGGGCCGCGAACGATCCTTATGCGCTGGCCGGGTTGTTCGCTTCGGTCGAGTTGATCCCCTGGAAACGGGTGATCGGCTGATGGCGTATTGGTTGTTCAAATCTGAACCCTCGACCTGGAGCTGGGATCAGCAGGTGGCCAAGGGTGACGCGGGCGAAGAATGGGATGGCGTGCGCAACTATCAGGCGCGCAATTTCATGCGCCAGATGCAACTGGGCGACCGGGGGTTCTTTTATCACTCACAAAAGGACAAGGCGATTGTCGGAATTGTCGAGGTCTGCGCCGAGGCGCATCCCGACAGCACCACCGATGACGACCGCTGGGACTGCGTCGACATCAAAGCGGTGCGTCCATTCACGACTCCTGTAACGCTGGACCAGATCAAGGCGGATGAGCGGCTGGCCGAAATGGTGCTGGTCCGCAACTCGCGCCTGTCGGTGCAACCTGTGACCGAGGCCGAGTGGGCGCTGATCTGCAGGCTGGGCCAGACGGACCCCGGTTGAGGCGGCGTGTGCTGACGGGCACGAATCTTCTCAAATGAATATCAAAATGTTATAAATCCTGCGGCTACGCCATGTGGGGGCATGTCGGATGCGGATTTCGCACCTGCACACCTACCTGTTGGCGTTGTCCGAGTACAAGTTGGTCCTTTTTCGAAGTTCGAGCCCATGTCTGATGTTTCAGGCAGCAATGGGGCGTTCGAAGATACCGTTGCTGCGCAAGATGCAAGAAACTGGGAAGCGCGCCTGAAAGAGGCGCGGAAGCAACGCGCCGCTGCTCTGGCCGGGGCCAATGGACACGCGCCCAGGAAACCTGTGTCTGACCCCGCCTGGGATCAATCTCCGCCATCGCCGGAACAGACCACGCTTGAAAAGATCGTCGCGGAAGAACTGCGTCCCGAGCCCGAGGTGGAGTCCAAAGAGGAACCTGTCCGGAAAGCGCCGATCCGGGTCGGATATGCGGCCCTTGCGGCGGCTGTGTTCTGCGGCGCTGCCCTGCACTGGGCGGGTGCGAAGGTCGTGAGCAACTGGAACACCGCCGAAGATGTCGCGGACGCGGGGCAAGAGGCATCTGAAGCGGCGCCCGTTGACGATTTGCCCGTTCCTTTGGCTGTCGTGTCAGCTTCGCTGTCCGACCCCGAGGCGTCGGATCCGTTGGATGTGCCGTTGGCCAGCACGCAGGACACCGCCCTTTTGCCCGAGGCCGATGCGGCCTTGGACCCCTCGCCCGCAACGGCGCAGTCTGCATCCTCTGACACGGTTCCCACCCCGCCACCCCCCGCCGAGCCGCAGCCGGACCAGATCGTCGCATTGGCGAATGCCCGGACCGTTCCGGAGCCAGCCTATTCTCGCAAACCGCCCACAGTTAGTGTTCCGGCATATTTCAGTGTTGTACCGGCGCCCCAAACACAGGACACTGTTGGGTTGCCGCCGCCTTCCCCGCAAAGCTCTGTCTCAATGGCAGCCCTCCCAACCGGCCCGAACGGCACCTCGCAAACCGATCCGACCGCGCTTGACCCGTTTCCCGGCGACAGCATGAAACCTCCCAGCCCGGCCTTTTCCGAGGTAAAGCCGCTTATACCCAAGGAACAGATCGAAGCGTTGGCAGTGTCCCTATTCGTACCGGCGAGAGTGTCCGAGGACGCCAGCAACAAGGCGCTGGCGGTTCTGACCGGAGAGCAGGCCGAAGTGGTCGCAACGGCGCGTGTGAATTTTAGGGTCAGAGAAACCCAGGTTCGGTTCTATCATCCCGACGATGCAAGGAACGCCGAACTGGCCGCAGCCGCGCTTGGCGGAATTTCCCGGGATTTCACCAACTCCGGCAGCAAAACCCGCCCCGGACATATTGAGGTTTATCTGGCGGGCAGCGGTGGCGCGGTACAAAGCAAGCCGCCCGAGAAACAGACAAGGTTCGACCGGTTCCTAGCGCGGCTTCTGAACGATGGCGGATAAGAATTTGGGAAGGCTCTGACAGTGCAGAACCTTCCCTACCCCGCGTGCTCCCTACTCACCACACGCAGATGGAATCTCTTGGTTCTGACCGTCCTGGTCATGGGGAAAAGCTAGCCGCTCCTGCGGCTTGCTTCAACCGCCAAATACGTAAACTCTGTTTCAAATTGAAATCGCCCGCCGAGGGTCCGGCGGGCGCAAACACCTCAAAGCGGGTTTAGCTGTAAACAGACTCTTTGCCGAAATGCTTGGTCAGCATGTAATAGACAACCGCGCGGTATTTGTTCCGCTCGGACATGCCATAGGTTTCCATGGCTTTGTTGATCCCTTCCATCAGCTCGGGGCCATCCGACAGGCCCAGCTTTTTGATCAGGAAGTTGTTCTTGACGGTTTCCAGTTCGCTTTCCTGGCTTGCGGCAACCGTCGCTGCATCCGCATCGTAAATAGCCGGACCACATCCGATGGTGACACTGGTCAGCAAGTCCATATCGGGGTCCATGCCGCATTTGGTCTTCAAATCATCGGCGTATTTTGCGATCAGCTCGTCGCGTTTTCCCATTAACGTCTCTCCCTACAAGCAGTTCAGGCTGCGTTCACTCAAAATCCCTGAAAAAGGTTTGGGCAGGGTAATCAGTGGGGATTTTTTAACAAAGGGAAAAATTCCGCGCATTCCCCGTAAACCCGAGACTCGCCGATATGGTGGTTGATTTTCGATGCTCTGTTATTTAACATTTGTGTTAAATTGATTGTTAAACCCCTGTCAGGAGAGTCCCATGCCCGTTTCCTTGCCCAATGAAAGCCCCGAATATCGAACCGCCCGCAACCGATTGTTGGCCGCCGAGGCCGAACTGCGCGCGCAGGTGGAACAGGTCGCTGCCCTGCGCCGTACATTGCCGCAGGGCGGGACTGTTCCGCAGGATTATGCCTTTCAGGATCCGGACGGGGGTGCCGCGCCCTTGTCGTCGCTCTTCGGGTCGCATGACACGCTGGCCATCTATTCGCTGATGTACGGGCCGGATGCCGACCAGCCCTGCCCCATGTGTTCCGCCTTTCTGGACGGGCTGAACGGGCAGGTTGCGCATATTACGCGGACCATCGCCATATCCGTGGTGGCACAAAACACGCCCGAAAAACTGCGCGCGCTCAAAACCCGGATGGGATGGCAGGACCTGCCGCTCTATTCCGCGCTGGGCACAACGTATCAGCGCGATTATCTGGCCGAGAGCGAGGATGGCAGCCAGTTGCCCATTCTGAACGTCTTTCAGAAGGACGAGGCCGGTATCCGGCATTTCTGGAGCTCCGAGCTGTTCTTTGAACCCAGCGACTGGCACCCCCGCCATGTGGATGCGGCCTGGCCGCTGTGGAACATTCTGGACCTGACCCCAAACGGGCGCGGCGATTTTTTTCCGTCCCTGCGCTAAGCCGGGCCTATCGGCAATAGCCCCAGCCGGGGCCTTGCAGGTGAAAATGGTCGGCATGCAAGCGGTTGAAATCCGGCCCCAGAACCACGCGGAACCAGTCACAAGCCCCGCGCCAGATCTGGCGCAGGAACGCGCCTTCCGGCCCGTCCGCACCCCAATCAGACAGCAGGGTCAGGCTGCGCCCATCGGCGAATTGCACCCCTTTGATGTCAATCGCATCCGCCGTGGCGTGGCTGCTCCATCCGTTGTCCTGCCCCTGCGCCGAGCGCATCCGGCGGCAATTGTAGCTGCCCACATGCTGCAATCGGGTGGCGGACGTGCCCAGCAGGTTTTGTGCCGCAGGCTGGACCACGTGATGGTCCCACATGGCCAGCCGCAATGTGGTTGTGCAGCTGGTTTCGACCGGTTCTATACGCGAAGTCACCAGCCCGGACAGCAGACCCCGGCCCGTGATACCGCAGTTTTCATCCACGACCAGATCCTCCATCGCCGCGAAGGATACACCAGCCTCGGACAAGGTGGCCCGGCACTGCGCCTCATCCGCCAGCGCCCGGTTCAGCTGAAACCGGGTGACTGGCGTGACGGGTGCGGTCACTTTCAACTCGCGCAGCGGGTTCCAATGCGATGGCACCGGTGTTTTGGGATGCGCCAGCAGCAGATACCCAGCCGACCCAATAAGACATAGAAATACAATGATCGAAAAGAAAGACGCCGCCAGATGCAGAATCCGGCGGCGTCCAGACGTTTTGGTCATACCCGACCCGCGCTTAGTAGCGGTAATGTTCCGGCTTATACGGCCCTTCGGGCTTCACGCCGATATAGGCCGCCTGTTCGCTGTCCATCTGGGTCAGCTTCACGCCGATCCGGTCCAGATGCAGGCGGGCGACTTTCTCGTCCAGATGCTTGGGCAGGATGTAGACCTCGTTGTTGTACTGATCGCCCTTGGTGAACAGCTCGATCTGTGCCAGAACCTGGTTGGTGAAGGATGCCGACATCACGAACGAGGGGTGCCCGGTGGCGTTGCCGAGGTTCAGCAGGCGACCTTCGGACAGCAGGATGATGCGGTTGCCCGAAGGCATCTCGATCATATCCACCTGTTCCTTGATGTTGGTCCATTTGTGGTTCTTCAGGCTGGCCACCTGAATTTCGTTGTCGAAATGGCCGATATTGCCGACGATGGCCATGTCCTTCATCTCGCGCATATGCTCGATGCGGATCACGTCCTTGTTGCCGGTGGTGGTAATGAAGATATCAGCGCTGGCAACTTCGTCCTCCAGCAAGGTGACTTCGAACCCGTCCATCGCCGCCTGCAGGGCGCAGATCGGGTCAACTTCGGTGACCTTCACACGGGCCCCCGCACCGCGCAAGCTGGCAGCCGAGCCTTTGCCCACGTCGCCATAGCCGCAAACCACGGCAACCTTACCAGCCATCATGGTGTCGGTGGCGCGGCGGATGCCATCGACCAGCGATTCCTTGCAGCCGTATTTGTTGTCGAACTTCGACTTGGTGACGCTGTCGTTCACGTTGATCGCCGGGAACGGCAGGTGGCCATCTTTGACCAGCTGATACAGGCGGTTCACACCGGTGGTGGTTTCCTCGGACACGCCCTGAATTTGGTCGCGCATCTTGGTGAACCAGCCCGGCGATGCCGCCATGCGCTTGGCAATCTGCTTTTTGATCACCTCTTCTTCTTCCGAACCCGGTACTGGAATGATGTCCTCACCCGCTTCGGCCCGTGCACCCAGCAGGATGTACAGCGTCGCATCGCCGCCATCGTCCAGGATCATGTTCGGGCCGTCTGCAAACAGGAAGGATTTGTCCAGGTAATCCCAATGCTCTTCCAGCGTCTGACCCTTGATGGCAAAGACCGGAATGCCCGCCTCGGCAATCGCGGCCGCCGCGTGATCCTGGGTCGAGAAGATGTTGCACGACGCCCAGCGCACATCCGCGCCCAGCGCCACCAGCGTTTCGATCAGAACAGCAGTTTGGATGGTCATGTGAAGCGAGCCGACAATGCGCGCGCCGCTCAACGGTTTGCTTTCGCCGTATTCCGCACGCAAGGCCATCAGACCCGGCATTTCGGTTTCGGCAATGTCCAGTTCCTTGCGGCCGAACCCGGCCAGCGAAATGTCTTTAACGATATAGTCCCCGGCCATCAGGTGCTCCATTCACGGCAAATCACAGTTCGGGCTGCCCCTAGCATTCCTTGGGGCAGGTGGCAATGTGAATGACCGAAAACCGGATGTTTACACAGCCAAAATCAGCTGGGCGTACCCTCGACCTTGATCTTCGGGATCGCTTGGAAAAAATCGGTGCCAACGGCGACAATACAACTAATGCCGTTCGCGTGGGTCACAAGGACGGTGTAACTTCCCGTTTCCTCCGAGGTCCAGACCTCCATGACCGACTGCGCGCCGCGTGTTTTCTGCAAACCACCGAATGCCAGCTCTTCGGAATAGCTGTCTTTCAGTTTTGTGATCACATGCTCGCGCTCTGCACAATTCTGGGCAAAGGCGGGCGGGGCGGTAGCGGCCATCCCGAAGGTCATGGCGATTGCAAAGAGACGTTTGAACATAGCATGCTCCTTTCGATCCGTGGTTCAGGTTCGAGGAGGGCACACTGGGAGGAGTATGCGCCCCCCTCAGTCCTTTATGTCGGGATCGCAGCCTGCGCATTCAAAGCACGAATGCTCAAGAAAACGTTGGCAGCGAGTGACCCAGACAGGTACATCATAGCACTAAAAATACGATTAAAATGTGTCCAACTTCACAAGGCATGGCAGAATGGCAACACAACCCCGAGCGTGGCAGAGAATGCTGTCAGGCCGCAGGCTCGATCTGCTGGACCCGACGCCGGTTGATATCGAGATCGAAGATATCGCCCACGGACTGGCCTTTGTGGCGCGCTGGAACGGGCAAACGGGCGGCGATTTCGCCTATTCCGTGGCAGAACATTCCCTGCTGGTCGAAGAACTTTTTGGCCGGATCGCGCCAAAAGCCCCGGCCAAATGGCGGCTCGCGGCTTTGTTACATGACGCGCCGGAATATGTGATCGGAGATATGATTTCGCCGGTCAAATCCGCCGTCGGGCCGGATTACGGCACGCTGGACGACCGGCTGGCGGCGGCCATCCATATCAGGTTCGGCCTGCCTGCGGAGATTCCGAAAACGGTTAAACGGCAGATAAAGAAAGCCGACAAGATCAGCGCCTGGATGGAAGCCACGCAGATCGCGGGGTTTTCCGAGGCCGAAGCCACGAAGTTCTTCGGTCGCCCTGATAAGGTGGTGATGGAGGGGTTAGGGATTACTTTGCGCCCACCGGTTGAGGTGCGGCGGGCGTATATGGAGCGGCATGAGGTGCTGATAAAACTTCTATAGAAATCCAACTTCATCTAGTGGCGGCTGTGAGCCTTTCTTTGACATTGAGAATAGGTACTCAGCGTGCGATGCACGAAGCATGGACACGAATAACTTTCTTCGAGCACAAAGAGGCCAAGCTACCAAACGGCAGCGCTGGCAAGCTGGGGCGTTAGTTGAGATTCCAATAGCTGAAAACTGTTGGGCATATGGGCAACTTGGGGAAGAGTATTTCGTCGCGGTTTTTGAAGGATATTTCTCAGAACGCCCGGCAATCGAAGATTTGATTCACCTGCCGATATTGTTCAAGTCCTTTGTCTATCGTGACGTTATTAGTAGAGGTTTTTGGCTGAAAGTTGGCCGGGTTGAGCCTCGAAGTGATGTGATGAACGAAGATTACCGTTTCAAGCAGGACAAAATTTCCGGGGCTCTTTCGCTTTATCATTCAGACTTTGCTGAGCAAGGCTGGGAACGGCCAGCGCTTCTGAGCGAGTGCCTTGAATTGGAATGCGTTGCTGTTTGGGAGGCAAGTCATGTTGAAGACCGGATCATCGCTGCGCGTATCGGCCACGAATGTAAATGGGTCAGTTCCTTGGCGATAGATGTGCCAAGAGTTCCCGCAAACCAGAACGACATTCATTGAGGATAGATGTCCGCTTGGTCCGCTTTGCAGACTAAAAGAATATCCTCTGAACAGAAGCCTGCTTCAGATCTTTGCTCGTTCAACGCTCATTACCGCGGGCTGCGCTTCGCCAAAATCCGCTGCAACGTCCGGCGGTGCATGTTCAGCCTCCGCGCGGTTTCCGAGACGTTCCGGTCGCACAGCTCATACACCCGCTGGATATGCTCCCAGCGCACGCGATCTGCGCTCATGGGGTTTTCCGGCGGCGGGGGCAACTCGTCGCCCTTGGCCAGCAGCGCGTTGGTGATGTCGGTGGCGTCGGCGGGTTTTGACAGGTAATCCGTCGCGCCGATCTTCACAGCGGCGACGGCGGTGGCAATCGCGCCGTATCCGGTCAGCACCACGACCCGGCTGTCGGGGCGCTTTTCGCGCAGCACTTCGACCACGTCCAGACCGTTGCCATCCTCAAGCCGCAGGTCCACCACGGCATAGGCAGGCGGGCGGGCGGTGGAAATGGCGCGGCCTGCGGCGACGGAACCGGCGGTTTCAACCTCGAACCCGCGCTTTTCCATGGCTTTGGCCAGACGTCTCAGAAACGGCTCATCATCATCTACCAGAAGCAGGGATTTGTCAGGGCCGATATCAAGCTGGGAACTGTCTGCCATATGTTGGGTCTTTCCGCTATTTCATGCCTTTGGCTTGAACATGAGTAATAGCAGCGCCATTTCAAACGTCAAACAGGCCGTCAAGTTACATCTGTTCAATAAAACAACCGACCTTGTCCGCCATCTGCTCGGCGGTGTCATCGCGCTTGAAGAATTCCAGAAACCCATCCTCGGGCGTGACGAGATAGGTGAAGGTGGAGTGATCCACCAGATAGTACTCGTCACTTTTGTCATGGGCCTTGTAGTAGGTCTTGTAGGCCTTGCTTGCGGCGTCGACCTGCTGGGGCGAGCCGGTCAGCGCGATCATGCGTTCGTGCAGGTTGAAGGCATAGTCGCCGATCACCTCGGGCGTGTCGCGATCCGGGTCGACCGAGATGAACAGCGGCGTGACCGACAGGCCGCGTTCGGCCAGAATGTCCACGGCCTCGGCGTTACGCGACATATCGAAGGGGCAGACATCCGGGCAGAAGGTGTAGCCGAAGTAAACCAGCGTTGGTTCGGTGATCACATCCTTGTCCGTGACGGTCTCGCCCGCGCCGTTCACCAGTTCGAAGGGCCCGCCGATGGCAGCCGTGCCGCCGGCGATCTGGCCGGTCCGGCACTGCGCGTACTTGTCGTCCGCGCCACGACCCGTCAGCAGCCACATCACCCCAAGACCCACGGCCAGAACAACGGTTGCAAGTATGGCGTAAAGGCGGGTCATGGCGCGGGTCCCAAATTTAAGGGGTTGTTGAACGTTTCGACCGGGACACCTATCAAGATGAACAGCCGATGCAACAGGACATAATAGACCGATGGCAGATTCCAACCAGAGCTTTTGGCGCGGCCAGGGACGCAGCAGCTGGATTCGGTTACGCACCCTGATCCTGCTGCGATGGGTGGCCATTATCGGCCAGTTCACCGCCATCACCGTGGCCCAGCAATATTACCATGTGCAGCTTGAACTGGTGCTGTGCTATCTGGTGATCGGTGTTTCTGTCATGGGCAACCTGACCGCCATTCTGCTGTTTCCCCAGAACAAGCGCCTGTCCGAGTTCGAAAACTTCCTGATGGTGCTGTTCGACCTGCTGCAGCTTGCGATTCTTCTGTACCTGACCGGCGGGCTGAACAACCCTTTCGCCTTGCTGCTGCTGGGGCCGGTGACAATCTCGGCCAATGTCATGAGCACCCGGTCCACCCTGATCATCGGCGGTGTCGCGATCATCGTGACCTCATTGCTGGCCGAGTTTCACCTGCCGCTGCGGACCGATATGGGCCTTGTGCTGGATATCCCCGACATCCTGCTGTTCGGAAACTGGGCCGCGATCATCATCGCCATTGTGTTCATCGGCGCGTATTCCCACCGGGTCAGTTCCGAGGTGCAATCGATGTCCGAGGCGCTCTCGGCCACTCATATGGCGCTGGCGCGCGAGCAGAAGCTGACCGATCTGGGTGGCGTCGTCGCCGCCGCCGCGCATGAGCTGGGCACACCGCTGGCGACGATCAAGCTGACCAGTTCCGAACTGATCGAGGAACTGGACGACCGGCCCGACCTGAAAGAGGATGCCGCCCTGATCCGCGAACAGGCCGACCGTTGCCGCGATATCCTGCGCGACATGGGGCGGGCCGGCAAAGACGACCTGCATCTGCGGCAAGCCCCCCTGTCCACGGTTGTTCACGAAGCGGCTGAACCTCATATCGACCGGGGCAAGATGGTCCATTTTGCCGAAGGCCCCGCACAGGACGGTGATGTGCAGCAACCCTCGATCCTGCGCAAGCCCGAGATCATTCACGGGTTGCGCAACCTGATCCAGAACGCGGTGGATTTCGCCCGCGCCAATGTCTGGGTCGAAGCGGAATGGACGCTCGAGCGGATCACCGTCACCATCATGGATGACGGGCGCGGGTATCCGCCGCATCTGATCGGGCGGATCGGCGACCCGTTCGTGCGCCGCAGACGGGCCGAGACCGATCAGCCCACCCGCCCGGAATACGAAGGCATGGGTCTGGGTCTGTTCATCGCCAAAACGCTGCTGGAACGCAGCGGGGCGGAACTGGATTTTGCCAACGGCGCCGACCCTTATCAGAGACTGTCGGACCACCCCGACCGCAAGGGCGCGATCGTCAAGGTCGCGTGGCCGCGCAATCTGATCGACGCTCAGACGGGCGACACTCCGGTACCCTCCGGCCTCAATCAGCAGATCCGGATTTGAATTAAGACGCCGTTAACCAATTGAAGGTCATAGTCCCGTCCAGTCGAAAACAGGCTAGGAGGGTTCTATGGCCGACTGGATCATTCTGGCCACGATCAGCCTGATGTCCTGCGGTCTTGCGGTGCTGTGGCTGATGCCGCGCCCGCACCGGCGCGATGAAAGCTTTGGTCTGCTGACCGCACCTTTATCTGACGATGCGGTTTTCCTGTTTGACCGCGACCGGCTGATCAGCCATTCGGACATCGCGCTGGAAGGGTTTGAATCCGTCGGCAACTGGGATGATCTGCGGCGTCTGCTGCGCCGCGACTTCCCGGCCTTTCCCGAAACCCCCGAAACCGTGCGCGATCAGGGCAGGCTTTTGGTCTCGGCCATCGATTGCACGGTCGAGCGTGAGGTGCTGTGCGAATGGATCGACGGGGTTGTGCGCGTGCGGCTATGCGCGCTGGCCAATCCCACTGCCAACACCCGGCGCGACAGCGACGACCCGACCCGGCTGGCCATGGACCGGGCCCCGTATCCGGTCTGGCTGCTGGATGATGAGGCTCAGGTCCGCTGGTGCAATGCGGCCTATGTCGGTTTGGTCCGGAAAGTGCGGGGTCAGGACGCCGATCTGACGGACCCGCTGTTTCCCGATATCCGCGACGACGCGCGGCTCAGCGAAAAAACCCGCGTCGCGGCCCAGGTTGCGGGCAGCCCTCAAAAGCTCTGGTTCGATCTGACACAGGTTCATCATCAGGGCGGTCGCCTGTTCTACGCCGTCGATATCAACGCCATTGTCGAGGCCGAGACGGCGCAGCGCAAATTTGTCCAGACCATGACCAAGACCTTTGCGCAGCTCTCGATCGGCTTGGCCATTTTCGACCGCAACCGCCAGTTGGCGCTGTTCAACCCGGCCCTGATCGACCTGACCAGCCTGCCCCCCGACTTCCTAAGCTGCCGTCCCAGCCTGTCGGGCTTTTTCGACCGGTTGCGCGATCAGAACATGATGCCCGAGCCCAAGAATTACCGAAGCTGGCGCAATCAGATGAACGACCTGCTGGAAGCGGCGGAAGACGGCAATTATCAGGAAACATGGTCCCTGCCCTCGGGCTCGGTCTATTCGGTCAGCGGCAGGCCGCACCCGGACGGGGCCGTGGCCTTTCTGTTCGAGGATATCACCGCCGAGATCACCCTGACCCGCCGGTTCCGGTCCGAGATGGATCTGATGCAATCCATCCTCGACAAGCTGGCAGACGCGATTGCCGTATTTTCGGACGATGGCTCGCTGGCGCTGACCAACTATGCCTATCAGCAGCTCTGGGGGGACACGGATGAAACCGGGTTCGCGATGGACTCGGTGATCGATGTGACACGGAAATGGCAGGACCACTGCGTCGCCACCCCCATTCTGGGTGAGATTCGGGATTTCGTGGAAATGCGCGAAGACCGCGCGGAATGGTCTGCCGAAATCCGCATGCGCAGCGGGCAGACGCTGGACTGCACGGTGACACCGATGCAGAACGGCGCAACAATCGTGCGGTTTTCCGTCGACGAAAAAACCGGGATCCAACAGGTCCCGGCCTGAACCGGGTTGCAGCCGGTCAGGCGCGGGTACATTGTGGCGCCATGACGACGACGCCCCTGCCGATCACCCTGACTTCACCGGAGGAAACCGCCACCTTTGCGGCCCGGCTTGGGGCCTGCCTGCATCCCGGCGACACGCTGTTGCTAAGGGGCGCAATCGGCAGCGGTAAAACCCATTTCGCCCGCAGCCTGATCCAGTCGCTGATGCCGGTGCCCGAGGATGTGCCGTCACCCACATTCACGCTGGTACAGGCCTATGACATCCCCGCTGGGGAAATCTGGCATTGCGATCTCTACCGCCTGAGCGATGTGGACGAGATCGAGGAGCTGGGCCTGTCCGAGGCGTTTGACACCGCCCTGTGCCTTGTGGAATGGCCCGACAAGCTGGGCCCGCTGACGCCTGCCACCGCACTGACGCTGGATTTCGCAACTGACCCCGAAGCCATGGACACCCGCCATCTGACCCTGTCCTGGTCGGACCCGAAATGGGCCAAAAAGCTGGAGACTTCTTCATGACACATCGGTCAGCTCTGGCCGAGGCTCTGATCGCGCAAACGCAATGGGCCAATGCCACGCGCGCGCCGCTGGCCGGGGATGCCTCGAACCGGCGGTATGAACGGCTGACCGATCCGGCCACCGGCCGGACCGCCGTTTTGATGGACGCCCCGCCGGACAGGGGCGAGGACGTGCGGCCCTTCGTGCGCGTCGCGAATTACCTGCGCAAGATCGGCCTGAGCGCGCCGGAAATCTACGCAGAAGACCCTAACAAAGGCTTTTTGCTGCTTGAAGACCTGGGCGACGACCTGTTCGCCCGTGTCCTTCAGCGCCACCCGGACAAAGAGCGCACGCTTTATGAAGCCGCGACAGACGTGCTGCTGCATCTGCACGATGCGCCCTCGCTGTCCCTGCCCTCATACGACCCGGCGCTGATGACCGAACTTGCCGGGCTGGCCTTTACCAAATATGCGCGCGGCATCCTCGGGCAGTATGATGAAGACGTGCTGGAGCGGTTCGGGAACCGGTTTTCCGATGTTCTGCACCGGGAAACATCCGGTGCGAAAGTGGTGATCCAACGCGATTACCACGCCGAAAACCTGATCTGGCTGCCAGACCGCGACGGCGTTCGGCGCGTTGGACTGCTGGATTTTCAAACCGCCATGCTGGGGCATCCGGCTTATGATCTGATGTCCCTGCTGCAGGATGTTCGCCGCGCGGTTCCGGCCGGGATCGAGATGCAGATGATCAACCGCTATATTGCGGCCTCGGGCATTGACGACCACGCGTTCCGCACCGCCTACAGCGTTCTGGGTGCGCAGCGGAACCTGCGTATCCTTGGCGGTTTCGCGCGGCTGGCGACCGAATACGGCAAGCCGGGCTACGTGGACCTGATCCCGGTCACATGGTCCCACCTGATGCGCGATCTGGAACATCCCGCGCTGGTGCCGGTGGCCGATATGCTGCGCGACACCCTGCCCGAACCGACGCCAGAAAACCTTGTGAAGCTGAGGGCCAAATGACCGCAAAACCCGAAGCCATCATGCTGTTTGCGGCGGGTTTCGGCACCCGCATGGGGGCGCTGACCAAGGACCGCCCCAAACCGCTGATCCCGGTTGCCGGAAAACCGCTGATCGACCACGCGCTGGCGCTGGTCGACGACCTTGCCCCCAAACGCGTAGTTGCCAACCTGCACTATCACGCCGACCAGCTTCAGGCGCATCTGTCGCCAAAGGGTGTTTTGCTGTCGCACGAACAGCCCGAGATACTGGAAACCGGCGGCGGGCTGCGCGCCGCCCTGCCCCTTTTGGGTGCCGACCCGGTGTTTACGCTGAACACCGATGCGATCTGGGCGGGTCCCAACCCTTTGACCTTGCTGCAATATGCATGGGACCCGGCGCGTATGGACGCGCTGTTGATGTGCATTCCCGTGCGCCAAACCATCGGATACACGGGCAGGGGCGATTTCACCGCCGATGCCGAAGGGCGGATCACCCGCGGGCCCGGCCTTGTCTATGGCGGCGTCCAGATTCTGAAGACCGATGGTCTGCGTGACTTTGCCGAACGCGCGTTCTCGTTGAACCTGCTCTGGAACCGGATGCACGACCAGGGCCGCCTGTTTGCCATCGAATATCCCGGTCGCTGGTGCGATGTCGGACGGCCCGAGGGCATCGCATTGGCCGAGGACCTGCTGGCCGATGTTTGAGCCCCAAACCCTGCCACGTGTCTTCGGCGTTCCACCGGGCGCGGACTTTCCCAAAGCGCTGGTGGACGGGCTGCGGCACCGATGCCAAGCCCCGCCCGAGGCGATGGCGCGGGTCCAGTTGGTGGTCAACACCCGCCGCATGGCGCGGCGCGTGCGCGACCTGTTCGATCAGGGCCTGCCTGGCTTGCTGCCGCGCCTCTCGCTGGTTACCGATCTGGGGGAAAGCGTCGATCTGGCGCATATTCCCCCGGCGATCCCGCCGCTGCGGCGCAGGCTGGAACTAACGCAGCTGATCGCGAAACTGCTCGACCAGCAACCGGATCTGGCGGCGCGATCGTCGCTGTTCGACCTGTCCGACAGCCTGGCCGCCCTGATTGATGAAATGCAGGGCGAAGGCGTTCACCCCAGCGCGATCCGGGGCCTTGATGTCAGCGACATGTCCGGCCACTGGGCGCGGGCGCAGGCCTTTATCGGCATCGCCGATCACTTCATCGGCGCCGGCACGCAGGCGATGGACGTGCAAGCCCGCCAGCGGCGCGTGGTGGAAAACCTGATTGCCCGCTGGCAGGCGGCACCCCCCAGCCATCCGGTCATTCTGGCCGGTTCGACCGGATCGCGCGGCACCACATTGATGCTGATGAACGCGGTGGCCCGGTTGCCGCAGGGCGCACTGGTGCTGCCGGGGTATGATTTCGACCAGCCCGAGGATGTGTGGACCCGGCTGGATGAGGCGCTGAGTTCAGAAGATCACCCGCAGTACCGGTTCCGCAAACTGATGCGCGCGCTGGACCTGACCCCGGATCAGATCGTCCGGTGGACTGATGCCCAAGCCCCGTCCCCTGCCCGTAACCGATTGGTTTCACTGGCCTTGCGCCCTGCCCCGATCACCGATGCCTGGATGACCGAAGGCCCGCGCCTGACCGATCTGGCCGAAGCCACCAAAGGCGTGACCCTGGTCGAGGCGCAATCCCCAAGGGCCGAAGCACTGGCCATCGCCCTGCGCCTGCGGCAAGCGGCTGAATCAGGCCAGACCGCTGCGCTGATCACGCCCGACCGAATGCTGACGCGGCAGGTCAGCGCCGCGCTGGATCGCTGGAAAATCCTGCCCGATGACAGCGCGGGCCTGCCGCTACAACTGTCTCCACCCGGCCGGTTCCTGCGCCACGTGGCCGGTCTGTTTGCCCGCCGTCTGGATGGCGAGGCGCTGCTGACGCTGCTCAAACACCCGCTCTGCCATGACGGGGCCCAACGCGGCGACCATCTGCTGCACACCCGCGATCTGGAACTGGACCTGCGCCGCCACGGCCCGCCCTTTCCCGACAGCGCCAGCCTGACCGCATTTGCGATCCGCAAAGAGGTGCCCGAGGGGTGGGTCAACTGGGTCACCACGCAGTTCTGCGACCAGCAGATTGAAGGGGAACGCCCACTGACCGAATGGGTGGACCGCCTGTTTTCTCTGGCGCAGGCGATATCGTCGGGCAGCACCGGCACCCAAGGAACCCTTTGGGACAAGAACGCGGGCCAGAAAGCGCTGACCGTCATGACCGCGCTGCGCGACGAGTCGCAGCATGGTGGCCCGATGACGGCGCATGATTTTGCCGACCTGCTGGGGGCTCTGCTGGCCGGGGAAGAGGTGCGGGACCGGGACAAGCCACATCCCCACATCATGATCTGGGGCACGCTCGAGGCGCGGGTGCAGGGGGCCGATCTGCTGATCCTCGGCGGGCTGAACGAAGGCAGCTGGCCCGAGGCCGCCACGCCGGACCCCTGGCTGAACCGTCAGATGCGCGATCAGGCCGGCTTGCTGCTGCCCGAGCGGCGCATCGGCTTGTCTGCCCATGACTTCCAGCAGGCCGTCGGCGCGCCCGAGGTCTGGCTGACCCGCGCAACCCGATCCGACGATGCCGAAACCGTGCCGTCGCGCTGGCTGAACCGGATGACCAACCTGTTGCAGGGCTTGCCGGGGCAGGGCGGTCACGACGCCCTGTCCGACATGCGGGCGCGCGGCCAGCAATGGTTGAACTGGTCCGAGACGCTGGAACAGGCCCCTCGGATCACGCCAGCACATCGCCCCTCACCCCGCCCGCCGGTTTCGGCCCGCCCGCGCCGCCTGAGCGTGACCGAGATCAAGCGGCTGATCCGCGATCCTTATGCGATCTACGCCAAACATGTGCTGCGCCTGAAACCGCTGGACCCGCTGGTGCAGGCCCCGGATGCGCTGCTGCGCGGTATCGTCATTCACGAAATCCTTGAACAATTCGTCAAGGACAGCGTGTTGGACACCGCCTTGCTGACCCGCGAGAACTTCCTGAAACGCGCGCAGGAGTTGCTGGACCAGCACGTTGCCTGGCCCACGGCCCGGCAACTTTGGCTGGCGCGGCTCGAGCGGATCGCAGATGACTTCCTGAGCGCCGAGGTCTCTCGCCGCGCCGATGGCGGGCCGGTCGCCTTTGAGGCGGCGATGAAACTGGCGCTGA
This sequence comes from Ruegeria sp. AK4, assembly GCF_056541025.1. Classification (NCBI taxonomy): domain Bacteria; kingdom Pseudomonadati; phylum Pseudomonadota; class Alphaproteobacteria; order Rhodobacterales; family Roseobacteraceae; genus Ruegeria; species Ruegeria sp. AK4. The sequence goes on from NZ_JBQFXS010000003.1 coordinate 19,793, forward strand.
CGCCGCTGGACTTCACCATCGCCGGACGCGCGGACCGGATCGACCGCAACAGCCGCGGCGCGCTGCGGATCATCGACTATAAAACTGGCGCGCCGCCGACCGAAAGCCAGCAGGCAAAATTTGACAAGCAGCTGCTGATCGAAGCGGCCATGGCCGAGCAGGGGGCCATCGACGGGATTGACCCGATGGCGGTGGCCGAAGCGGTCTTTGTCGGCATGGGCGGCAGCTATAAAGAGGTGCCCGCGCCGCTGACCAAAGAACCCACAGACAAGGTGCTGGCCGAGTTGAAAGAGCTGATTTCAGCTTATTTAGAGCCTGATCAGGGCTTTTCCTCCCGCCGGATGCTGCATAAAGACACTGATATCGGCGACTATGATCACCTTGCCCGGTTCGGCGAATGGGACCGCACCGCCGAAACCAGCCCCGAGGATCTGACATGAGCCCGCGCAACGATGCCACCGAACGGCAGGTGCAGGCGGCGCGGCCAGATGCCTCGACCTGGTTGGCGGCCAATGCGGGGTCGGGCAAGACGCGGGTTCTGACCGACCGGGTGGCGCGCTTACTTCTGGGCGGGGTGCAGCCGCAGCACATCCTGTGCCTGACCTACACCAAGGCCGCCGCCAGCGAGATGCAGAACCGGTTGTTCAAACGGCTGGGCGAATGGGCGATGCTGGGGGACGATCCCTTGCAGCAGCAGTTGACCGATCTGGGCGTTGCCGGCGTCATCGACCCCGCGCAACTGGCGCAGGCCCGCACCCTGTTTGCCCGGGCGATTGAGACACCCGGCGGGTTGAAAATCCAGACCATCCATTCATTCTGCGCCGCGCTGCTGCGCCGCTTCCCGCTTGAGGCCGGTGTCAGCCCGCAATTTGCCGAGATGGAAGACCGCGCCGCCGCCCTGCTGCGCGAGGAGATTGTCGAGGATTTTGCCGAAGGTCCGCAGGCCGATTTGATCGAGGATGTCGCGCGGTTCGTCACCGATACAGGGTTCGACAAGCTGACCGCCGCCGTAGCGCAGAAACGAAACCTGTTTGCGCAAGGGTTGCACTGGGCTGACCTGCTGCGCCGTTTTGGCCTGCCCGACGGGTTTGACGAAAGCCGCCTGCTGGAACTGGTCTTTCTGGGGGGTGAGGTCGACCTGGTGCGCTCCATGTTGCCCGCGCTGACTGAAAGCGGGGGCAACAATGCCAAGGCCGCGGCGAAACTAATCGGGTTTGCCGAGGCGCGGGTGGGGCAACTGCCGGTTCTGGAAAGCGTCCTGCTGACCGGCAAAAGCGCCAAGGAACCGTTCACCGCGAAGGTGTGCAGCTTCCCGACCAAAGCGCTGCGCGAAGGGGCGTTGGCCGACCGGATGCCTCAGCTTGACGCGCTGATGCTGCGGGTCGAAGCCGCGCGGGAACAGCGTCTGGCCCTGGTCGCGGCGCAGAAAACTGCCGTGCTGCATCGCTTTGCCGCCGCCTTCCTGCCGGAATACGAACGGCGCAAACAGCTGCGGGGCTGGCTGGATTTCGACGACCTGATCCTGCGCGCGCGGCAGGTGCTGAACGATCCGGCAGTGGCGGAATGGGTGCTCTACCGGCTCGACGGTGGCATCGACCACATTCTGGTGGATGAGGCACAGGATACCAGCCCCGACCAATGGGATGTGGTCGAAAAACTGGCGCAGGAATTCACCAGCGGCGAGGGCGCCCGGTCGGGCGTCGAGCGCACGATCTTTGTGGTCGGTGACAAGAAACAGTCGATCTATTCCTTTCAGGGCGCCGACCCGCAGGCGTTCGACTGGATGCAGGCTGAGTTTGGGCGGAAACTGGCAGAATCAGGCTCTAAATTGGAGAGTTTGGAGCTTGAGTATTCCTTCCGCTCGTCCAGCGCGATCCTCTCCTTGGTCAATATTCTGTTCGAACATCATGCCGAAGCCGGGTTTCAGGACAAGGCATTGCACCAAGCCTTCAAGACCAACCTGCCGGGGCGCGTCGATCTGTGGCCGGTCGTGGAAAAGGTCGAAGAGGATGAGGATGCCGACTGGACCGATCCCGTCGACCGGCCCGGCGCGCGCCATCACACTGTGATTCTGGCCGAGCAGGTGGCATGCTCGATCAAGGCGATGATCGACCGGGGTGAAACCATTCCCAAGGATGGCGAAACGCCCGGTACGTTCGTGCGCCGCAAGGTGCAGCCGGGGGATTTTCTGATCCTCGTCCAGCGCCGCTCCGACCTGTTTGCCGAAATCATCCGCGCCTGCAAGGCCGCTGGCCTGCCCATCGCCGGGGCGGACCGTCTGAAGGTGGGGGCGGAACTGGCGGTGAAAGACCTTGCCGCGCTGCTCAGCTTTCTGGCCACGCCCGAAGACAGCCTGTCATTGGCAACCGTGCTGAAATCGCCCCTGTTCGGGTGGAGTGAGCAAGCCCTGTTCGATCTGGCCCATCGGCGGCAAGAAAGATTCCTCTGGGCCGCGTTGCGCACCCGCGCGGATGACTTCCCCGAAACGCTAGAGGTTCTGAACGATCTGCGCGGCCAGATCGACTTTCTGCGCCCTTATGACCTGATCGAACGCATCCTGACCCGCCATGACGGGCGGCGAAAGCTGCTGGGGCGTCTGGGGGCCGAGGCCGAGGATGGAATCAACGCGCTGCTGTCGCAGGCTTTGGCTTATGAACGCACGGATATCCCAAGCCTGACCGGCTTTCTGGTCTGGATGCAGACCGACGATCTGGAAATCAAGCGGCAGATGAGCGGCGTCGGCAATATGATCCGGGTGATGACCGTACATGGTTCAAAAGGGCTGGAAGCGCCCATCGTGATCCTGCCGGACACCGGAAAACGCCAGCCCCCGCGCGACGCCGAGATCATGACCACCGATGGCACACCGCTGTGGAAGGTTCCCGCCGACGCGTCGCCGCAGCTTGTCGCGCAAGCGCGGGACGAGGCGCGCCGCCGCGAGGAAAATGAGCGGCTGCGACTGCTCTATGTGGCTCTAACACGGGCGGAAAAGTGGCTGATCGTGGCGGCCGCGGGGGATGTCGGCAAGGACGGGAACAGCTGGTACCAGATGGTCGAAGCGGCGATGGAGCAGGCCGGGGCGACGCAACTGGACGGGTCCGGCACGCGCAGGCTGGCGCATGGGAACTGGGATGCGTTGCCCTTGGTCGACCCGGCACAACCGGTGCCTTCGGGCGACCCGTTGCCGGACCTGTTCCATCAGCCCGCGCCGCCCGCGCCCGAGGCGGCAGAAACGCTCAGCCCGTCGAATCTAGGCGGGACCAAAGCGCTGCCGGGGGATGCCGGGCAGGATGAGGAGGCCGCCAAGCTGCGCGGAACCCGCCTGCATCTGCTGCTGGAACATTTGCCCGACGCCGCGCAAGACATATGGCCGCAGCTTTGCGCCCGGCTTCTGCCCGATATGCAAAAAACAGACCGGCAAGACCTGTTGGCCGAAGCGGCACAGGTGTTGACCGCCGAGCACCTGAAACCCGTTTTTTCCGGGCAGGCCCTGGCCGAGGTTCCGGTCTCAGCCGACCTGAACGGGCGGCGGATGCATGGGGTGATCGACCGGCTGATCGTGTCGGATACGCAGGTTCAAGTGATTGATTTCAAATCGAACGCGACGGTGCCAGCAACGCCCGAAGCCTGCCCCGAAGGCCTGCTGAGGCAGATGGGGGCCTATGTGCATGCGCTGTCGCAGATCTATCCGGGCAGGGAAATTCGCACCGCGATCCTGTGGACCCGCACGGCGCAGCTTATGTGGCTGCCACACGATCTTGTGACGGATGCCCTGTCGCGCACCCAGATATCTTGACCTCCCCCCAAAGGCTACCTACTTTCACTGCCCAAGCGCATTCCATTCAGGAGACATAATATGTCGACCGTAGCCGTCACTGACGAAACCTTTGACGCCGAAGTTAAGAACTCGGACGTTCCCGTTGTTGTGGATTTCTGGGCCGAATGGTGCGGACCCTGTAAGCAGATCGGTCCCGCACTGGAAGAACTGGCCTCGGAATATGGCGGCAAGGTGAAAATCGCCAAGGTTGATGTGGACAGCAACCCCAACGCCGCCGCCGCCATGGGCGTACGCGGCATCCCGGCGCTGTTCATCTTCAAGGATGGTCAGGTGGTGTCGAACCGCGCGGGCGCAGCCCCGAAGGCCGCTTTGCAGAGCTGGATCGACGAATCGATCTGATCCGAACGGATCGAAAGGTTCAAAGGGCGCCCGGATCGGGCGCCTTTTTTCATTCCGGTCCGGGTAAATTGACAGCGCCGCGCTATTCGATCCGCCAGCTGACCGAAATACCGCTGCCGTCCCGATGGGCGAAGGTGACGGTATCGCCGTCGATCGAAACCGCCTGACAATCATGGGGCAGGGGCACATCGTCGATGACGATATCCCGGCAGTAATGCCCGTCTTTCCACTGCCAGGACCCGCTGATGTCGCCCGCCTCGGGGCCTTGGCCCTCGACCACGCCGTCCTTGAGGATCCTCACCCAGGCGTTTTCCTGAAACAGCTTCTTGCCCGCTACCAGGTCCAGAAACCTGGTTTTGCTCTTTATTTCCTCGGCCGAGGCCGATGTCATCGCAAAGCAAGACACCACCGCCATCGACATAAGTTGCAAGACTTTCATCGCAGCAATCCTTTTTTTGGATGTCGCAGATTACCATTCCGATCTTAATTGAGTTTGGCGAAATAGAAACATGCGCCGTCTGCCCGCAGGCTTCGCTACGAAAGTACCCGGCGGAACGCGCCTGAGAACTTTGGGACTTTCCTTTCGCCGCGACTCATGCTCGGTTTCGCTGGAACGATGACAGGAGGGGACATGACCAAGACACGCGTATTGGTAGAATTCGGCATGGGCACATCCCTGCGGCGGAGGGACTATACCGAGGCGGCGCGGCGGGCGATCAAGGATGCGCTGTGGCACAACTCGGTCAATATGGCCGAACTGTTCGGATTTCCCAAAGAGGCGATGATCATCGACGCCGAGATTGCCGTGCAGCAGCCGGATCAGGTGGATGTGGCGGCGCTGGAATCGATCTTCCCCTATGGGCAACCGAACATAACGGTCACGCAGGGCGGGCTGGATATCGACAAGCCGGATGACAGGGGCCGCACGGTCATTGCCAACGCGGCGGTCATCGTCTCATTCGACATGGAGCCGGCGCAATGAGCGAGAAACGTATCATTCTTGAGATGGGCACGGGCAATGACCTGTACGGGCAGGACTATACCAAAGCCGCCCGCCGCGCGGTGCAGGACGCGCTGCATCATTCCTCGATCACATTGTTCTCTGCTCTGGGGATCGACCATATGGACATGCGGGTCCAGGTGACAATCGGCGTGCAGCATCCCGAGGCGGTGGATTGCGATCTGGTCGCCGCCGATCTGCCGCGGGGCCGGGCCGAGGTGCGCGCGGTCAAAGGCGGGCTGGATGTCGTCGATGACGCAGCAGGCACGCGCCACGTGGTGGCAACCGCCGCGGTCGAGGCATATGTGCCGGATCAGACCGGCAAGTTCGTGCTGCGCTGAAAAAGAAAAAGCCGCTCGGGGTTCCGGGCGGCTGTTTCGGGTCAGTGATCCGGGGTCAGATCAGATATTGGCGATGTCCGCACGGACCAGACCGATATCTTCCAGCTGTGCGTCGCTGAGTTCCGACAGCAGATTGCGGGTTTTGCGGGCTTCGTTCCAGTCGGCGATTTTGCCGATGGTTGCCTTGATCGCGTCCACTACGTGCAGGATGGTAGCTGCTCCGAGCGGCGCATGGATGTTTGCAGTGGTTGCCATGTGCGCAGTCCTTTTGAATGAAACAGCCGACCCGGTGTCGGTTGTGAGGCTGATGTAGGACCAATGGCCGAAACCTACAATTGCTGCTTCAACAGCCCCGAATTGCGTTCCGTGCATATCTTTTGGGCAGTTTTAGAACGGGTTGCGCCGATCCCGCGCCCGGCCCATATATAACGCCGACAGATACGGAGGCCCCTATGGCAGACAGCGACTTTCCCGGTTGGCACGGCACAACGATCATTGGCGTCAAAAAGGGCGGACAGGTCGTCATTGCCGGGGACGGACAGGTCAGCCTGGGCCAGACCGTGATCAAGGGCACCGCCCGCAAGGTGCGCCGCCTGTCGCCCGGCGGGTTTGAGGTTGTGGCAGGCTTTGCCGGATCGACCGCCGACGCCTTTACCCTGCTGGAACGGCTGGAGGCCAAGCTTGAGGCCACACCGGGGCAATTGGCCCGCGCCTCGGTTGAACTCGCGAAAGACTGGCGCACCGACAAATATCTGCAAAAGCTCGAAGCGATGCTGATTGTCACCGATGGCAAGGACCTGCTGGTGATAACCGGGGCCGGGGATGTGCTGGAGCCCGAACATAACGTGGCGGCCATCGGCTCGGGCGGCAATTTCGCGCTCGCCGCCGCGCGGGCGATGATGGATGGCGACAAAACCGCCGAACAGGTCGCGCGCGAGGCGATGGCGATTGCCGCTGACATCTGCGTCTATACCAACGGCAATCTGACGGTTGAGAGTATTTAAGACGTTCTGCGTTTAACTCAGAAAAGTGCATCGAAATGCGCGTTCAACCGAAGGGTGAGGCAGCGTATTTCGGTTCAAATCAAACGCAAAACTGTCTCAGGCTAATAACGCCCTGATCTCTTTGCCTTTCCAGCGCAGGTGCATTCCGATCAGACCCATGATCGCGGTGACGATCACGATGTAATAGGGCAGGCGAATGTCGATGCTCATCAGCCCGCCGCCGATCAGGGACATGATGCCGCCCGCAAGGCAGAACACCGCCGTGGTGACGCCCATGACCCAGCCCTGATCCGTCTCGCTGACCGAGGACGAGAACAGGCCCAGCAGGGTCGGGTAGGACACGCCGAAGAAGAAGTAGAAGAAGAACACCGGCACATAGCTGATCACGCCGCTGGGGCTGAAGGCGAAGCCAAAACCGCAGATCACCATCACCACCAGCGAGGTGTAGATGATCTGGTGCTTGCTGAACTTCTCTTGCGCGGGTTTGACAAGGAAGGTGCTGGAAAAGGCCAGCGCAAAGCCAATGACGACCATCGCCATGCTGCCGCCGATCACGCCATAGCCCCATGCGCTGGTCAGGAAATTGTCGACAAAGACGTAGAAGGTGACATTGGCAATCATGAACAGCGCATAGACGGGCAGAATTTTCAGAACCATCGGATGCCCGCGCACGGCAATCAGGCTGTCGGTGATGTCACGGGGACGAAAGACAAAAGGCGCACGCTCGGTCCGTGTGTCTTTGAAGAACGTGGTGACGAGGAAGATGGCGATCAGGACCAGAACAAAAGCGCCGTAGAACGGCGTTTTCAGCGTCGCAAACCCGCCCAGCAGCGCAGAATCGGACAGGACGGCTCCGATGATGGGTCCGCCGACCAGACCGAAACTGACGCCGGTGACGATATAGCCCATGTTGCGGTCACGGTCGGCGGCATCGGTGCTGCCATCGATCATCGCCGCCTGCGCGATGGGCTGGTTGCCAGCGGTGAACCCGGTGATCGACCGGCCTATGATCAGCAGCAGCAGGCTGTTCATGTAAAGCGCCGCGATGGTCAGGGCATAGCCCGCCAAAGCGCCGCCCAGACAGATCAGCAGGGCGTTTTTCCGGCCGATGGAATCCGACACTTTCGAGACGTAGACCACCCCCAGAAACCAGGACAGGAAGAAACACCCGATCACCAGCCCATAGTAGAAATGACGACGCCCCATCGGGGTGCTGTCCGGCAGGAACCCGGATTTCGTCTCCATGATCAGCGAGTTGATGATGGGAAAGACCAGCCCCTGTCCGATCAGGTCGACAAACACCACGAACAGTAAGGTGATCTTGGCAATCTTGGTCATAAAAACGCCCCCGGTTCCAATGCCTTGGGGCAAGTGTAACAGACTGCTGCCCTGTTACCTAACGGCGTGTCAGAGGCCGGAAAAACCGGCCCCTGACCATTTCGATTACTTCAGCGACGCAACGCCCAGCGGCACGCCGGCGACCTCGCACCAGATGTAGACCTCGTTATAGCCGGACACATCCATGGTCGGCGGCACGGCGTAGGATTGCTTGCCCGTCAGGTGCAGCAACGCGCCCAGTTTGCTGTCGGGGGCGTATGTTCCATCCTTGCCGAAGGCCACGCGCGGATCGGGGCCGTTGTCCAGCGAGAAATCCTCGCCCAGTTCGACGATATAGCGGTCGCCATCCTTGACCAGCTTCACCGAACCGGTGGTGATGTGGTTCGAGCGACCCTCGAACGAGCCTTTCTTTTTGGCGCCACCAGCCACGGCAGTTGTCGTGCCTGCCAGGGTCAGGGCCACGCCTGTGGCTGCGGCTTTTGCAAAAAGCGAACGACGAGTCATCATGATGAGGTATCTCCATAAATTGATGCGGACTGGGTGCCCGTCGCAAAAAGTTATGCCGCAGGTGCTGCGGGGATGGCGATTCACAACACCACGAAAACCCGTGTGCGATCCGTGAGTTATCGTGATCTTTCCGTGATCGGCTTGTGTTTTCGCGCCGTATGATTAGGTTCCGCTGCGAAACAGACGGATAGAACGCATATGACCGACCTGACCCCGCGCGAGATTGTCTCGGAACTGGATCGCTTTATCATCGGGCAGAAAGACGCCAAGCGCGCCGTAGCCGTGGCCCTGCGCAACCGCTGGCGGCGCAAGCAGTTGCCCGACGATATCCGGGATGAGGTGTATCCCAAGAACATCCTGATGATCGGCCCCACCGGTGTCGGCAAGACCGAGATCAGCCGCCGTCTGGCGAAACTGGCCCGCGCGCCCTTTATCAAGGTCGAGGCCACCAAGTTCACCGAGGTCGGCTATGTCGGCCGTGACGTGGAGCAGATCGTGCGCGATCTGGCCGACGCCGCCATCCTGCAGACCCGCGAGTTCATGCGCGAGGATGTGAAAGCCCGCGCCCATCAGGCCGCCGAGGATCGGGTGATTGCTGCCATCGCAGGCGAGGACGCCCGCGAAGGCACGCGCGAGATGTTTCGCAAGAAGCTGAAAGCCGGGGAACTGGACGATACCGAGATTGAACTGGAACTGTCCGATACCTCGAACCCGATGCCGATGTTTGACGTGCCCGGGCAGCCGGGCAGCCAGATGGGGATGATGAATCTGGGCGATATCTTCGGCAAGGCGTTCGGCGGACGCACCGTCAAGAAACGCATGACCGTCGCCGACAGCTATGAAGCCCTGATCGGGGAAGAGGCCGACAAGCTACTGGATGATGAAACCGTCAACCGGGTAGCGCTGGATTCGGTCGAACAGAACGGCATCGTGTTTCTGGATGAGATCGACAAGGTCTGCGCCCGCCAGGAAGCGCGCGGCGGCGATGTCAGCCGCGAAGGGGTGCAGCGCGACCTGCTGCCGCTGATCGAAGGCACCACCGTCAGCACCAAGCACGGCCCGGTGAAAACCGACCATATCCTGTTTATCGCCTCGGGCGCGTTCCACATCGCCAAACCCTCGGACCTGTTGCCGGAATTGCAGGGCCGCCTGCCGATCCGGGTCGAGCTGCGGGCGCTGACCGAAGAGGATTTCGTGCGCATCCTGACCGAAACCGACAACGCGCTGACCCTGCAATACACCGCGCTGATGGGCACCGAAGAGGTCACGGTCAGCTTCACCGAGGATGGTATCGCCGCATTGGCCAAGATTGCGGCGGATGTGAACCAAAACGTCGAGAATATCGGTGCCCGGCGGCTTTACACCGTGATGGAACGGGTGTTCGAGGAGCTTTCCTTTACCGCCCCCGATCAGGCCGGGGCGCAGATCACGGTGAATGCGCAGTTTGTCGACGACAATCTGGGCGAGCTGACCAAATCCGCGGATCTCAGCCGCTACGTTCTGTAGGCCCGAAAACCTGCCGATTGTGCACTCTGACCTGCAATGTCCGACTGGACGCGGGGTCAAAATGCGATAGCGTAGCCGCGAACCGTTTCGGGAACCCGCCGTGCTGCGCTATCTGATCCTTCTGCTTGCGTCCCTGTGCCTGTCCGCCTGCGTGGACCGGTCCGTGACCGAGACCGTGCCCTCGGCGCTGACCATCGGCACGCCGGAAACCGTGTTCGCGACCACCACCCGCGCCCGTGAAGCCGACGGGACATATGGGTTCCGGCGCGGCGACAGGCTGCAGTTTCTGGAAACCACCGTTTCGGTCCCGCCGACCCATACGCCGGGGACGTTGAAGTTTTCCTATGCCAATCCCAACCCGAAGAAAGAGTTCGTGCTGGCGGGCGTGACCGAATTCAGCGGGCCACAGGATTTCAGGGCCCGTCTGCGCGGGACCGAGGAAGTGACCATCTTTGTGCACGGCTACAACTCGACCCAGACCGAAACCCTGTTCCGCGCCGCGCAACTGACCCATGACATCGGCATTCCGGGTTCGATCCTGGTCTATTCCTGGCCCAGCCGCGCGACGGGCTATGGCTATGCTTACGATCTGGACAGCATGCTGTTTGCCCGCGACGGGCTGGAACAAACCATACGTGAGTTGAAATCCATGGGCGTTCGCCGGGTCCTGCTGGTGGCGCATTCCATGGGCAGCGCCTTGTCGATGGAGATGATGCGGCAGGCGGAACTTGCCGAACCGGGCTGGGCCAAACGAAATCTGGAAGGCGTGGTGCTGATATCGCCCGATCTGGATATCGACCTGTTCCGCTCGCAAATGGCGCGGATCGACAACCCGCCTGATCCGTTCATCGTGATGGTGTCGCAGAAAGACAAGATTCTGAACATCTCGGGCCGGTTGCGCGGCACCGCCGACAGCGAGAGGTTGGGCAATATCAGTTCCATTGATGAACTGGCCGAATTTCCGATCAGCGTGATCGACACGACCGCGTTCAGCGGCGATGCGGGATCGTCGCATTTCGTCGCAGCGACCTCTCCGGCGCTGCTGGCGATCCTCAGTTCGGTGCGCCGGGTCAGCAACACGTTCGGCCCGGATGACCGGCCCGGCATCGACATTCTGGTACCGCCGAGCCAGCGCAACCCCGACGGGGCCACCGAAATCGTTCTGACCGGGACAGGGCAGGCAGAGGTCAGCACCCCGTGACGCAGTTCAGCCTGCGCCGGTATCTGGCCCGGAATGCAAGCTGGCTGAGCGCGGGGGTTCTGCTGACCTTCCTGTCAAGCTTTGGGCAAACCTTTTTCATCTCGGTCTTCGCCGGTGAAATCCGCGCCGAATTCGGGCTGAGCCACGGCGTATGGGGCGGGCTCTATACGCTGGGCACCACCGCCGCCGCGATTGTGATGATCTGGGCGGGCGGGCTGACCGATATCTTCCGCGTCCGCGTTCTGGGCCCGGCGGTGTTGTCCGGGCTGGTGCTGGCCGCACTGGCCATGGCCCTGAACACATGGCTGATCCTGCTGCCGCTGGTGATCTTCCTGCTGCGCCTGTTCGGGCAGGGGATGAGCACCCATCTGGCGCAGGTCGCCATGGCCCGCTGGTTCACCGCAACACGCGGCAAGGCGCTTTCCATCGCTTCGGCCGGGTACGCGGTGGGCGAGGCTTTGTTGCCGCTGACCTTCGTCGCCCTGATGACGCTGCTGGACTGGCGCTGGCTGTGGGTTCTGGCGGCGGCCATCACCTTGCTGGGCATTCCTGTGCTGATGCGTCTGCTGCGTCAGGAACGGACGCCACAGGCCCTGTCGGACGCGCTTTCCGCCACGGGCATGCAAAACCGCCATTGGAGCCGCCGCGACGCCCTGCATAACCCGCTGTTCTGGTTCATGGCCCCGGCGGTTCTGGGACCGTCGGCCTTTATCACCGCGTTCTTCTTTCATCAGGTGCATCTGGCCGAGGTCAAAGGCTGGCAACATCTCCAACTGGTCGCCCTGTTTCCGGTCTTTACCGGCGTCTCGCTGCTGTCGATGTTCGCCGCCGGCTGGGCGCTGGATAAATGGGGCACGGCGCGGATGATGCCGTTTTACCAGCTTCCCATCGCGCTTGGCTTTGTCATCCTCGGAACCACAGGCTCGATCAGCGGGGCGCTGCTGGGGCTGGTGTTTCTGGGTCTGACCGTGGGGGCCAACAGCACCTTGCCAAGCGCCTTTTGGGCGGAATTCTACGGCACCCGCCACATTGGCGCGATCAAGGCAATGGCAACGGCGGTCATGGTGCTAGGCTCGGCCATCGGGCCGGGGCTGACCGGATTCCTGATCGATCGGGGCGTGTCGCTGGACACCCAGTTTCTGTGCATCGGAGGCTTTTTCGTGATGGTCTGTGCCCTGATTTGGACCGGCGTCTCCCGCGCCCTGCGCGCGTTTTAGCGGGTGCGCCGCAGATAGACGTAATAGGCCCCGTCGCCGCCATGGCTGATATGGGCGGGCGCGACCTGCATCACCGCCTGCACCAAAGGCGGGATCGACAACCAGTGCGGCACCTGATTGCGCAGCACCCCGCGGGGGGTTGGGATCGGGCCGGGCTCATCCCGGTCTTTGCCCTTGCCGGTGATCACCAGAACCAGCCGCTTGCCCTGCGCCTGCGCTGTCAGAATGAACCGGATCAAGGCGGGATGCGCGTTGTCCATCCGCATGCCATGCAGGTCCAGCTTGCCCTCGGGCTTGAGCTTGCCGCGTTTCATCCGGCCAAACGCCTTGGTGTCCATCTGCACCGGCATCGACCGCAGCGTATCCGTGACCGAGGGTTTCAGACTGTTGCCGCCGGGTTTCCCGGTCCCGGCCTGCCCAAGCTCAAACGCCTCGATCCGCGTTTTGGGCAGTTTTCTGGGCTTGGGTTTGGGCAGCGAGATCGGGTGGACCGTCTGCGGGATTTCGGGATGCAGCCGCTCGGTCTGTTTGGCGACCTTGCGCCACAGATCGATCTCATCACTGGTCAGTTTGCGCCGGCTCATCAGAACTCATCCGGCAACAGGGCATAGGCGCGCTGGATCGGCAGCAGGATCACCATCCTGCCCGGGTCCTTGAGTTTTCCGGCGGCCTCTCCGGCCTCATCTCCGGTACCGAAAAAGATATCGGCGCGCTGCGCGCCCTTGATGGCAGCCCCGGTGTCCTGCGCGATCATCAACCGGCGCAGCGGGGATTTACCGTCCTTTTCCACCCAGACCGGCGCGCCCAGCGGTGTAAAGGCCGGGTCGGCGGCAATACTGCGCATCGTGGTGACGGATCGGTTCATGGCCCCCAGCGGCCCAAGTTCCGGGGCAACCCGCGTCACCTCGCGAAAGAACACATAGGACGGGTTGTGAAACAGCAGTTCCGCCCCCGCCTCGGGGTTCTTACGCACCCAGGACCGGATCATCTGCGCGCTGACCTGATGCGCGCCCAGCGCGCCCTGCCGGATCAGTTCCGCACCGATTGAGCGATAGGGATGCCCGTTGGCCCCGCCATAGCCGACCCGCATGCCGGTGCCATCGGGCAGGCGGATGCGGCCCGAGCCCTGAATTTGCAGAAAGAACAGCTCGACCGGATCATCGACCCAGGCGATTTCCAAACCCCGACCCTGCATCGCGTCACCGGTCAGAATTTCCCTCCTGCTCAGCCATATGTCCGAAGCGCGCGCCTCGGGCGGCATTTTGTAGAGCGGGTATTTGAAACGCTCCGTGCGGGTTCTGGACCCGTCCAGTTCTGGCTCGAAATAGCCGGTGAACAGCGCATCTTTGCCGTCTTCGACCAGCACAGGGCGGAAGAACAGTTCAAAGAACGACCGCGCCGCGTCCGGCTCATAGGTCCGGGCCACGCCGCACAGCGCACGCCAGTCCGGGTTATCCAGATCGCCGCAGGTGTTCAGAAAAACCGAAAGGGCCGCGCCGTGATCATCCCCGGCCCAGCCCTGCAGGTCATCGAACGACAGAATGGATCGCGTCACCTCGGCTCCGGCGGCGCTGGAGGTGGTCATGACGCCCACCAGAAAAAGCGACCGGAGCGCGGCAATCATGCGTCCGTGGCAACAAGCAGCCAGTTCGGATCGTCCTTGCCCATGACACGGGCAAAGGTCCAGCTGTCCTTTTGGCGTTTGACGGTGTTGGGGTTGCCTTCGATGATGTCGCCGCCGCGATCCCGCACAACCGAGGTCAGTTCGCCGACGAAGCGCATGGTGATCTCGGCCTCGTTGCTGTCCTTGTCGAACCGCACATCGGACAGGGCGGTTTCGCGCACGCCGATGAATTCGGCTTCGATCGTCAGGCCCTTGTCTTCGCGGTCGGCCACGACGGATACGAATGTGTCAAACACCTCTTCCGACAGGAAGGGTTGGATTTCGTCAAGGTTGCCCTTTTCAAAGCCCATCACGATCATTTCATAAGCGCCGCGCGCGCCCTGCACAAATTCGCTGACCGAGAATCCGGGCTCGACCCGTTTCATCGCCGCAAGCGTCTGCGCCTGTTCGCTGTCCTCGGGGACATGGTCGGTGATGTCGTGATCCGGGCCGCCCTCGATCACTTCGAAATCGCGCCGCGCAGAGCTGGTATCGGGCTGTTGCGGCAGAGGCGGTTTTTCGAACCCCTCGCGCGTGCCCAATACGCTTTTCAGGCGCAGGATCAGGAAAACAGCTATGCCAAGAAGCACCAAAAGCTGGATCATGGGTGAGTTCATTTCATCCTCTTTTCAGAACCGAGACTTTGTGTACGCGGCCTCATGCCACTATGTAGGTGACAGGGGGCGGCAAGTCCACAGCCCGGCCTTATGGAAAGGATAGCGCAAATGTATCTGTTCTTGGCATTTTTATTGGTGCCGATCATCGAAATTGCCCTGTTCATTCAGGTCGGCGGCCTGATCGGCCTGTGGCCAACCCTTGCAATTGTCGTTCTGACAGCGGTTTTGGGGACCTTTTTGGTGCGGACACAAGGTCGCATGGCGCTGGGACAACTGCAGCGGTCCTTTGCCGAGCTGGACGACCCGACCGAACCGCTGGCCCATGGCGCAATGATCCTGCTGTCGGGCGCATTGCTGCTGACGCCGGGCTTTTTCACCGATGCCGTTGGTTTTGCCCTGCTTATTCCGGCCGTGCGCATGGGTGTATTCCGCTATCTGAAGTCCAAAGTCACCGTGGCCCAGTGCCAGATGGGGCCGGGGCCGGGCTTTCACAGCCGCGGCGCGGCGCAGGATCAGGGCGATATCATTGATGGCGAATTCACCGAAGTCCGCCCGCGCAGGGACCCGTCGAAACCTTCGAAATGGGTCGAAGGCCCGTGACCTGCATTGAGGTGCCGCGCCCAACTTGCTAAGCAGTGGCGAATTTCATTTTTGGAGTAGATCCATGGCCGAAGAAAACGCCGCAGAAAACACTGCGGCCCAAGCTGCCCCTCAGGTTCAGATGCGTGTTCTGGGACAGTTCATCCGTGACATGTCGTTTGAAAACGTGATGGCGCAAAAGGGTGTGTCGGGCGAAGTGCAGCCCGAAATTCAGGTTCAGGTGAACCTGGATGCCAAGAAGCGCCAGCAGGAGCATCAATTCGAGGTTTCGATCAAGCTGAACCTGAAATCCAAGGCCAAAGGCCTGGAAGACGTGCTGTTCCTGTGCGAGATCGACTATTGCGGCCTGTTCCACGTGGAAGGCGTTGCCGAAGATCAGATGCATCCGTTCCTGCTGATCGAATGCCCGCGCATGCTGTTCCCGTTCCTGCGCCGCATCGTCAGCGACATCACCCGCGATGGCGGCTACCCGCCGGTGAATCTGGACAATATCGATTTTGTGGCTCTGTACCGCAACGAATTGATGCGCCGTCAGGCCGAGCAGGCGCAAAAGACCGACGCCTGAGTGTCTGACCCGCGCCTGACCGGATCAGGCGCGGGTCCACAGGGCATTTTCGCCCAGTTTTTTCACAAACGCCTCATGCGCTGCGCGTTCTTCGTCGGTGATCCGCGACGGCAGTGCCGTTTCACGTGGCATCGGACGCCAGTCATCGCCGCCCCCGCTGCCCGAAGACGCCGAGGCAGACAGCCCGAAATTCGGCTGCCGCCCGCCGATCAGTTCCAGATAGACCTCGGCCAGAATCTCCGAGTCCAACAGCGCCCCGTGCAGCACCCGGTTCGAGTTGTCGATGTTGAACCGGCGACACAGCGCATCCAACGAGGCCGGAGAGCCCGGAAACCGTTTGCGCGCAATCGCCAGCGTATCCAGCGCCTGATCCGTCGGAATGGGCGGCAGGCCCATCCATTTGAGTTCCGCGTTCAGGAATTTCATGTCGAAGGACGCGTTGTGGATCACCAGTTTCGCATCGCCCACGAAATCGCGAAAGCCCTGACCGACTTTGGCAAAGACCGGCTTGTCCTTCAGCGTCACCTCGCCCTTTTCCGCTGGGCGCGGGGTTTCCAGCAGGTCCGGGCCGATGCCGTGCACGCCGAACGCTTCTTCGGGCATCGAGCGTTCGGGGTTGATATAGACATGGTAAGTCTCACCGGTCGCCACGTGGTTCCACAGCTCGACCGCGCCGATCTCGACAATCCGGTCGCCGCTTTCGGGGTCGAACCCGGTGGTTTCGGTATCCAGTACAATCTCACGCATCTGCCAGCCCCGCCCGTATCTGCCTGACCACATCCTGCACCTGCGCGCGGGCGTGGTCCAGCGTATCCGTCACGATCACATAATCCGACCGCGCGCATTTTTCGTCGTTGGGCATCTGTTTGGCACGGATCTGTTCGAACTGCGCCCCGGTCATCGTGCCGCGTTCCATCACCCGGCGCATTTGTTCCGCGGCAGGGATCGAGACACAGGCGACCGCATCCATCGCCACCTCGCCGCCGGTCTCGAACAGCAGGGGGATGTCGAAGACCAGAATATCCGCCCTGGCGGTTTCGCGAAACGCGGCCCGGTCTGCGGCCACCAAAGGGTGCACGATACCTTCGATCACCTGCAGCGCTGCCGGATCGTCGGCAATAATTCTTCTAAGCGCATCGCGGCTGACGGCACCGTCCCGAATGGCCGAAGGGAAAGCCGCGCCCATCGGCGCAACCGCCGCGCCGCCCGGCGCATAGAGCCGATGCACCGCCGCATCCGCATCCCACAACGCACACCCTTCGTCCACAAACATCCGCGCCGTGGTGCTTTTGCCCATGCCGATGGAGCCGGTCAGGCCAAGCGCGAAGCTCATGCCAGGACCGCCGCGCGTAGATCCTCATCCACTTCGGGCCGCACGCCGAACCAGCGTTCAAAACCGGGAATGGCCTGATAGAGCAGCATGCCGAGGCCATCCACGGTGGTGCACCCGGCCTCTTCCGCCTGCTGCAAAAGCCTTGTTTTCACGGGCGTATAGACCAGATCGGTGACAACTGCGCCCGGCTGCAGACCGTCCAGCGGCACCCGCAGGTCCGGCTGGCCCTGCATCCCCAGCGAGGTCGTGTTGACCACCAGTTCCGCGTTTTCGATGACATTGCCCGCCTGCACCCAGTCGATCACAGTGATGCGCTGGCCGAACTCCTCTTTCAGATGATCCGCCCGCGCGCGGGTGCGGTTGGTCAGCAGAATCTCGGGCACGCCGGCATCGGCTAGCGATTGCAGCACCGCCCGCGCGGCCCCACCCGCGCCGAACACCACGGCAGGCCCATCCTGCGCGTTCCAGTCAGGCGCACCGCTGCGCAGGTTTTCCATGAAGCCATAACCGTCGGTATTGTCGGCATGGATCGAGCCATCCTCGCGAAACACCAGCGTGTTCGCCGCCCCAATGACGGTCGCCCGGTCCGACACATGATCTGCGATGGGCAACGCCGCCTCTTTATGCGGAACGGTTACGTTGGTGCCGACAAACCCGGCCTTGGGCAGGGTACGCAGGACGGTTTCCAGATCGGCGGGGGCAACATCCATCGGAACATAATGCCCCGGCAGCCCATAGGTTTTCAGCCAGTGCCCGTGCAGCTTGGGCGACCGCGAATGCCCGATGGGATGCCCGATCACCCCGGCCAGAGGAACCCGGTAGTCCGTCATTGATCGATCACCCCTTTGACAGCCAGATAGTTGAGCAGTTCCAACAGGGGCATACCCAAAACGTTAAAGTAATCGCCGTCAATGGTCGCAAACAGCCGCACGCCTTCCTCCTCGAGTTTATACGCCCCCACCGCATGGCGAATACTGTCCCAGTTCCGCGCTACGTAATCGCGCAGATACGCATCCGAGCTGGCGCGCATCCGCAACCGCACCTGCCCGACATGCCGCCAGATCGGCTCACCGTCCTGATAGATCACCGCCGCCGACAGCAGCATATGCCGCTTACCCCGCATCGTCTTGAGCTGCGCCAGCGCCTGTTCCGGCGTTTCCGGCTTGGACAGCAGACGGCCTTCGAAATCCAGCACCTGATCACAGCCCAGAACCATCGCACCCGGCACCTTGTCGCTGATCTTGCGGGCCTTCATTTCCGCCAGAGCATCGGCAACATCCCGCGGTGGCGCGCCTTCGGCCTGCAGGGCGGCCTTTACCGCCTCTTCATCGACGCGCGCGACCTGAACGGAATACGGCACGCCCGCGTTTTCCAGCAACTGCGCGCGGATCGATGACCCCGAGGCCAGGATGATGGGGACAGACATGTGGACAACCCCGTGTGCAAATCATTGAGTGTTCCTGAACGGTTTGTATGGTTTTCCGGTTGACACGCAACCCCGGGATTTTCGCGCAAAACTTCCCCGAGTCGCCCGAACTCTGTCCATCCGGGACAAGGATAAGTTGCCCAGCCAGGATAACCGGGATTTCCGCAGATACCCCGTGAGTTATCCCCAAAACGAGATGGAAAATTATAAGATAAGCGTATGAAATTAAATGATTTTCCAGAAAACCAACAGAATCGCCAGAAAATCCGGGAATTCTGTCCACCTGGGGAAAAGTGACGGGTAAAAAAATTATCCACGGAAATCCTGCACCCTACAAAACCATCATCCTTTTTCTTTTCTTATTTTTTTATTAGGGAGGGTTCCGAACAACACCCCGAGGCCGGAATGACCGATCTTCTTTTCTCGCTATACCCTTGGGTGAAGGCCTTTCACATCATGGCCGTAATCTCGTGGATGGCCGGTCTGTTCTATTTGCCCAGGCTGTTCGTCTATCACGTGGAACAGGCGCAAACGGTCGAAGGCGCTCAGACTATCTTCTTTGAAATGGAGGAGAAGTTACTGCGGGTGATCATGCGCCCGGCAATGATCGTCGCCTGGGTCTGCGGGCTGATCATGGTGTTCACGCCAGGCATCGTTGCCTGGGACTGGGCCTGGCCCTGGGTGAAGGGGGCTGCGGTCATCGGCATGACCTGGTTCCATCACTGGCTGATGGCCCGGCGCAAGGATTTCCTTGAGGGGCGAAACAAGCTCACTGGGCGGCAGTATCGCATGATGAATGAGGTTCCGACCGTTTTGATGGTTATCATCGTTCTGGCGGTCGTTCTGAAGTTCTGAGGGCTTGTTTGACTCCGCAGGCGGTCGCGCTTATGTAGGGATCAACACGCCCGTCCGGGCGGCGTATCTTCCGTACTGAAATTCCACTTCGTGCCGCAGCTAGCGGTGAAGGTATCTATCATGTCCACTGAATCCCTGAATCTGGCCGATCTGAAGGCCAAAAGCCCTAAAGACCTTCTGGCGATGGCCGAAGATCTGGAGATCGAAAACGCCTCGACCATGCGCAAGGGCGAGATGATGTTCCAGATCCTGCGCGAACGCGCGGATGAGGGCTGGACCGTTGGCGGCGATGGGGTGCTCGAGGTGCTGCAGGACGGGTTCGGCTTCCTGCGCTCGCCTGAGGCGAACTATCTGCCCGGTCCCGATGACATCTACGTGTCACCCGACATGATCCGTCTGCACTCGCTGCGGACCGGGGACACCGTCGAAGGTGAGATCAAGGCACCCGATGAGAATGAGCGCTATTTTGCGCTGACCAAGGTCACAAAGATCAACTTTGAAGACCCCGAGAAAGCCAAGCACAAGATCCTGTTCGACAACCTGACGCCTCTGTATCCCGACGAGCGTCTGAAGATGGAAATCGAAGACCCGACCATCAAGGACAAATCCGCCCGTGTGATCGACCTTGTCGCGCCCATCGGGAAAGGTCAGCGGTCGCTGATCGTGGCGCCGCCGCGGACCGGTAAAACCGTGATCCTGCAGAACATCGCCCATTCGATCGAACAGAACCACCCCGAGTGCTATCTGATCGTCCTGCTGATCGACGAACGCCCGGAAGAGGTGACGGATATGCAGCGCTCGGTGAAGGGTGAGGTTGTGTCCTCCACCTTCGACGAACCGGCAACACGCCACGTGGCCGTATCCGAGATGGTGATTGAAAAAGCCAAGCGTTTGGTCGAACACAAACGAGATGTTGTTATTCTTCTAGACTCGATAACAAGACTTGGTAGAGCGTTTAACACCGTCGTGCCATCCTCGGGCAAAGTTCTGACCGGTGGTGTGGACGCAAACGCCCTGCAACGGCCCAAGCGGTTCTTTGGTGCCGCGCGGAATATCGAAGAGGGCGGTTCGCTGACCATTATCGCCACCGCGCTGATCGACACCGGCAGCCGGATGGACGAGGTGATCTTCGAAGAATTCAAAGGCACCGGTAACTCGGAAATCGTGCTGGATCGCAAGATTGCAGACAAGCGCGTGTTCCCGGCCATCGACATCCTCAAGTCCGGCACAAGGAAAGAGGACCTGCTGGTCGACAAGGGCGATCTGGCCAAGACTTTTGTCCTGCGCCGCATCCTCAACCCGATGGGCACGACCGACGCGATCGAGTTCCTGCTGTCGAAGTTGAAACAGACCAAGACAAACGGTGAGTTCTTCGATTCGATGAACACCTGACACAGGTCTTGAACCCAAGCGAGGCCTTCGAATGGATACAATATTCGCCTTGGCCAGCGCGCAGGGCAAAGCTGGCGTTGCTGTTATCCGCCTGTCCGGACCGGATGCGCATGCGGCTGCGGCGGGTCTGACCGGCAGCGCCCTGCCGCCGCGCGGGCTGAACCTGCGCACCCTGCGGGACCGGGACGGATCGCGCCTGGACGACGGGCTGGTCCTGACATTTCAGGCTCCGGCCAGCTTTACGGGGGAAGATGTCGCCGAGCTGCAAATCCACGGCAGCACGGCTTCGGTCAATGCGGTCTTGCGCTGCCTGTCCGAGACCGAGGGCCTGCGGATGGCAGAGCCAGGCGAATTCACCCGGCGGGCGCTGGAAAACGGCAAGATGGACCTGACGCAGGTCGAAGGTCTGGCGGACCTCATCGACGCGGAAACCGAAGCACAACGCAAACAGGCGCAGACCATTCTGGCAGGCGGGTTGGGCACGTTGGCGGAACGGTGGCGGCGCGACCTGATCCGGGCAGCCTCGTTGTTGGAAGCCGTGATCGATTTCGCGGATGAGGATGTGCCCACGGATGTGACACCGGAAGCGCGCATGCTTGTCACCGGAGTGATTGCTGATCTCCAACGCGAGGCAGATGGCGTCAAAATCGCCGAACGGATTCGCACCGGATTCGAAGTCGCGATTGTCGGCCTGCCCAACGCGGGAAAATCCACCTTACTGAACGCGCTCGCCGGGCGCGAAGCTGCGATTACATCAGAATACGCGGGAACCACGCGGGACGTGATCGAAGTGCGGATGGATCTGGCGGGCCTTCCGGTGACCCTTTTGGACACGGCAGGCTTGCGGCAGACCGAGGATTATGTCGAAAATCTGGGGATCGAACTGGCCCGCAAACGCGCAGATCAGGCGGATCTTCGGGTGTTTTTGACCGACGCACCCGACCAGCTGGGTGTTGCGATGCAAGACGGAGACATTCAGGTTTTGCCGAAAGCGGACCTCCGGCCTGAGGCTTCTGGCGGGATTTCCGGAAGGACGGGGCAGGGGATTGACGCTCTGATTTCCCAGATTTCGTATGTCTTGAGTGAGAGATCCACCAGCTATGGTATTGCAACCCGCGAACGCCACCGCATTGCGATCATCAATGCGGCTGATGCACTGCAGGCGGCAATGACGGTTCTGGAATCAGGCCCGGACCTGTATGATATCGCTGCCGAAGAGCTTCGGACAGCTATTCGGGCGCTTGAATCACTGGTCGGTCGCATAGATGTCGAAAACCTGCTGGACGAAATATTCTCCAGTTTTTGCCTGGGTAAGTAAGGAGTGTTTCACGTGAAACATTCAAGATTTGATGTCGTCGTCATCGGAGCTGGCCATGCCGGGACCGAGGCCGCCCATGCCGCGGCCCGCATGGGGGCGACGACGGCTTTGGTCACCTTGTCAGCCAGCGACATTGGCGTCATGTCCTGCAACCCGGCCATAGGTGGCCTGGGCAAAGGGCATCTTGTGCGCGAGATTGATGCGCTGGACGGCGTCATGGGGCGCGTCGCGGACCGGGCGGGAATTCAGTTTCGGTTGCTGAACCGGCGCAAGGGACCTGCCGTTCAGGGGCCAAGAACGCAGGCGGATCGCGCCCTATACCGCGCGGCAATGCAGCAGGAAACTCAAAACCAGCCGAACCTTTCGGTACTTGTCGGTGAAGTTGTTGATTTCCTGATGGAAGGCGACCGTGTCGCCGGGGTAAAACTCGCCGATGGTTCGGAAGTCCCGGCGCGTTCGGTTATCCTGACCTCGGGCACCTTCTTGCGCGGCGTTATTCACATCGGCGATGTATCGCGGCCCGGTGGACGCATGGGCGATCGTCCGTCCGTCAAACTGGCGGAGCGTCTGGATAGCTACAACCTGCCCATGGCGCGTCTGAAAACCGGAACCCCGCCGCGTCTGGATGGGCGCACAATCGACTGGAGTGATCTGGAAAAGCAGCACGGGGACGAAGAACCCACCTTGTTTTCCTTTCTGTCCACCTCGGTCGTGGCGCCACAGATCTCTTGCGGCATTACCCATACCAATGCCCGAACGCATGAGATCATCGAACAGAACCTGTCCAAATCCGCGATGTATGGCGGCCATATCGATGGGGTGGGCCCGCGATATTGCCCGTCGATCGAGGACAAGATCGTGCGTTTTGCGGACAAGGACTCCCATCAGGTGTTCTTGGAGCCCGAAGGTGTCGATGATCACACGATTTACCCGAACGGCATTTCGACCTCACTGCCGCAAGACGTTCAGCTGGATTATGTCCGGTCTATCAAGGGATTGGAGCAGGCTGACATTCTACAGCCCGGCTATGCCATTGAATATGACTACATTGATCCCAGAGTTTTGACGGCCTCGCTGTCTCTGCCGGATGCCCCGGGGTTATACCTCGCAGGACAGATCAACGGAACCACGGGATATGAGGAGGCTGCGGCGCAGGGTATGGTCGCTGGTCTGAACGCGGCTCTGGCCGTTCAGGGCCGCGATCCCATACATTTCACCCGCGCCGACAGCTATATCGGTGTGATGATCGACGACCTGACGACGCGGGGTGTGGCGGAACCCTATCGGATGTTCACGTCGCGCGCCGAATTCCGCCTGTCCCTGCGCGCGGATAACGCGGATCAGCGTTTGACGCCTGTTGGATTGCAGATTGGTTGCGTCGGCGACACCCGGCGGCGCCATTTTGAGGCAAAAACCGAGCAACTGGATGCAGCAAAGTCCAAGCTGACGGAGCGCACTTATACCCCGAAAGAGGTCCGCGCGGCGGGTATCAATGTTAATCAGGATGGAAATCGGCGGGACGGTATGGCGATCTTGGCGTTTCCGGATGTCTCTTTCGAGGATTTGCTACCCCTGATACCGGATCTGGAAGATGTCGAACCCAATATCCGCCTGCAAGTCGAGCGTGACGCCCTTTATGCAAAC
Source organism: Ruegeria sp. AK4 (assembly GCF_056541025.1). Taxonomy (NCBI): domain Bacteria; kingdom Pseudomonadati; phylum Pseudomonadota; class Alphaproteobacteria; order Rhodobacterales; family Roseobacteraceae; genus Ruegeria; species Ruegeria sp. AK4. The sequence continues at coordinate 43,497 of NZ_JBQFXS010000003.1, forward strand.
TACATCGCCCGGCAACAGCGCGATGTTGAGGCGATGAAGCGGGATGAATCCTATGAAATCCCACGAGAATTCAACTATTTCGCGCTGGACGGGCTATCATCTGAAATGAAGCAAAAACTGTCTCAGGCCAAACCCGCCAACATTGCGCAGGCAAGCCGGGTTGAGGGTGTGACGCCGGCCGCCCTGACATTGGTTCTGGCAAAACTGCGGCGGGACCAGAAAGTCCGCAAGGCATGACAGTTGATTATGCCAGTTTTGAGCGGTTGGATGTTTCACGTGAAACATTCGCGCGTCTGGAGATGTATGTTGAGCAGGTCAAGCGCTGGAATCCCCGGATCAACCTGGTATCCCGCAATAGCCTGACCGACATTTGGACCCGGCATATCCTGGATTCCGTGCAGGTCTATCGGTGTGCCGAGGGGTTTGACACTTGGGCTGATCTGGGCAGCGGCGGCGGGTTTCCCGGTATGGTCTGCGCAATCATGGCGGTTGAGGACTCCCCCACATCGCAGTTCACCTTCGTCGAAAGCGATCAGCGTAAATCTGCTTTTCTGCGCACTGTCGCAAGGGAATGCGGCGTCTCCTGCAAGGTGGTATCCCAGCGCATCGAAGCTGTTGAACCCCTGACTGCGGATATCCTGAGCGCCCGTGCTCTGGCAGATTTACCTACGCTATTGTCCTTTTGTGACAGACATTTAAGCAAGACCGGCACCGCGTTGTTGCCGAAAGGCGCAAGCTGGAAAAAAGAACTGGCAGAGGCGCGCAAGGAATGGAATTTCCAAGCCGAGCCGATTACAAGTTTAACTGAACCTCAAGCCGTAATCCTTAAGATTAAAGGAGTATCACGTGGTTGATCTGTCTCGCCCCACCGGGCCCCGGATTATTGCGGTCGCCAATCAAAAGGGCGGAGTCGGAAAAACCACAACGGCGATCAATCTGGCAGCAGGGCTGGCCGAAGCCGGCTGTAAAGTCCTGGTGGTGGATCTGGATCCGCAGGGCAACGCATCGACAGGGCTGGGGGTCGAGGATCGGGATTGGACGACCTACGACCTGATCCTGGACGACGCGCCGCTGGAGGCGGTGGTGCAGGAGACCGAGATTGGCGGATTGTTTGTCGTTCCCGCCACTGTCGACCTGAGTTCAGCGGATATCGAGTTGATTTCCAATGAAAAACGCAGCTATCTGCTGCATGATGCGTTGCGCCAGACAGCGATTGACCAGTTTGATCTGGATTTTGTGCTGATCGACTGCCCGCCATCGCTGAATCTGCTGACCGTCAATGCAATGGTGGCTGCGCATTCCGTGCTTGTTCCGCTGCAAAGCGAGTTCTTTGCGCTGGAAGGTCTGTCGCAACTGATGCTGACGATCCGCGAGGTGCGCCAGACAGCGAATCCGGACCTGAGAATCGAAGGTGTTGTGTTGACCATGTATGACAACCGCAACAACTTGTCCCGTCAGGTCGAAAAGGATGCACGTGACAATCTGGGTGAGATGGTATTTAAAACCAAGATACCCAGAAATGTGCGGGTCAGCGAGGCGCCGTCTTATGCGCTGCCGGTCTTGCAGTATGACTCGGGGTCTTTGGGGGCGATGGCCTATCGGCACCTGGCCCGCGAGGTCATGCACAAAAACAATAAAGCCGCCGCATAAGTGGCACTAAGGAGAGTCACGTGAACTCCAAAAAAACAAAACCAAGAGGGCTGGGGCGCGGGTTGTCGGCGCTGATGGCCGATGTTACGCAGGACGTTGCAGAGCGATCCCCGACCGAGCCCCGGCGGCCCGATCTGAAGGTCCCGATCGAGAAGTTGCGCGCAAACCCGAACCAGCCGCGCCGGACATTTCTGCCCGAGCAGCTTGATGAACTGGCCGCATCGGTTAAGGAAAAAGGCATCATCCAGCCTCTGATCGTGCGCGAAATTGGCGGTGGGGACTATGAGATCGTTGCTGGCGAACGCCGCTGGCGGGCCGCGCAGATGGCGCAGCTGCACGATATTCCAGTGATTGTGCGGGATTTCGACGATACCGAAGTTCTTGAAGTCGCTATCATCGAAAATATCCAGCGCGCAGATCTGAACGCGGTGGAAGAGGCGGCGGGCTACAAGCAATTGATGGACCGTTTCGGCCACACACAGGAAAAACTGGCCGAGGCGCTGGGGAAAAGCCGCAGCCATATCGCGAATTTGCTGCGCCTGTTGTCCCTGCCGTTGGATGTGCAGGCGCTGGTCATCGAAGGGAAACTGTCCGCAGGCCATGCGCGGGCGTTGATTACTGCAGAGAACCCGTCAGACCTGGCAAAACTCATCGTCAAGGACGGGTTGTCGGTGCGCGCGACTGAAGCGCTGGTCAAAAAGCAACAGCAGGGCGACACCCCGCAGGCGGCCCCGCGATCCAGAAACCTAGATGCAGGTAAGGACGCGGATACGCGGGCGTTGGAAAAGGACCTTTCGGCGATTTTGGCGATGAAAGTGTCGATCAATCACAAGCCGGGATCCGAGACCGGGCAGGTGATCCTGACCTATGAAAACCTCGATCAGCTGGACGATCTGTGTGCCAAGCTCAGCCGTTAGGGCGGGTCCAGATAAACACCATGACCCCGCCCAGCACGATGGCCTGAATGATCAGCACGTGCGAGGGCAGGGCAAGCGCCAGAGACAAGGCAAAGACAGCGGCGACCGACAGGGTGGCCGCTTTTTTGGCTGCGGGCCGGATGGCTCCCGAGCTTTGCCAGTCGAGGATCATCGGCCCGAAGGTGCGGTGACTGACAAGCCAGTTGTGCAGGCGGGATGAGGACCGGGCGAAGAAGAACGCAGCCAGCAGCAGAAACGGGACGGTCGGCAGCAGGGGCAGAACCACGCCAATCATCGCAAGCGCGACGCAGAGCAATCCCAGAGTGGCCCAGACATAGTGCATGCTCTATCCCAACAGCTCCCGGATCACGGCGTTCAGGACCGCTCGCCCGTCCTTGGTTGCAAACAGTCGGTTGCCTTGCTGCGCGGTCATGCCGATCTCGGTCAGGTGGTCGATCTTGGGCTGCGGTAGCACCGTGCCTGAGAGTGCACGGTATCGATCAACATCTAGTCCTTCGCTTACTCTCATCCCCATCATAAGGTATTCACTTGCCTGATCTGAAGCGGACAACGCGCTGCGTTGCTTCTCGCCTGAACCGCCAAGGGCTGCCGTCAGCCATTTTTGCGGGGACAGATAAGTTTCAGTTGCAACTTTCTGACCCTTCACCGTAATCCGCCCGTGGGCGCCGGGCCCGATCCCGACATAGTCGCCGTAGCGCCAATAGATCAGGTTGTGCTGCGATTCCGCACCGGGGCGGGCGTGGTTCGAAATCTCGTAGGCGGGCAATCCATGCGCCTCGCAGATCTCTTGCGTGGCCAGATACATATCGGCGGCGTGGTCATCCTCGGGCAGGCCGCGCAGTTTGCCCACGGCATAGCGGTCGCCAAAGGCGGTGCCTTCTTCGATGGTCAGCTGATAGAGCGACAGGTGATCGACCGCCATCGACAGCGCCTCGGTCAGTTCCGCGCGCCATGCGTCCAGGGTTTGGTGCTGGCGGGCATAGATCAGGTCGAAACTGCCGCGCTCAAAGCAGGTGCGGGCAATGTCGAACGCGGCGCGGGCCTCGGCCACGGTGTGAATGCGGCCCAGACGGCGCAGGTCTTCGTCATTCAGCGCCTGAACACCCATGGAAATCCGGTTCACACCCGCGTCGCGATAGGCGGCGAAGCGTCCAGCCTCGACCGAGCCGGGATTGGCCTCGAGCGTGATTTCCATGTCATTGGCGGGATACCAAAGCGCGCGGGCCTCGTCGATCACCGCAGCCACGGTGTCAGGGTCCATAAGCGATGGCGTGCCGCCGCCAAAGAAGATCGTGTTCAGAACCCGGTCGGGCGTTTCGGTTGCCGAGCGGCGCAGTTCGGTAAGGTAAGCGGCAAGCCATTGTTTTTGATCAATATTACGCGACACATGGCTGTTGAAGTCGCAATAGGGGCACTTGGCCTCGCAAAAGGGCCAGTGCACGTACAGGCCAAAGCCCCCGTTGCGCCAATCATCCGCCAAAGCAGCCTTTCACGAACATCTCCACCGCGCGGCCGCGATGGCTGATCTTGTTCTTTTCCCAGCGATCCATCTGCGCAAAGGTAATGTCGTGACCGTCGGGGACAAACATCGGGTCATAGCCGAACCCGTCCTTGCCCCGGATCGGCCAGGTCAGATGGCCGGGGGCGATGCCTTCGAACACTTCGTCATGGCCATCGGGCCAGGCCAGAACCAGCGTGCAGCGGAACTGGGCCCTGCGCGGGTGGGCCGCCTCTTTCGCCTCAAGCTCATTATGCGCGCGGGTCATCGCCATCAGGAAATCGCGGCCATTGCCGGTTTCGGCCCAATCGGCGGTATAAACGCCGGGCGCGCCGTCCAGCGCGTCGATGGTTATGCCGGAATCGTCCGACAGGGCGGGCAGGCCGGTGGCTTGTGCGGCGGCATGGGCCTTGATCCGGGCATTGCCGACAAAGGTATCCTCGGTCTCTTCCGGTTCCGGCAGGTTCATCTCACCCGCGCCCACAACGCTCACGCCGAAGGGTTCGAGCAGATGTGCCATCTCCTCAAGCTTGCCTGTGTTGTGGGTGGCGACCAGCAGCCGGTCACCGGTGAATTTGCGGGTCATGCGGTGGCGGCCTTTTGCGCGGCGGCCAGTTCGCCGATGCCCTTTTCGGCCAGATCCATCAGTTGATCCATCTGGGCACGGCTGAACACGGAGCCCTCGGCTGACATCTGCACTTCGATCAGCTTGCCGGAACCGGTCATGATGAAATTGCCGTCGACCCCGGCCTCGCTGTCCTCGGGATAGTCCAGATCCAGCACCGGTTGGCCCGCGTAAATGCCACAGGACACGGCGGCAACAGGATCGACCAGCGGGTCAGAGATCACGTCGCCCGCTTTCATTAGCTTGTTCACCGCCAGACGCAGCGCCACCCAACCGCCGGTGATCGAGGCGCAGCGGGTGCCGCCATCGGCCTGGATCACGTCACAGTCGACGGTGATCTGGCGCTCACCCAGGGCGACCCGGTCGACCCCGGCGCGCAGGGCGCGGCCGATCAGGCGCTGGATTTCCACGGTGCGGCCGCCTTGCTTGCCCGAAGCAGCCTCGCGCCGCATCCGCGTATTCGTGGCGCGGGGCAGCATACCGTATTCGGCCGTGACCCAGCCTAGCCCGGACCCTTTGATGAAGGGCGGCACGCGATCTTCGATCGTGGCGGTGCACAGCACATGGGTGTCGCCCATCTTGATCAGGCAAGAGCCTTCGGCATGTTTGGTGAATCCCGTCTCGATTGAAACGGCGCGCATTTCGTTTAGATCACGTCCAGAGGGTCGCATGGAATTTCCTTTATCTGCTGGCTTGGGGATACCGTCCCGCAGCGATACGATGCAACCCCGATTGACCTTTCATTTGCCTGCGATTTAATGGCGTTTCAGCAGGGGACCGCCGATGAGCGAAGCGAGCAAAATTCTGGCTGAGATGAACGACCGGTCGCGTGAGGTGTTCCGGCTGATCGTCGAAAGCTATCTGGACAGCGGCGAACCGGTCGGCAGCCGCACGCTGACCCGCACGCTGTCGGAAAAGGTCAGCGCCGCGACCGTGCGCAACGTGATGCAGGATCTGGAATTTCTGGGCCTGCTGGACAGCCCGCATGTCAGCGCCGGCCGCATTCCTACGCAGCAGGGGCTGCGGATGTTCGTGGACGGATTGCTGGAAGTCGGCGATCTGGGTGCTGATGACCGGCAGAAACTGGACGAGACATTAGGCTCTAACGCGGGCGATGTGGGCGGAATGCTGGACCGTGTGGGCTCGGCCCTGTCCCACGTGACACAAGGGGCCTCGCTGGTTTTGACACCCAAGCACGAAGCCGAGATCAAGCATATCGAGTTTGTCTCATTGGGCCATGACCGGGCTTTGGTGGTGCTGGTGTTCTCGGACGGGCATGTGGAAAACCGCCTGTTCACGCCGCCGCCGGGGCAGACGCCCAGTTCCATGCGCGAGGCGGCGAATTTCCTGAATGCGCTGATCGAGGGGCGGACGATCAGCGAAGTGCGCCGTCAGATGTTGTCTCAGATCGATGCGCGCAAGCAGGAGATTGACGTGCTGGCCCGGCAGATGGTGGACAGCGGGATTGCTGCGTGGGACGGCGATGACGGCGACTCGGCCCGTCTGATCGTGCGCGGACGGGCGAATCTGTTGAACGAACCGGGTCAGGCCGAAGAGCTTGACCGGATCCGTACCCTGTTTGATGACCTTGAACGCAAGCGCGACATCGCTGAATTCCTTGAATTGACCGAAGAAGGCGAAGGTGTGCGCATTTTTATCGGGTCTGAGAACAAACTTTTCTCACTTTCGGGTTCCTCTTTGGTGGTGTCTCCATATATGAACGCTGATCGTAAGATAATCGGTGCGGTCGGGGTCATCGGGCCCACACGTCTGAATTACGGACGGATCGTGCCGATCGTGGATTATACGGCGCAACTGGTCGGCAAGCTGATATCCGACCGGAGCTAGAGGGTAAGAGATGGCAAAGCCCAAGAACGAAGATTTTCTGGATGACATCGCAACCGCCGAGGCGGAAGAACTGGCCGAGGAGCTGATCGACATCAGCGAAGAGGCGTTGGAGCTTGACGCCCTGCGGGCCGAGCGGGACGATTACAAGGACAAGTTCATGCGCGCGCTGGCGGATGCTGAAAACGCGCGCAAACGGGGCGACAAGGCGCGCCGCGATGCTGAACAATATGGCGGCTCGAAACTGGCGCGCGACATGCTTCCGGTTTACGACAACATGAAACGCGCGCTTGAATCGGCGACCGATGAGCAGAAGGAGGTCGCCGCCGGACTGATCGAAGGGGTCGAACTGACCATGCGGGCGCTGAAGGACGTGTTCCAGAAGCACGGGATCGAGGTGATCACGCCCGAGGTCGGCGACCGGTTTGATCCGAACGTGCATGAGGCGATGTTTGAAGCGCCGGTGCCGGGGACCAAAGCGGGTGACATCATTCAGGTCTCTGCCGAAGGGTTCATGCTGCATGACCGGTTGCTGCGACCGGCGCAGGTTGGGGTGTCGTCGACGCCAGCGAACTGATTGGCCTCTGCGAGGCCAAGCCTTCGGCGAGAGTATTTTTGAAAAGATGAAGGGGCGGTCAGGGTTTGGCCGCCTCTTTCAGTTTGTAGATCAGGTCGAGCGCCTCGCGCGGGGTGAGCTCATCCGGCAGGATGTCGGTGAGCATCTCGGTGACGGGCGAGGTTTTTGGCGCGGGCGGCGGCGGTGGGGCGGCTGAGAACAGAGGCAGGTCGTCGATCAGCGCCTTTTGCTTGCCGCCCTCGCGCTCGGTTTTTTCCAGCTGGTCCAGCACGACGCGGGCGCGGTCCACGACCGAGGCGGGCAGGCCTGCCAGTTGCGCGACCTGCACGCCGTAAGAGCGGTCAGCGGCGCCTTTGTGAACCTCGTGCAGGAAGATGACTTCGCCTTCCCATTCCTTGACGGCGACGGTGGCGTTTTCGACGCCTTCGAGCTTGCCGGCCAGGGCGGTGAGTTCGTGGTAATGGGTGGCAAACAGCGCGCGGCATTGGTTGGCGGCGTGCAGATGTTCCAGCGTCGCCCAGGCGATGGAGAGGCCATCATAGGTGGCGGTGCCGCGACCAATCTCGTCCAGGATCACCAGCGCGCGGTCGTCGGCTTGGTTCAGGATGGCGGCGGTTTCGACCATTTCGACCATGAAGGTCGAGCGGCCCCTTGCCAGATCGTCCGAGGCACCGACGCGGCTGAATAGTTGGCTGACCACACCGATATGGGCCTGTTCCGCCGGGACATAGCTGCCCATCTGCGCCAGCAGGGCGATCAGGGCGTTCTGGCGCAGAAAAGTTGATTTACCAGCCATGTTGGGGCCGGTCAGCAGCCAGATCGCCGCGCCCTGATCGGCGCTGAGATCGCAGTCATTGGCGATGAAGGCGTCGCCGCTTTGCTGGCGCAGGGCGTGTTCGACGACCGGGTGGCGGCCTCCGGTCACGTTGAAGGCGCGTGAGGTATCGACTTGGGGGCGGCACCAGTTTTCGCCTCGCGCCAGATCGGCCAGCGCGGTGGTCAGGTCCAGTTCGGCCAGCCCCTGGGCGGCTTGATTCAGGCGGGCGGCGAGGGTGAGGATTTCGTCAGAAAGCCTTTGATAGAGCCGCTTTTCGACCTCCAGCGCTAGGTTTCCGGCGTTCAGGATGCGGGTTTCGATCTCGGACAGTTCGACGGTGGTGAACCGCACCTGATTGGCGGTGGTCTGACGGTGGATATAGGTTTCCGAAAACGGCGGGTTCAGCATTTTTTGGGCGTGGGTGGCCGTGGTCTCGATGAAATAACCCAGCACGTTGTTGTGCTTGATCTTCAGCGAGGCGATGCCGGTATGTTCCGCATATTTCTGCTGAAACCCGGCGATGACGGATCGGCCTTCGTCGCGCAGGGTGCGGGCCTCGTCGAGTTCGGTGTCGTAACCCTGCGCGATGAAACCGCCGTCGCGGGCCAGTAGCGGCGGTTCGGCGACAAGCGCTTCGTCCAGCAGGGTCAGCAGGTCGTCGAAGCCGGTCAGGTTTTGTACAGCGGTGGCGAGAAGGACGGGCAGGTCCTGACCGGCGCAGAGCTCGGCAATTGCCGCCGCCTGCGTCAACCCGTTACGGATGGCGGCCAGATCGCGGGGGCCGCCGCGCTCCAGCGACAGGCGCGACAGGGCGCGGTCCAGATCGGGGGTCTTGCGCAGCGCCTCGCGCAGGTCCGAGGCGATCAGGCTGTCCTCGGCGGCGAATGTCACCGCATCCAACCGCCCGTGGATCACGTCCAGATTGCGCGAGGGGCTGGAGAGCCGCTGTTCCAGCAACCGCGCGCCGCCGGGGGTGACGGTGCGGTCGACCACGGACAGCAGCGACCCGGCGCGGCCACCCGAGAGCGACCGGGTCAGTTCCAGATTGCGGCGGGTGGCGGCATCGATCTGGACGACGCGGTCCTCGGATTCCTTCAGCGGTGTTTGCAGCAGAGGCAGTTTGCCCTTCTGCGTGATCTCAAGATAGTCGATCAGCGCGCCCATGGCGGAAATCTCGGCCCGGCCAAAAGAGCCGAACGCATCCAAGGCGCCCACGTGAAACAGCCCGCAGATGCGTTTTTCCGCCGCCGTGCTGTCGAAACTGGCGCGTCCGATGGGGGTCAGCGAAATTCCCAGATCGCGGGCGGTTTCGTTCAACGCCGGTTCCATCCCGTCGCCCACGATCAGTTCCGACGGGGCCAGCCGCGCCAGTTCCGGGCTCAGCCGTGCGCCGGTCAAGGGCATCACGTGAAATGCACCGGTCGAGATATCGGCCCAGGCCAGTGCGGCCTGATCCCGAACCTCGGCATAGGCGGCCAGAAAGTTGTGGCGACGGGCTTCCAGCAGCGCGTCCTCGGTCAACGTGCCGGGAGTGACCAGACGCACAACATCGCGCTTTACGACTGATTTAGAGCCTCTTTTTTTCGCCTCGGCCGGGCTTTCCATCTGTTCGCAGACGGCGACGCGAAAGCCTTTGCGGATAAGCGTCAGCAGGTAGCCCTCGGCAGAATGCACCGGCACGCCGCACATTGGGATGTCATTGCCATTGTGCTTGCCGCGCTTGGTCAGGGCGATGTCCAGCGCCTCGGCGGCGTTCACCGCGTCCTCAAAAAACATCTCGTAGAAATCGCCCATGCGGTAAAACAGCAGGGCGTCGGCATGGGCCTGTTTGATTTCCAGATATTGCGCCATCATCGGCGTGACTGTGGACAAAAGCGGCCCCCTTCCGGCGTATTCCGGACGCGACCTTACAAACCCGGCACGGGCGGCGAAAGGCGAAAACGTATTGTCGTTGAGGCGTCGGCCCGCCTGCGCTATGAGGCAGAGGCCCCGAAGCCATGGAAACGACCGTCAAAATGCCCAAAGCCAAGATCACCAAAGAAGAGGCGCTGGCCTTTCACCTGGACCCGACCCCCGGCAAGTGGGAGGTGCAGGCCACCGTCCCCATGACCACGCAGCGCGATCTGTCGCTGGCCTACAGCCCCGGCGTGGCGGTCCCCTGCCAAGCCATCGCCGAAGCCCCCGAGACCGCCTATGACTATACCAACAAGGGCAATCTGGTCGCCGTGATCTCGAACGGGACGGCGGTTCTGGGTCTTGGCAATCTGGGCGCGCTGGGCTCGAAACCGGTGATGGAGGGGAAATCGGTCCTGTTCAAACGCTTTGCCGATGTGAACTCGATCGATATCGAACTGGATACCGAGGACCCGGACGAATTTTGCCGTGCCGTGCGCCTGATGGGGCCGACCTTTGGCGGCATCAATCTGGAAGACATCAAGGCGCCGGAATGTTTCATCATCGAACAGCGCCTGAAGGAAGAGATGGATATTCCCGTCTTCCATGACGACCAGCACGGCACGGCGGTGATCTGTGCGGCGGGTCTGATCAACGCGCTGCATATCTCGGGCAAGAAGATCGAGGATGTGAAGATCGTTCTGAACGGCGCGGGCGCCGCGGGGATTGCCTGTATCGAACTGCTCAAGGCGATGGGGGCCAAGCACGAGAACTGCATCGTTTGCGATACCAAGGGCGTGATCTATCAGGGCCGGACCGAGGGGATGAACCAGTGGAAGTCGGCCCACGCCATCACCACCGATCTGCGCACGCTGGACGAGGCGATGAAGGGTGCGGATGTGTTTCTGGGCGTATCCGTCAAGGGCGCGGTCACGCAGGATATGGTTGCCAGTATGGCGGACAATCCGGTGATCTTTGCCATGGCCAACCCCGACCCCGAGATTACCCCGGAAGAGGCGCATGAGGTGCGCGTCGATGCCATCGTGGCCACCGGGCGCAGCGATTATCCCAATCAGGTCAACAACGTGCTGGGCTTCCCCTACCTGTTCCGGGGCGCTTTGGACATCCATGCCCGGGCGATCAATGACGAGATGAAAATTGCCTGCGCCCACGCGCTGGCACGGCTGGCGCGCGAGGATGTACCAGACGAGGTGGCGCTGGCCTATGGCAAGACGCTGACCTTTGGCCGCGACTACATCATCCCGACCCCCTTTGATCCGCGTCTGATCCACCGTATCCCGCCCGCCGTGGCCCGGGCCGGGATGGACACCGGCGCGGCGCGGCGTCCGATCATCGACATGGACGCTTACGAGCTTAGCCTGAAATCCCGCATGGATCCGACCGCCAGTATCCTGCGTGGCTTGAACGCCCGTGCGCGGCAGGCGCAAAGCCGGATGATCTTTGCCGAGGGCGACGATCCCCGCGTGCTGCGCGCTGCGGTGATGTATCAGCGCTCGGGCTTTGGCAAGGCGCTGGTGGTCGGGCGGCCTGACGATGTGAAGGAAAAGCTCGAAGCCGCAGGTCTGGGCGACGCCGTGCGCGAGCTTGAGGTGGTGAACGCCGCCAACACCACGCATCTCGAAACCTACAAGGAATTCCTGTATCAGCGGTTGCAGCGCAAAGGGTTCGACCGCAAGGATATTCACCGGCTGGCGGCCCGCGACCGGCATGTCTTTTCGTCGCTGATGCTGGCGCATGGGCATGGGGACGGGCTGGTCACCGGCGCGACGCGGAAATCGGCGCATGTGCTGGACCGGATCAATCACGTGTTCGACGCGGATGCTGCGCATGGGGCGGTTGGCGTAACGGCGCTGTTGCACAAAGGCCGGATCGTGCTGATCGGGGATACGCTGGTGCATGAATGGCCGGATGAAAACGATCTGGCCAATATCGCCGAACGCTCGGTCGCTGTGGCCCGTCATATGGGGCTTGAGCCGCGCGTGGCGTTTGTCAGCTTTTCGACCTTCGGCTATCCGGTCTCGGAACGGGCGGACAAGATGCACCGTGCGCCTGCGGTTCTGGACAATCGCGGCGTCGATTTCGAATACGAAGGCGAAATGACCGTGGATGTCGCCCTGAACGTGGATCAGCAAGAGGCCTATCCCTTTTCACGCCTGACCGGCCCGGCCAATATCCTGATCGTGCCGGCGCGGCATTCGGCCAGTATCTCGACCAAGCTGATGCAGGAGATGGGCGGGGCGACCGTGATTGGCCCGATCCTGTCCGGCATCGACAAACCGGTGCAGATCTGTTCGACCGTGTCGACCGCGAACGATATCCTGAACATGGCCATTCTGGCCTCATGCGATATTAAGTAGCCCATGACGATCTGGAATCTCGGTTCGATCAACGCCGATATGGTCTATGACCTGCCGCATCTGCCTGCGGCGGGGGAAACGCTTGCTGCCAATGGTCTGGATCGGTTTCTGGGCGGCAAAGGGGCCAATATGTCGGTGGCGGCGGCCCGCGCCGGGTCGCGGGTCAGCCATATCGGCGCGGTTGGGTCGGACGGGCGCTGGGCCAAGGACCGGCTGACGGAATATGGTGTCGACACGCGGCACATTACCCAGGCCGATGTCGCCACCGGCCACGCGATCATTGCGGTGGATGCGCAGGGCGAGAACCTGATCGTGCTGTACCCCGGCGCAAACCACGCGCTTGAGGTCGGGCAGGTGGGGCAGGCGCTGGCCTCGGCCAATACAGGCGACATTCTGGTGATGCAGAATGAAACCAACGCGCAGGTCGAAGCCGCGCGGCTGGGTCACAGGCTGGGCCTGACGGTCTGCTATGCGGCAGCCCCGTTTCAGGCGCGGGCAGTGCAGGCGGTGCTGCCCTATCTGGATTTCCTGATCCTGAACGAGGTCGAGGCCGCGCAGTTGCAGCAGGAAACCGGTCTGGATGCAGCCGATCTGCCGGTGCGGCATGTGATTGTCACGCTGGGCTCAAAAGGCGCGCGATACCTGCAGCAGGGCTGTGACCCGGTGGAATTTGCGGCCCATAAGGTAAAGGCCGTAGACACGACCGGGGCGGGCGATACCTTTACCGGCTACGTGCTTGCGGGCATGGATCGCGGCATGCCGATGGAACAGGCTATCCTGCAGGCAAACCGCGCCGCGGCCATCATGGTTACGCGGCACGGCACGGCAGATGTCATCCCCGATTTGCGCGAGGTGCGCGACGCCCGGTTCGATTAGGACCCGGCGAAGGGCGCGTCTGTACCCCAAAGCTGCTTGACCCGAGCGTCGCGCCCGCAGGCCTTGCGGTAGGCTTTGTAAGCGTTCTTCTGGCGTTTGGGACCAAAGCGCGTGAACACCAGCTTGTCGCCCTTGTAGTAATCCTGATGATAGGCCTCGGCCGGATAGAAAGCCGATTGCTGCAGGATCGGCGTCACCACCTTTTGTCCCAGGGCGGATTGGGCTGCCGTTTTCGCCGCCTCAGCTTGCGCCTTTTCCCCCGCGTTAGAGACGAAAATCGCCGTGCGATAGCTGTCGCCCCGGTCACAGAACTGGCCGCCCGCATCGGTCGGATCGACCGAACGGAAGAACATGTTCAGCAATGTCGCACGTGAAACGCGGGCCGGGTCGAAGGTGATCTGAACCGCCTCGTAATGCCCGGTGCCGCCTTTTGTGACCTGATCATAGGTCGGGTTTGCCGCTGTGCCGCCGGTATATCCCGAAACCGCTCCGATCACGCCGGGCACGGATTCGAAATCGGATTCGACGCACCAGAAACACCCTCCGGCCACTGTCAGCGTCTCGGTTCCGGCGGCGGGGGCCGGCAGTGCGCGCAGCATCGCGGCCAGCGCGATCAGCGTGAACAGCAGGGCGGTTTTGACGGTATCGAGGCAGGCAGTCCGTGTCATGGCAGGTCTCCTTTTCAGGAAAGGGTGGCCAATGTCGCTGCGGGTTTCAATTGCCTGACATGGTTTATAACGCGCAGGTGAGCCGAGTTTATCGCCGTTGCTGTGCTGCAGCCGACTTGCGCGACGGGGCCAAAAAGCCTCTTGTGATGCAGGAGGGATATGCACATGGGGGACGGGATGGCACAGACCGCGCAGGCTGAAACACGGCTGGTGGTGATCGTTGCGCCCAACTTCAACATGGCCGCGACGATGGGTTTCATCGACCCGTTCCGGGCAGCCAACTATCTGGATGGCCGGTCTTATTTCAAATGGCAGATCGTGTCCGAGGGTGGCGGTTTTTGCGTGGCCAGCAATGGCGCTGGCATCGAAACCCGCCCGTTGACGACCGATGATGCCGATATTGTCATCGTGTCCGCAAGCTGGACGCCGGAAAAGCACCTGACGGCCAAGCTGGGCACTGCGCTGCGCCATTGGGCGCGCCGTGGGGCAACCCTGGGGGCGCTGGATACCGGGGCATTCATTCTGGCGCAGGCCGGGTTGCTGAAAGGGCGGCGGGCCACGGTGCACTATGAACATATCGATGCCTTTCAGGAGCTTTTTCCCGGCGTTGACGTGGTGGAAAACCTGTATGTGCTGGACGGCAACCGCATCACCTGTTGCGGCGGGTCGGCGGCGGCCGATTTCGGGCTGCAGATTGTTCAGGGCATCCACGGCAGCGCACTGGCAAACGCAGCGGCCCGCTATATCTTCCACGACCGGCTGCGCGGCCCCGCCGAGATGCAGCAGCCGGATACCAGCGAACCGCTGGGCTCGACGGTGCCCGTCAGGCTGAGAACTGTAATTCAGGTGATGGAGGCCAATCTGGAAGAGCCGGTCCCGATCCCCGAGATATGCCGGCAGGCGGGTCTGTCGCACCGTCAGCTGGACCGGCTGTTTGCCACCTATATCCACAAGACCCCGGCGCTGTATTACCGGGATATCCGGCTGGATCGGGCGCGTGGGCTGGTGACTCAGACCGAATTGCCGATTGCCGAGGTGGCGCTGGCCTCGGGCTTTTCCAGCCCGGTGCATTTCAGCCGGTCCTACAAGAACAGGTTTGGCCTGCCGCCCAGTCAGGACCGGATCGAGGGGCGCGTTCCGTTCGAATTTCGCGCCTGGCCGATGCATCGAACACGCCGGGACTAGAGCTTGGGTCCAAAATTATCAAAACAGCGGCCAATAGTGTTAAGTCAGAACGCGGCTTTCAGCAGATTATATGCGCCAGCGATCAACCACCCGAGTCGACCATGAGCCAGTTGCCCTCTGAATCCCAGTTCCAGCGTATCTCTGACGGGTACAGCCCCGACCCGTTCAACACCAGCTCGCTTATGGCCGAGGCCTATGTCGATCCGGCATGGCATCAGGTCGATCTGAACGAGATCCTCGCCAAGACCTGGCAATGGGTCTGTCATGTCGAAAAGCTGCGCAATCCGGGGTCGTACATGACGGTCGAGATTGCGGGCCGGCCCATCGCAGTGGTGCGCGACCGTGAGGGGGTTTTGCGCGCCTTTTACAATGTCTGCAAACACCGTGCCCATCACCTGCTGTCGGGTGAGGGCGAAACCACCCGCATCATGTGCCCCTACCACGCCTGGACCTATAAGCTGGACGGCCAACTGGTCCGCGCGCCCGAGACGGAGAATCTGGCAGAGTTCAGCACCAGGGACATCTGTCTGGATCAGGTTCAGGTCGAAGAATTTGCGGGTTTCGTCTATGTCAATTTAGACCCTGATGCTGACCCTTTGCACAAGGTTTCGGGCAATCTGGAAACCGAAATCCGCCACTGGGCCCCGGATATCGAGAACCTGACCTTCGGCCACAGGTTGACCTATGACATAAGGTCGAACTGGAAGAACGTGGTTGATAATTTCCTGGAATGCTACCACTGCCCGACCGCGCATAAGGATTTCTGCGATCTGGTGGATATGGACACCTACAAGGTGACCACCTACGGCATCTACTCCAGCCACATGGCCGAGGCAGGCAAGGGTGCGAACACCGCCTATGACGTGTCAAACGCCACCGTGCGCACCCATGCGGTCTGGTGGCTGTGGCCGACGACCTGCCTGATGCGTTATCCGGGGCGGTCCTCGATGATCGTGCTGAACATCATTCCCCTGGGCCCCGACCGCACGCTCGAGACCTATGATTTCTTCCTCGAAACTCCCGAGCCGGATGAGGCAGAGCTGGAAGCCATCCGCTATCTCGACGAGGTTCTGCAACGCGAAGACATCGACATCGTCGAAAGCGTCCAGCGCGGGATGAGCACACCGGCCTTCACGCAAGGACGGATCGTGCATGACCCCAACGGCTCGGGCAAATCGGAACACGCCGTGCATCATTTCCACGGGCTGGTTCTGGACGCCTACGCACAGGCCGCGCCGTGAGGCGGCCCAACATCGTTGTGATCATGGCCGACCAGCTGGCGCCGCAGTTTTGCGGCGCTTACGGCCATCCAACGGTCAGGACCCCTCATATCGATGCGTTGGCCACAAGGGGGATGCGGTTTGATGCGGCCTATTGCAATTCGCCCCTTTGTGCGCCGTCGCGCTTTGCCTTCATGTCCGGGCAGTTGATCAGCCGGATTGCCGCCTATGACAATGCCAGTGAGTTTCGCGCCTCGGTCCCGACCTTTGCGCATTACCTGCAGACGCTGGGCTATCGCACCTGTCTGTCGGGCAAGATGCATTTCATCGGTCCCGACCAGAAACACGGGTTTCAGGATCGCGTGACCACCGATATCTACCCCGCCGATTTTGCCTGGACCCCGGATTGGGAAGCCCCGGACGAACGCATCGACAAGTGGTATCACAACATGCAGACGGTCAAGGAAAGCGGCGAGGCGATTGCCACTTTCCAGACCGATTACGATGATGAGGTCGAGTTCGCCGCCCGGCGCTGGCTGATCGACCGGGGCCGGGATCGCGCCGCCGGGGATGATGCCCCGTTCTGTCTGGTCGCCAGTTTCATTCACCCGCATGATCCTTATGTGGCCAAGCCGGAATGGTGGGCCCTTTATGCGGATGCGGACGTTCCGATGCCCGAGTTCACCCTGACGGCTGAAGAACAGGACCCGTTCTCGCGCCGGGTGATGGACGGGATCGAGGCCAGCTTCGTGCCCCTGAGCAACGCGGAAATCCTGCGCGCTCGCCGCGCCTATCTGGCCAATGTCAGTTACTTCGACAGTAAAGTGGGCGCGATGGTGAAGGCGCTGGAGGATATCGGCGAACTGGACAACACCATCGTCATTGTCACCGCCGATCATGGCGATATGCTGGGTGAGCGGGGGTTGTGGTACAAGATGAACTTCTTTGAACACTCGGCCCGCGTGCCCCTGATCATGGCGGGGCCCGGTGTTGCCCAAGGTTCAGCCTCGAACGCCTGTTCTCTGCTCGATCTGATGCCAACTTTTGTGGACATTGCCGGAGGGTCCGATGCGATCTACGGCGAACCGATTGACGGGCGCTCTCTGATGCCTCTGGCACGGGGTGAGGGCGATCCGGTGGACGAAGCCATCGGCGAATATTGCGCCGAGATGACGCCCTATCCGGTGTTCATGATCCGGCGCGGATCGCTCAAATACATCCATTGCGACGCGGACCCGCCGCAGCTGTATGATCTGGCCGCTGATCCGCTGGAACAAGTGAATCTGGCGGATGATCCGGCCTACGCAAATCCCGCCGCCGGTTTTGCCGCCGAGGTTGCGCGGCGATGGAACAGCGAACAACTCCGCGCCAACGTGATCGCCACCCAGAAATCCCGCCGCGCGCTGCATGCGGCGATGGAGGCGGGCGCGGACGACCCCTGGGATTACACCCCGCCGCGCGATGCCACGCAGGAATATGTGCGCAACCATATGGACTGGACCGTTGCCGCAACCCGCTATCGCTATCCGCCATTGAAGGAGGGCAATGAATGATGCTGCAGGGCAAGACCGCCTTGGTGACAGGCGGGCGCGGCGGTATCGGGCGCGCCATCGTCTCGCGCTTTCTGCGCGAGGGCGCGCGGGTCTATGCCGCTGATCTGACGCCTGAAGGGTCCTTGGCGGCCCATGACGATGACGGCAGTATTTTCGTGAAACTGGATGTCACGCAGGAAGCAGATGCGATTGCCGCGATGGAACAGGTCGGGGCCGAGGCGGGCAAGCTGGACATTCTGGTCAATGCGGCGGGGATCGAGATCGAAAAGACCATCGAAGTGACCACGCTTGAGGAATGGAACCTGTCTTTTGCGGTCAATGTTACCGGCACGTTTCTGACCTCGAAACACGCGCTGCCGTTGATGCGCAAGGCTGCATCAGGGGGTACCGCCTCGATCATCAATTTCGGCAGCTATGACGGGTTCATCGCCGATCCCGGCCTTGCCGCCTATTGCGCTACCAAGGGCGCGGTGCACGCCCTGACCCGCGCTATGGCTTGCGATCACGGGCCAGAGGGCATCCGCGTCAACGCCATCTGCCCCGGCTATGTCGACACCCCCATGTTGCAAAGCTTTTTCACCGGAGATGGCTCGGGCGGCGGCGGCAAGAGTATCGACCAGTTGCAGCAAGCCGTGCGTGATGTGCACCCGATGCGCAGTTACGGCACGCCGGACGACATCGCCAATCTGGTCAACTGGCTGGCCTCGGACGAGGCGCGGTATGCCAGCGGCCAGCTTTGGGTACTGGACGGAGGGCTGAGCGCGCAGGTTCAGCAGATGAAGCTATGACGACGCTGCGGCTGGCAGGGAAACGGGCTTTGGTGACAGGCGGGCGGCAGGGCATCGGGCGGGGGATTGTCGAGGCGTTTGCTCGCGAAGGCGCAACGGTCACGACCTGCGGCCGGGGGTCACGGCCCGAGGGGCTGGATCAAAACGTCCGGTGGTATCAGCTGAATGTCACCGACGCGGCGGCGGTCGAAGACCTGGCCCAGATCACCGATGGCACAGACATCCTTGTAAACAACGCGGGCGTGCAGGTGGAAAAGACCGTCTCGGATAGCACGGACGCGGATTGGGAGGCGGTGATCGGCACCAATTGCCGGGGCGTTTTCAACCTGTGCCGTGCCCATATCCCCCGGATGTCCGATGGTGGATCGATCATCAATATAGGCTCTATTTCAGGGCAAAACGCCGATCCGTCCATGGCGCTTTACAACGCGTCCAAGGCGTTTGTGCACGGGCTGACCCGTTCCATTGCGGTTGATCATGGCCCCCGCATCCGCTGCAATGCGATCTGCCCCGGCTGGATCGAAACGGGTATGCTGGACGCCGGGTTCGACCTGGCCCAAGACCCTGATGCCGCGCGCCGGGATGCACTTGCCCGTCACGCCATGCGCCGGTTCGGCAGGCCCGGGGACATTGCCAGCATGGCGGTCTGGCTGGCCTCGGACGAGGCCGGGTTTGCCACCGGCCAGTTGTTCACCATCGATGGCGGCCTGACGGCGGCCTCACCGCTTAATCCGGGATTGTTCTGATGGAAACAAAACACACGGCCTGTCTGGGCGGCGGCGTTATCGGGGCCAGCTGGGCGGCGCTGTTTCTGGCGTCGGGGCGCTCGGTGGCCCTGTTTGACCCCGACCCCGGGGTCGAGCGAAAGGTGCGCCACTATGTCGAAACCGCATGGCCAACACTGGATGCGCTGGGCCTGACCGAAAATGGCACCCCGGACGCGATCAGTTTCCCTTCCAGCGCTGCGGACGCGGTGCAGGGTGCAGGGTTTGTGCAGGAAAACGTGCCCGAGCGCCTGCCGATCAAGCACGCAACCTTTGCCGAGATCGAGCCTGCACTGACCCCCGACGCCATCGTCGCCAGTTCCGCTTCGGGCCTGACGCTGGGCCAGATGCAACCGGGCTGGACCGATCCATCCCGTTTTGTGCTGGGGCACCCGTTCAACCCGCCACATCTGATCCCCTTGGTCGAGGTGATGGGGAATGACAAAACAGCCGATGAAGTGGTCGAGGCCGCGCAGGCCTTTTACGAAAGCGTCGGCAAGACCACGATCCGCGTGAACAAAGAGGTGCCCGGCCATGTGGCAAACCGGCTGCAGGCCGCGCTGTGGCGCGAGGCGATCCACCTTGTGGTCTCGGGCGTTGCCTCGGTCGAGGATGTGGACAAGGCGGTCTGGGCCGGGCCGGGGGTTCGATGGGCGGCGATGGGGCCGACCATGCTGTTCAACCTCGGGGCCGGCGAGGGCGGGCTGAAAGCGTTCTGCGACCACTTCACCGATACGTTCAACGGTTGGTGGGACGATCTGGGTCAGGTCTATCTGACCGATGATGTCGCGCAGCAGCTTGCAGACGGCATCGCGGCGCAGGCCAACGGAAAGACCCCGGCGGAATTGTCCGCGCAGCGGGACGCGCTGATCGTGGCGATGCAGAAATCCATCGCCGATCTGCGCCGGTCCTAACCCAGCAACTGCCCCAGCTTCATCGCAACGCCCATATTGCCTGAGATCTTGAGCTTGCCCAGCGCCACGCCGGTCATCGGGTTCAGCTTGCCGGTCAGCAGTTTGCTCAGATTGTCCTGCGAGATGCGGATGGTGCAGTCGGTGTCGCGGTCCTGCGTCGTGGCCTGATTGTCGGCCAGAACAATCACCCCGGCCGCACCGCAATCGAATTTCAGCGAGCCATCGAAGCTTTTGCCATTCAGCCCTTTTTGAATCCCGTCGGCCATGTCCTGAAGCATCCCAATCCCCCCTATGCCAGTGAAACATGGGTAACGGGTGGGCAGGCGCGTAATCAAGGATAACCCGACTGGAACCTAAGGCTCCCGCAAAATCGAGACCGTCCGCTCGCAGGGCTGACCGCCATAAAAAGCATCCAGAACGGCCTGAAATTCCACCGGCGCGTCCGGGACCGAAGAAAACAGCGTCATCGACGAGCGCAGCTTTTTCGCGTCAATCCCGCCCAGAACCTCGGTGGCGTCACGCCCCTTGTGCAGCAGCATCAGCCGGGCGGTTTCGGTCAGGCGGCGGCGCAGTTCCGGGTGGTTGAGATAGCTGGCAGCCTCGTCCAGATCCTCGATCCCGTAAAGCTGCGCCATGTGCGACTGGCCAAGCTCGGCCAGTTGCGGAAACACGAACCACATCCAGTGGCTGGTTTTCTGCCCTTGTTCCAGTTCGCGCAGGACATCGGCCCAAACCGTGTCCTGCGCCTCGATGAACATATCGAGTTCGTTGTCGTCCTCGTCGATCACTTGGACAAACGCTTGTCGCGGGCGGCCAGCAGTTTCAGGCGCAGGGCGTTCAACTGGATGAAGCCTGCCGCGTCGGTCTGATCATAGGCCCCGGCGTCTTCTTCAAAGGTCACATGCGCCTCGGAATACAGCGAGTGATCCGACCAGCGGCCCACGGTCGAGGCCAGACCCTTATATAGTTTCACCCGCACGGTGCCGGTGACATGTTCCTGGCTCTTGTCGATGGCCGCCTGCAGCATCTCGCGTTCGGGGCTGTACCAGAACCCGTTATAGATCAGTTCCGCATATTGCGGCATCAGCTGGTCTTTCAGATGCATCGCGCCACGGTCCATGGTGATGGATTCGATGCCGCGATGCGCTTCCAGCAGGATGGTGCCGCCGGGGGTTTCATAGATGCCGCGGGATTTCATGCCGACAAAGCGGCCTTCGACCAGATCGAGGCGTCCGATGCCGTGCTTGCCGCCATATTCGTTCAGCCTCGTCAGGATCGTCGCGGGGCTCATCGCCTCGCCATTGATGCTGACCGCGTCGCCTTTTTCAAAGCCGATTTCGATGAATTCGGGCTCGTTTGGCGCGTCCTCGGGGTGGACGGTGCGCTGATAGACGTAGTCGGGTGCCATATCGGCGGGATCTTCCAGAACTTTGCCCTCGGACGAGGTGTGCAGCAGGTTGGCATCGACCGAGAAGGGCGCCTCGCCGCGTTTGTCCTTGGCAATCGGGATCTGGTTGGCTTCGGCAAATTCCAGCAGCTTGGTGCGGCTGGTCAGGTCCCATTCACGCCACGGGGCGATCACCTTGATATCGGGGTTCAGCGCGTAAGCCGCCAGTTCGAACCGCACCTGATCATTGCCCTTGCCGGTTGCGCCGTGGGCGACAGCGTCAGCACCGGTTGCTGCCGCAATCTCGACCAGACGTTTCGAGATCAGCGGACGCGCGATGGATGTCCCCAGCAGATACAGACCTTCGTATTGCGCATTGGCGCGGAACATGGGGAAGACGAAATCGCGGACGAATTCCTCGCGGATATCCTCGATATAGATGTTCTCGGGCTTGATCCCCAGCAGCTCGGCCTTTTTTCGGGCGGGCTCCAGTTCCTCGCCCTGACCCAGATCGGCGGTGAAGGTCACGACCTCACAGCCATACTCGGTCTGCAGCCATTTCAGGATGATCGAGGTATCGAGGCCACCGGAATAGGCCAGAACAACTTTCTTGGGCGCGGACATCTGACTTCCCTTTATGCGTAGAACGCTTGGCCCCTAGCGGGTTTTGGACGCGGGGGCAAGTTATGTGCGTTGACCACAGGCGGGAATTGGGGTGAAACGGAACGAAAGAGAACAAGAACAGGTTGAGGACGGGTTAGATGCTGGGCTGGAAGATTGTCGTGCATTCGGTGCGGATGGTGTTCCGCAATCTGAAAGAGGCGTTGCAGATCGGTCTGGTGCCCAACGTCCTGGCGGCGCTGTTCAGCACCTTTGTGCTGCAAGCCGCCGCCCCGTCTTTGATCGCGGTAGAAGGCACGGAACTGGCACCTTCACCCGAAGGTTTGTTTGTGGGTTTGGGCGTTGGTCTGGTCAGTTTCATCGTGACCATATGGATCTGCGTGGCGTGGCACCGCTTTGTCTTGCTCGAGGAATATCCGACCGGATGGATTCCGTCTTTCCGGGCGGATCGCTTTTTTGACTATATTGGGTATTCGTTCCTACTGATCGCGATTTGTCTTGTCGCCGCTGTGTGCTTTTCAGTGCCGCTGGTGGTGATTGGTGCGGTGCTTTCGGCAATTCCGTTCTTTGGCGTGATCGCACAGGTCGTGCCGTTGTTTGTGCTGGTCCTTGTCTATCTGGTGTTTCTGAGATTGGGCGCTGTTCTGCCCGCAGCGGCGATTGGCACGCCCTTCGGGCTGAAAGCCGCCAAAGACGCGACTGCGGGGACCAATGGAATCCTGATTGTCACGGCCGCATTCATGCTGTTCGCGCAACTTGCCGTCGCGGTGCTTCTGATCATGGCGACACAATTTCTGCCGATCATCGGCATTGCCAGCCAGACGATTATCGGGCTGATCCTGTCGCTGGTGAATGTCAGCGTGTTGACCACAGTGTACGGTATCTATGTCGAAAAACGCCAGCTGGCCTGACCACCCGTACACATATGTATTCCTTGCCCTTTTGCTCAGGATAAGCCACTGACAGGCGCATGACCGATTTCCTGACCCGCGCCCGCGCTGCCGAACAGGCGATGCGCACTGTGTTTCCGGCAACGCCCCTGCAGCGCAATGCCCATCTGTCCGATCGCTACGGGGCCGATATCTGGCTCAAGCGAGAGGACCTCAGCCCGGTGCGGTCCTACAAGATCCGGGGCGCGTTCAACGCGATGCGCAAGCAGCAGGGGCAGGATCTGTTCGTCTGTGCCAGCGCGGGCAATCACGCGCAGGGCGTGGCGTTTATGTGCAAGCATCTGAACGTGCGCGGCGTGATCTTCATGCCGGTGACCACACCGCAGCAGAAAATCCAGAAAACCCGCATCTTTGGCGGTGACAATATCGAGATCCACCTGACCGGCGACTATTTTGACGACACGCTCGCCGCCGCGCAGGCGTGGTGTGCCGAGCAGGGCGGGCATTTTCTGTCGCCTTTCGATGATGAGGATGTGATCGAAGGGCAGGCCTCATTGGCGGTCGAGATCGAAGAGCAACTGGGCGGTCTGCCGGATCATGTGATCCTGCCGGTTGGGGGCGGTGGCATGTCCTCGGGCGTGGCGACCTGGTTCGGGGATCGCACCCATTGCCTGTTTGTCGAACCGAAAGGCGGGGCCTGTCTGCATGCGGCGATGGCGGCGGGGCATCCGGTGGCGCTGGATCATGTGGGCAATTTCGTCGATGGCGCGGCGGTGGGCCGGATCGGCGCAAAGCCGTTTGAGTTGTTGAAGAACAGGCACCTGTCGGACGTGCTGGTCCTGTCCGAAGACCGCATCTGCACCACCATGATCGAGATGTTGAATGTCGAAGGCATCGTTCTGGAACCCGCCGGTGCGCTGGCGATTGAAGCCATTGCCGATGTGCAAAGCTTCATCCGGGGCAAGACCGTGGTTTGCGTGACGTCCGGCGGCAATTTCGATTTCGAACGCCTGCCCGAGGTCAAGGAACGCGCGCAACGGTATTCCGGCGTCAAGAAATACTTCATCCTGCGCCTGCCGCAACGCCCCGGCGCGCTGAAAGAGTTTCTGAACATTCTCGGCCCCGAGGACGACATCGCCCGGTTCGAATACATGAAGAAATCGGCGCGCAATTTCGGCTCGGTTCTGATCGGGATCGAGACCCGCAAGCCCGAGAACTTCATGCGCCTGTTCGCGCATCTGGACGAGGCCGGGTTTACCTATACCGACATCACCGAGGATGAGACACTGGCCCAGTTCGTGATCTAGAGCGTTGTGCATTTTTTCTGAGCCAGATTCATCGAAATGCGCGTTCGACCGAAGGCAGAGGCAGCGCAGTTCGATTTAAATCAAACGCACAGCGATCTAAAGCAGGTTCCGGGCCAGTTCGGCCTGAAAGACGGATTTCGATTCGTCATAGGCGGCAAGGATGGCTGGGATGTCCACATCCGCAGGCTTGCCTGCGGCGGCCCGGCGTTCGCCATCCTGACAGAGTTTCGAGAACCGGTCGAACCCGAGGCTGAGCGCGCTGCCCTTGAGGAAATGCAGGTTCTGTTCCAGATCGCGCCGCGCGGGGTCGTTTTGCAGGCGCACAATCACCTCCTGCACCTCATCCAGGAATATATCGACCACCTCGTCAAACTCTTCCGCGCCGACTTCGTACCGCAATTGTCTGACTCTGGGCCAGTGAATCATCGCCACCCCCTGCATCGGATTGTTCCTGCATCAAGCTAGCCCTGCGCCAGTAAACAGGCGGTTAAGCGCAGCCCTTCACCGGATGTTAAACCCACGGTCGCTAGGGTCGGGCTGGCGGATCAGGAAATGCAGCGCAGGGTTTTCACAGTGTCACAGACCTTTCCAAAGGATGTCAGGTCAGATCAGGATTTTGGCGCGATCCGCAAAGTTCTGGTCGTCGATGACAGCCGTCTGCAGCGGCGGATTCTGGTGGCATCCTTGAAGAAATGGGGGTTCGAGGTGCTGGAGGCCGACAATGGTGATGCCGCGCTTGCCTTGTGCAATGGCGATCCGCCGGACCTTGTGCTGAGCGACTGGATCATGCCGGGGATGAGCGGGCTGGAATTTTGCCGCGCGTTCCGGGCGTTGGGGACCGAACAATACAGCTATTTCATCCTGCTGACCTCAAAAAGCGAAAAGCAGGAGGTGGCAAAGGGGCTGGATGCGGGGGCTGACGATTTCCTGATCAAACCGCTCGAGGCGGACGAACTGCGCGCGCGTATCTCGGCCGGGGCCCGCATTCTGGACATGCAGCGCGAGCTGTCCGAGAAGAACAATATGATCGCATCCGCGCTGGAAGAGCTGAAGCTGGCCCATGACGCGATCGACAAGGACCTGATGCAGGCACGCAAAATTCAGGACTCGCTGGTGCCCGAACTGACGCGCACGTTCGGCAAGTCGCGGGTCAGCCTGCTGCTGAAACCCTGCGGCCATATCGGCGGCGATCTGGTGGGCATGTTCTCACCCGGTGTCAACCGGCTGGGGTTCTACAGTATCGATGTGTCCGGCCATGGCATTACCTCGGCCAGGATGACGGCGCGGCTTGGGGGCTATCTGTCCAGCACGCATTTCGATCAGAACGTCGCGATGGAGAAGCGGTTCAACAAGTTCTTTGCGTTACTGCCGCCCGAAGAGGTCGCCGAGATGCTTAACGCCCGCCTGATGGCCGATGCCGGGGTCGAAGAGTATTTCACCATGGTCTATGCCATTGTCGATCTGCGCAACGGG
This sequence comes from Ruegeria sp. AK4, assembly GCF_056541025.1. NCBI lineage: Bacteria > Pseudomonadati > Pseudomonadota > Alphaproteobacteria > Rhodobacterales > Roseobacteraceae > Ruegeria > Ruegeria sp. AK4. Next base: position 69,364 of record NZ_JBQFXS010000003.1, read on the forward strand.
CATCTGAAAATGGTGCAGGCGGGGCACCCGCACCCGCTGTTGCTGCGGTGTGATGGCAGGACCGAGTTTCTGGGCGAAGGCGGCCTGCCTATCGGGCTGCTGCCGGATGTGTCGTTCCAGCAGATCGAAACGCATCTGAATCCCGGCGACAAGCTGTTGCTGTATTCCGACGGGTTTACCGAATGCCAGATGGCGGATGGCGAAATGCTCGACGAAGACGGGCTGCGCCGGATGGCGCTGGAGTGTGTTTCCGGGCGGGGCGGGCCCGAGTTTCTGGAGGATATATTCTGGCGGTTGTCCCAGACCCTGTCGCCGGGCAGCGGCATGGATGATGACGTTTCAGCGGTGTTCTTCGAATACAACGGCCCCTAGAGCCCGTCCAGATGCTGCCGGGCGAAATGGCGGTCTCCGTCATTGCCTAAAAGTTCCACCGCGTCGGCGCTGTCCATCCAGAGCGCCTCGTGAAACGGCTCGGAGGGCGGGCCCATCCGGCGCACGGGGCGGGCGCGGTAGATCAGGCAGACTTTCTCGGCCCACAGGTCATATTCCGGCATATAGGTGAAACGGCGGAACGCGCCGACCCGCCGGGGTGTAGCCACCAGCCAGCCGGTTTCCTCGAACACTTCGCGGTGCAGGGCGGTAACGGGCGATTCGCCCGGGTCGATTCCGCCGCCGGGAAGCTGCAGATCCGGCCCCGGTTCGGTCTGGCATGTCAGCAAAAGATGCCTGCCGCGCGGCAACAGGGCGTAAACGCCGACGCGCCGCGTGTATGTCCGCCCGGCTTCGGGGCTTTCACCGAACCGTCTGATCATGTATGGCCCCTTACAACCCGAACTGTACGACCTATATGGTGCCGGTATGCCAACCCGTGGCGTGTAAGGAAACCCCATGTCTCTTGGAACCAAAATCGCGTGGGACGATACCGTCCTGCCCTTTCAACTCGATGTATCGGATATGCGTGGCCGTGTGGCCCGGCTGGATGGCGTGCTGGACGGCATCCTGAAGCAGCACGACTATCCCGAACAGGTCGAGGCCCTAGTGGCTGAGATGGCCCTGCTGACCGCGTTGATCGGCCAGACGGTATCCTTGCGCTGGAAGCTGTCGCTGCAGGTGCAGTCCAAGGGCGCGGTGAGGATGATCGCAACGGATTACTACGCCCCGAAGGTCGAGGGCGAACCGGCCCGCATCCGCGCCTATGCCAGTTTCGACCGGGATCGCCTGACCAACAGCACGCCTTTCGATCAGGTGGGCGAAGGCTATTTCGCGATCATGATCGATCAGGGCGAAGGCACGCAGCCCTATCAGGGGATCACACCCCTTGCCGGAGGCTCGATCAGCGCCTGCGCCGAGGCGTATTTTGCGCAATCCGAACAGTTGCCGACCCGGTTCTCGCTGAGCTTCGGCAAATCGACCGAGCCGGGTGTCGGTGAACATTGGCGCGCGGGCGGGATCATGTTGCAGCATATGCCCAAAGCCTCGCCCTTTGCCGCGTCGGGCGAAGGCACCGGCGAGATTTTGACCGCTACCGATCTGGTTGACGGGGAAGAGGGCGAGAACTGGGACCGTGTCAACATTCTGCTGGATACGGTCGAGGATCTGGAAATGATCGGCCCCTCGGTTGCGCCCACCGACCTTCTGATCCGCCTGTTTCACGAGGAACAGCCGCGGGTCTACGACGCGCAATCGGTGCAGTTCGGCTGCACCTGTTCCGAGGATCGGGTGCGGCAAAGCCTGTCGATCTATTCGGCCAAGGACATCGAAAAGATGACCACGCCCGAGGGTGACGTGACCGCCGACTGCCAGTTCTGCGGTGCGCATTACGTGCTTGATCCGGCGACGGTCGGCTTCGATGCCGATGATGCCGCAGGTGCATGACCCCAGCGCCATGATCCGGGCGGCTTTGGGCCGCCCCGGTCACGGGTCCAGCGATTTTGACCTGAATCCGGAAACCGTCCTGCCGCCGGGGCGCAAGCTGCGCCCGGCGGGTGTTCTGGTGCCGATCTTAGTCAACGGCAACACGCCGCGTCTGATTCTGACGAAACGGTCCTCGGCCCTGAAACACCATCCCGGCCAGATCGCTTTTCCGGGCGGCAAGCAGGATGAGGGCGACGCCGATGTCACCGCCGCCGCCCTGCGCGAGGCCGATGAGGAAATCGGCCTGCCAAGGGAGTTACCCGAGGTTCTGGGTTTTCTGCCGACGCATGAGACGGTGACATCCTTTTCGATCACGCCGGTGGTGGCAATCATCCGGCAGCCGTTTCAGCCCGAACCCGAACCGGGAGAGGTCGACGAGGTGTTCTCGGTCCCTTTGACCCATGTTCTGGACCCCGTGAACTATCAGATCGAGTCCCGCCGCTGGCGTGGCCACAGGCGAAAATACTTCACAGTGCCCTTCGGTCCCTATTACATCTGGGGCGCGACGGCCCGCATCTTGCGGGGGCTGGCAGCACGGGTGAGTGAATGAAGCAGATCAAAGCGCCGTGGGTATCAGAGCCTGCGACTCAGGCGGTATGTGCCGCGCTGACCGGATCGGGTGCGCAGGCGCTGTTTGTCGGCGGTTGCGTGCGCAATGCGCTGCTGGGTGCGCCGGTCTCGGATATCGACATCGCCACCGATGCGCGCCCGGACCGGGTTGTTGAACTGGCGCTGGGCGCGGGCCTAAAGGCGATCCCCACCGGTATGGATCACGGCACGATCACCGTGGTCAGCCAGGGTGTCCCGCACGAGATCACCACCTTTCGCCGCGATGTCGAAACCGACGGGCGGCGCGCCGTTGTGGCGTTTTCGGACAAGGTCGAAGAAGACGCGGCGCGGCGCGATTTCACCATGAATGCGATCTATGCCCGGCCCGATGGCACCGTGTTAGACCCGCTTGATGGCCTGCCGGACCTTCAGGCGCGGCACGTGCGCTTCATCGGAACCGCCGCCCATCGCATTCGCGAGGATTATCTGCGCTCGCTGCGCTATTTCCGGTTTCACGCCTGGTACGGCAACCCCGAGGCCGGGTTCGATGCCGACGCGCTGGCGGCGATTGCGGCAAATCTGGACGGTCTGGCGGCGCTGTCCCGCGAACGGGTGGGGGCGGAGTTGCTCAAACTGTTGGGCGCGCCCGATCCGGCCCCCTCCGTGGCGGCGATGCGCAGCGCCGGCGTTCTGGCGCAGCTGCTGCCGGGGGCGGATGACCGGGCGTTGGCCCCGTTGATCCATCTGGAACAGGCCGCAGGCGCGGCACCGGACCCGGTGCGCCGACTGGCGGCCATTGCATCCCCCGACGAGGCCGTCACCCTGCGCCTGAGCCGCGCGCAACTGCAACGCCTGACCCGCATGCGGGACGAGGCCGCCGGCACAACCAGCGTGGCCGAACTGGGCTATCGCTACGGGGATGAGGGCGGCCTGCACGAAACCCTGCTGCGCTGCGCCTTTCTGGAACAGCCGTGGTCGGACGACCTGAAAACCGCGTTGCATCAGGGGGCCGCCGCCCGGTTCCCGATCAAGGCCGCAGACCTGATACCCGATTTCACCGGCCCGGCGCTGGGCAAAAAACTGGCCGAGCTCGAGGCGCGCTGGATCGCCTCGGGATTTGCCCTGACCCGCGACGATCTGCTGGCCGAGTAGCGGGAAGTCTCAAAAGGGGATGACAAATTCGCGCGTTTGTGGTTACGTGCGCCTGTACCTGATTTGGAGGGAGGCATGCGAATGTATTACGGGATCTGGTTCGGCTAAAGCCGGAACGCTCGACCCGTAAGGGTGGTGTTCTGGCGCCATCTTTCTTCGCATGTCCTGATTTACCCGCTCAATCGGAGCACCCTCCATGTTTCGCTATTTCGAAAACCTTGTAGACCCTTTTGTTGCCTATACGGAATCCGACAGGCCGCCGACGCGCTTGTGGCCGTTCATGCTGAACTACTCGCGCCCGTTCTTTCGGGTGTTCTTCTGGGCGGGGCTGATCTCGGTCATCGTTGCGGGGGTCGAGATCGGGCTGATCTATTACATGGGCCGTGTTGTTGACCTGCTGGGCGGCTCCCCAGCCGAAGTGTGGCAGGACCACGGGACCGAGCTGCTGCTGATGGCCGCATTTGTTCTGTTTCTGCGCCCGCTGCTGCATCTGGTCGATGTGCTGCTGCTGAATAACACCATCCTGCCGAATTTCGGCACGCTGATCCGCTGGCGGGCACACAAGCACGTGCTGCGCCAGTCGGTCGGCTGGTTCGAGAACGATTTCGCCGGGCGCATCGCCAACCGTATCATGCAGACCCCGCCCGCAGCGGGTGAGGTGGTGTTTCAGGTTTTTGACGCCATTTCCTTCTCGCTGGCCTATATGATCGGCGCCGCGATCCTTCTGTATGCCGCCGATCCGCGGCTGCTGATCCCGTTGCTGATCTGGTTTGTCTTCTACGCCCTGCTGGTGCGCTGGACGGTGCGGCGGGTCGGGCCCGCGTCCAAGGCGGCCTCGGACGCGCGATCCACGGTGACCGGGCGGGTGGTGGACAGTTATACCAACATCCATTCGGTCAAGATGTTCGCCCATGACACGCAGGAGTTGGACTATGCGCGCGAGGCGATCGAGGAAACCCGCCGCACTTTCCAGATCGAGATGCGGATTTTCACCATCATGGATGCCGTGCTGGTGGCGCTGAACGGTCTGCTGATCGTGGGTGTCGTGGGCTGGGCGATTTCGCTGTGGATGCAGGGCAGCGCCTCGGTCGGTGTGGTCGCTGCCGCGACCGCTCTGACCCTGCGGCTGAATGCCATGACCGGCTGGATCATGTGGGCGCTGACCAGTTTCTTCCGCGAGCTGGGGATCGTCTCGGAAGGGATGGAGACCATTGCCCAGCCCATCGATCTGCTGGACGCGCCCGCAGCGAAACCGCTGAACCTGACCAAAGGTGAGATTCAGGTGCGCGATCTGTCGCACCATTATGGCCGCACGACCGGCGGGCTGGATCACGTCAACATGACCATCCACCCGGGTGAAAAGATCGGCCTGATCGGGCGGTCCGGGGCCGGGAAATCGACCCTGGTGAAGCTGCTTTTGCGGTTTTATGACGTCGAACGCGGTGCGATCCTGATTGACGATCAGAATATTGCGGGCGTGACGCAGGACAGTTTGCGCCAGCATATCGGCATGGTGCAGCAGGACAGCGCCTTGCTGCACCGCTCGGTCCGCGACAACATCCTCTATGGCCGTCCGGACGCGACCGAGGCGCAGATGATCGCCGCCGCAAAACAGGCCGAGGCGCATGAGTTCATCCTCGACCTGCAAGACCCGCAGGGGCGCACCGGCTATGACGCGCATGTGGGTGAACGCGGCGTGAAACTGTCGGGCGGTCAGCGGCAGCGGGTGACGCTGGCGCGGGTGATCCTGAAAGATGCACCGATATTGCTGTTGGACGAGGCGACATCCGCCCTAGATTCCGAGGTCGAAGCGTCCATTCAGGAGACCCTCTACGGCATGATGCAGGGCAAAACCGTGATCGCCATTGCCCACCGGCTGAGCACCATTGCCCAGATGGATCGCATTCTGGTGATGGATGCGGGCCGGATCGTGGAAGAGGGCAGTCATGCCGACCTGCTGGCGCAGGGCGGTCTTTACGCCCAGTTCTGGTCGCGGCAATCTGGGGGTTTCATGAACCCGGAGGCCGCTGAATGAGGATCGCTGACCTCATCAACCCGTTCAAGGACATCGAAACGCCCCCGCCGCAAACGCTGGGGGCTTTCATTCGCTGGAGCCTGTCCGGCGCCTGGCCCATGCTGTTCGTGGCGGCCTTCTTTTCCGCGTTTGCCGGCACGATGGAGGCCGGAACCGCGTGGATTCTGGGCCGTGTCATCGATGTCGCAACCGCCAGCGGGCCCGAGGATCTGCTGAGCGCGGGGAACCTGTGGCTGATCTTCGGCGCGGTGGCGTTTTTTATGCTGCTGCGGCCGGTCTTCTTCGGACTGTCGGCCTTGTCGAACAACTACATCGTCATGCCCAACATCACGCCGCTGGTTCTGGCTAAGCTGAACCGTTGGACGCTGGGCCAGTCCGTCACCTATTTCGATGACGATTTCGCCGGTCGCATCGCGCAGAAGCAGATGCAGACCTCGAACGCCATGGCCTCGGTCGTGTCGGAAACGATCAGTGCGATTGTCTTTGCGTTGGCCTCATTGGTTGGCTCTTTGCTTTTGTTAGGGTCTATTCATCCACTGGTCATGCTGCCCTTTGCCGTCTGGCTAGTGGTCTATTTCCTGTTGGTGCGCTGGTATCTGCCGCGCATCCGCCGCCGTTCGGCGGCGCGGGCCGGGGCGCGGGCGATGGTGTCGGGGCAGGTGGTGGACACGATCACCAACATCAAGACCGTCAAGCTGTTCGCCCATGCCGCGTTCGAGGATCAGGCAGCGCGGAATGCGATGGTCGATCTGCGCGAGAAGTCACTGGATTTCGGTCGGCTCTCGGCCAGTTTCCGGTTCATCCTGATGACGCTGGCGGGAATCCTGCCGGTGCTGCTGCTGGGCGCGACGCTGTGGCTGTGGCAGTTCGGCATGGCGACGCCCGGGGATATCGTGGCGGCTGGCGCGATCTCGATCCGGATTGCGCAGATGACCGGCTGGGTCAGTTTCACGCTGATGGGCCTTTATGCAAATGTGGGCGAGATCGAGAACGGCATGAAAACCCTCGCCAAGCGCGACCGGGTTGAGGATGTGGCGCAGGCGACGGAACTGGTGGTGACCGAGGGCGGCATCGCCTTCGACGCCGTCAGCTTTGCTTATGGCCGCGATATCGGTGGTGTCACTGACCTGAATCTGGCGGTTCAACCCGGTGAGAAACTGGGCATCGTGGGCGCGTCCGGGGCGGGGAAATCCACCCTCGTTTCGCTGTTGCTCAGGCTCTATGACGGGGAAAAAGGCGCCATCTGCATTGACGGGCAGGACGTGTCGCAGGTGACGCAGGACAGTTTGCGCCGCCAGATCGGCATGGTCACGCAGGAAACCGCGATGTTCAATCGCTCAGCGCGCGAGAATATCCTCTATGGCCGCCCCGATGCATCCGAGGCCGAGTTGATCGAAGCGGCACACAAGGCCGAGGCACATGAGTTCATTCTGGGTTTACAAGACGCGCATGGGCGCACCGGCTATGACGCCCATCTTGGCGAACGGGGCGTGAAGCTGTCAGGCGGGCAACGGCAACGCATCGCGCTGGCCCGCGCCATTCTGAAGGACGCGCCGATTCTGGTGCTGGACGAGGCAACCTCGGCGCTGGATTCCGAGGTTGAGGCCTCGATCCAGACCGCTCTGCACCGGGTCATGCAGGGCAAAACGGTTCTGGCCATCGCCCATCGCCTGTCCACCCTGAGCGAGATGGACCGGATCGTCGTTCTGGATCACGGACGTATCGTGGAAAGCGGCACGCACGAGGCGCTGTTGGAACAGGGCGGGCTTTATGCCCGGTTCTGGCATCGCCAGTCCGGCGGCTTCATTCAGGCGGAAGCTGCTGAATAAGGGGCTTTTTGCATTTCTGACAAGTCAAGCATCAAAATACGCGTTCGACCGAAGAGAGAGGCAGCGTATTTCGATCCAATATAAATGCAAAAGACCCAAAGGGGTTTTTTTGTCCGCAAAGCCCGGCTATCAGGCCGGTCATGAGGCAGAACTTTACCATAAACCGTCTGGGACATCAGGGCGACGGCATCGCCGACGGCCCGGTTTACGCCCCGCGCACCTTGCCGGGTGAGGAGGTCAGCGGCGTGCTGGACGGGCAGGTACTGACCGATATCCGCGTCGAAACCCCGTCAGATCAGCGCGTGAAACCGCCGTGCCGGCACTACAAGGCTTGCGGGGGGTGCCAGTTGCAGCATGCCTCGGACGCGTTTGTGGCCGATTGGAAGGTCGCGGTGGTGCGCAACGCTCTGGCCGCGCAAGGGCTCGATGCCCCGATGCGGCCCATTCACACCTCGCCCGACCGATCCCGCCGCCGCGCGACCATCGCGGTCAGGCGCACGAAAAAGGGCACCCTTGCCGGGTTCCACGGCCGCGCCTCGGACACGATCACCGAAATCCCCGATTGCCACCTGCTGGACCCGGCGCTGATCGCCGCCATTCCGGTGGCCGAGGCACTGGCGCTGCTGGGCGGCAGCCGCAAGGGGGTGCTGGCCGTGACCCTGACCTTGTCCGAGAGTGGGCTGGACGTCGCGGTCAAGGGCGGCAAGCCGCTGGACGGGCCGCTGGAACTGGCGCTGGCGCAGGCGACCGAGAAACACGGGCTGGCGCGGCTCAGCTGGGACGGTGAGGTCATCGCAATGCGCCATCCCCCGGTGCAACGGTTCGGAAGCGCCGAAGTGACGCCGCCGCCGGGGGCCTTCCTGCAGGCCACAAAGGACGGAGAACAGGCTCTGTTACAGGCGGTATCCGAGGCAACGGAAGGCGCAAGGCGCATCGTTGATTTGTTTGCGGGCAGCGGAACTTTCTCGCTGCCGCTGGCGCAAACCGCTGAAATCCACGCGGTCGAAGGTGAGGCCGCAATGACGCAAGCGCTGGATCAGGGCTGGCGTCGTGCGCAAGGTTTGAAACGCGTCACAAGCGAAGCGCGCGACCTGTTTCGCCGTCCGCTGATGCCCGACGAACTCAAAGCCTTTGACGCCGTCGTACTGGACCCGCCCCGCGCCGGGGCCGAGGCGCAGGTGGCCGAATTGGCGCAGGCCAGACGCCCGGTGATCGCCTATGTCTCGTGCAACCCGGTCACGTTCGCACGGGATGCAAAAACGCTGGTTAACGCGGGCTACACCCTTGAATGGGTACAGGTCGTTGACCAATTTCGATGGTCGTCACATACGGAACTTGCCGCGCGGTTTGTGCTGAACCCCGCAACTTGAGCAGACAGGAAAGAGACAGGCATGGGGTTCACGCAGCGGTTGCTGTCCATTATCGAAGCGCCCGCCTTCGGGCGGTTCATCACCGGCGTTATCATCTTCAACGCGATCCTGCTGGGGATGGAGACCTCGCCCACGCTGATGGAGGCGGCGGGCCCCCTGATCGTGGTTCTGGACAAGCTGTGCCTTGCCATCTTCGTGGCCGAGATTGCGATGAAGCTGATCGCCACCGGTCGCCGGTTCTTTACAAGCGGCTGGAATATCTTTGACTTTCTGATCGTCGGCATCGCCCTTGTGCCCAGCGCGGGCAGCCTGTCGGTGCTGCGGGCGCTGCGGATTCTGCGGGTTTTGCGCGTCATCTCGGTCGCGCCGCGCCTGCGCCGGGTGGTCGAGGGGTTTATCTCGGCCCTGCCGGGCATGGCCAGCGTGTTCCTGTTGATGGCGATCCTGTTCTATATCGGCGCGGTGATCTCGACCAAGCTGTTCTCGTATTCCTTCCCCGACTGGTTCGGCGATCTGGGTCTGTCGGCCTATACGCTGTTCCAGATCATGACGCTGGAAAGCTGGTCGATGGGCATCGTCCGCCCGGTGATGGAGGTCTATCCCTATGCCTGGCTGTTCTTCGTGCCGTTCATCATGGTCACCACCTTTGCGGTGGTGAACCTGCTGGTGGGTCTGATCGTGAATTCGATGCAGGATGCGCATCACGCGGAAGACGAAGTGAAAACCGACGCTTACCGGGACGAGGTGCTGGAGCGGCTGGAAACCATCGAACGCCGGCTGATCGAGCAGGCGAACAGCAAAAAGTGATTTCAGTTTTCTGGAATTTTGGCATAATGCTGAAAAAAAACAGCAGGCAGTGAAACATGGATCGTCGAGCATTTGGATTGGGTGCGATGGCTACGCTGAGCCTTTCGGCTTGTGCCTCAGCCAACCCGAGATTTCTTACATATAATGGGCCCGAGGTGACCGCATTGGTGGTCAACAAGGGCGCGCGCAAGCTGTACCTTCTGCACAATGAACAGATTTTGCGCGAATACGAGGTCGATCTGGGCTTTGCACCCGACGGTACCAAGACCAAGAAGGGCGACGGCCGCACGCCCGAGGGAACCTATCTGATCGACCGCCGCAACCCGCGCAGCCGCTATCATCTGTCACTGGGGATTTCCTACCCGAACTCTGCCGACCGGGCGCAGGCCAAGGCGGCGGGGGTCGATCCGGGCGGTGACATTTTTATCCACGGCCAGCCCAATCTGCGATCCGAGTTCAAACGCGCGAAAAAGACCCCGGACTGGACGGCGGGCTGTATCGCGGTGAAGAACGAAGAGATTGAAGAGATTTACGCGATGGTGAACGAAGGTACCGTGATCACCCTGCGCCCCTAGGCGCAGGCCATAGCGGTTTCCACGCGCCAAACCCGAATTGCAGATAATCCTGCTGGTAGGTCTCGGCCGCCAGCGCCTCGAGCTGTTTGTCGTAAATCTGGTCGAGCGTATAGGGCGTTTCCGGCGCGCAGCTTTCCACGGCTGGCGGCGTTGTGTGGCCCAGACTGCGGGCCAGATCGGGCAGGGCTGTCGCGACCTCTTCTTCCCGCAGGATCAGGTCGGGTTGGGCGAAGCCCGACATCCCCTCCAAGACGCGGGACTGGCTGCACCAGGTTCCGTCCACCCGGATTGGGGTCTGGCCGTTCAGGTTGTGGCGCAGAAACCGCAGGAAGGCGGCGAAAGCCTCGCGGTGCTGATCCAGCGAATAATTGTGGTCGCGTATCTGACCGGGGATCGGCAGTTTGAACTTGTTTCGCAGCGTGTTGCGGATGATCTGATAGCTGCCGGGGTCCTTGTTCAGGATCCGCGTGCAAAAGGCGGTATGCGCGCGGGCCAACGGGTGGCGCAGGACCGTGAACTTGCGGTGGCCGGGGTGCGAAGACATCCAGCGCCGTGTCTGTTTGCGATTACGGTCGGTCAGCAGCCCGTCCGGTTCGACCCCATCCAGCTTTGCCATCCAGCCAGTAATCGCATGTTCGATCCCGCTGCGGATGGGCAGATACATCAGCGGTGTTTTGGGGGCGGCGACGTAAAACACCACCGCATGCCCGCGCCGGGGCTCGAAATCCGGCGCGTGGTGCAGAGAAAACCTGTCCACCTGCGACAGGGCCTGCTCCATCTCGTGCGGGTTGGTGACTTTGTCCTGCGCCGTGCCGGGGTTTTGCGGTTTCAGCGTATCGTCCAGACTATCCAGCCGCGCCGTAACTCCTAGCCAGGCGGCGAGGCCGTTCAGAACGTCCAATTGGCTCAGGTCATCGAAACTCAGGCAAAACGCCACCTGCCCCGAGGTCTGAAGCCGGTGCTGCAGCATCTGCTGATAGCGTTGCTGCTGATCCAGATACTCCGCGAATTCATCGGCCAGAAACGCGACCTTGGCGTCGAGCCGGCGTTTGATGTTTTTCAACTGCCATTGCTTCGTTTCACGCGCGATTTTCAGCGACAGGTAGCTGTCCAGCGGATTGCGGGTCAGGATGATCTTGGCGCAGCGCGGATCGTCCAGCGCCATGTCCAGAACGCGCGGGTCATGGTCGTGGAAATAGCGAAACCCGTTCAGCGCGCCGGGTGCTGTGCGAATGGCCTGGATCAGCCGGGTCGGGTCTTCGTCGCGCTCGTCCAGCGTCACGCCCAGCAGGTCCTGCGATTTTACCTTGCCGATGAAATGCGGGTTGAACGCTTCACCATGGCCGGTCACGCCCTGCAGCGCGTTCAGATTGGCCTCGAGCAGGTTCGAGCCCGTGCGCATGGCGGCCAGTATGATGAAATAGTCAAACTTGGCGGTCATGGGCGGTTATTGCACCAGATAGGGTTTGCGATAGGGTCTGGTCTGGGTGCCGAACACGTCATCCACCGGGAAATCGCCCATCAGTTGAGGGTGCATCCCCTGATTCTTGAGGTTCTGCAGGAATTTCCCAAAGCCCGACAGATCGACCATTTTGGGGGTTTCGATCAGATGAGGGGGGTGCGGCGATCCGATCTCTTCAATGATCGTGTGCAACAGCTCCATCGGGGATTCGATGAATTCCACCAGCGACCAACGCCGCATCCGCGCCTTGGTCCAGACCGAGGTCAGAACCTCGAGCTGTTTGGTTTCAATCTGCTGCAGGCGGGCGGCCTCGGTCCGGATGTCGGCGAAATTCATGTTCGACCGGAACAGCGGGATGGCCCAGGCCCCGGTGATGACCGAGATCTGGGCATTCTTGTCGCGCGCCAGAAACCAGTTGATTTCCTGCGTGTCGGTCGGCCCGAACTGAAAGCACTGCCGCTCGCCCCGCGTGTTCCAGATCAGGTTCGACAAAAACGCCGTCGGGTTGTAATCGCGCAGGGTGGCGCAGTCGCTCAGCGCGCCAAAGGTGAGGGTTTCCCCATTGGCGAACTCGGCCCGGCCGGGTCCAAACAGATGCCCGTGCACGCGGGTTCCGGTGGCGGCGGTCAGCCAGGGCTGAAAATCCTCGAACAGTTCGGTGAACCCCTGAAACACCGAATAGGGCGATGAAGTCAGGCCGTTTTCCGACCCGTGGCGGGGAAAGCGGCCCTGCATGTACAGCCCGTCGCGCCCGCGGGTGCGCCGCTCGACCGCCTTGGCGAATACGCGGTCGATCTTGCCGGGGTTGGGCTCGGCCGGTTTCATCGCGCTGGCCTGATCGGTCAGAAAGGCCTGATACAAACGATCGGCCCGCCACCAGATTTTGCGGGCAACGAAGCAATCCGAGCGGCGCAGCAATTGCAGGTGATCGTCATAGAAGATGTGCGGGCGGCCTTCGTGGTCGAACTTGGACAGGGTCAGCGACCGGCTTTCGATATGCGTGGAATAGAGCCGCGCCAGCGTCTGGAAATAACTTTCGTCGGGTATCCAGACGCGGCGGAAATAGCGGTGATACAGTTTGCGCTTGGGGTCCTGCAGGATCGCCGACAGGGTCTGGCGGGTCAGGCACCACCACTGGCTGCCCATATGCGGTACCAGCCCCTCGGGGATCTGACGGCGCATGCCCAGGGCGCGCTGCAGTTTGACATAGGCGTCGAACAATTTGCGCTGCCGGCGCCAGTAAAACGGAAACCGCAGGGTGAAGCGTTCGTGGTCCAACCCGCCGATGGTCCAGCTGACATCCGCCGTCGTTGCGCTTTCGATGAAATCGACGCGGGGGCGGTCGGACAGGTAGTCGATCAGTTCCTGCACCGGACGCAGCGGCAGGCACGCGCCCGAGGACAGAAAGACATGGCGCACGTCCGGAAAGCGTTCAAGCATCATCTCGGACGCGGATTGCGAGGCGGCGACGATGCCCCAGCCACCCCATTCGCAGACATGCCGGTCCGAGAACAGGATCAGCGGATTGTCGGAACAGGCCCTGGCGAAGGTGGAATAGGCGCTATTGGGCACTTTGCGGTCCACATGGATCACCACCGGACAGCCCGAGGCGGTCCAGTGCCGCGCCACCTGCTCGGCCCGGTCCAGCGCGGTGTGCACCAGCATGACGATGCCAAGGCTGTTCATGCCCAGTTTCCTTTCGACATGAGGCCCAGAATCTCCAACTGCCGCCAGTTGATGTATTTTTCGGACCAGTCGCAGTGAAAGACGGGGCTGTCCTGCAATTGCGTGGCATAGGCGTGGTATTCGGCTGAACTGCTGAAATGCTGGCAGCGCTGCAATTCCTCGCGCGCCTTATCGCCCAGCGTGCTGATCAGCTTGGCATGCAGCAGCGCGCCGCTGATCTTTTCGCCGCCCCATTCGTCATAGACCTGATTCAGCCCGCGCGGCAGCAGCGCATGAGTGGAGCTGACATAGACATAGCGCCGGTCCCATTTCACCAAAGGGATCTTGTTCAGCGCCGGCGCTTTCGAGGGGTCGTCGCGAAAGAACACCCGCGCGCGCGGACCGCCCTGAATCCAGAGGTTGCGGTAATCGGGGTTCTTGCTGATCACGTAATTGCCCGCGTCGAACCAGCCTGCGGTGTCGAACGGGTTCTGGCCTTCGCTGTAGGGGTCCGCATCCACCGGGCCTTCGGGATACATATCGATCAGCATGGTGCCGAAACTGCGCACTCCGGTCATGTCCAGCCAGTCGGTCAGCGCGCGAATGGGGCGGGTGTCGCAGAACGGGTAGACAAGGAACTCATCCGGGTCGACGGTCAGAACCCAATGCTTATGCGCATATTTCCGCAGCAGATAGTTGGACCAGTCCAGCCCATAACCTGCCTTTTTGTAGCTGGTCCTGGTCTGCCAGACCGAGACATCCGGCTGCGCTTCCAGAAACGCGGCCGTCCCGTCGTCGCTGTCATTGTCGACGAAGAGGAAGTGATTGATACCCAGCTTGCGATAATAGTCCAGAAAATAGGGCAGGCGGATTTTCTCGTTGCGCACCACGCTCATCAGCAGAACGTCGTCGCGGCGGATGGTGTGCGTGTTATTGCTGACCGGCTTCAGGTGCCGCCGTTTGCGCAGACAACGCACCAGACGGCGCTTGCGCCGCAACCTCATCCGGTATGAATCCAACAGGCTCACGCGACTGCCAAACCTTTACTCCTACGCGAGCATGCCCGGGGCTGGTTCAGGCCAGAGTGGTGCCGGGCAATTGCCGTGTTATGACATTTTTGCATGTTTCGAGGCAATGAGTTTAAAACCCGTTAGTTCCCCCCCGTGGTTTTTGGCCAACGTTTCGGGCCTGTTCAGGCAAATCCGCCGGAATTCATCAGGCCAAGCGCCTGCATCTGTTCCCAGCCGGTGTATTTCATCGAGTGTGAAGTCCACATGTCGGGCTGGTTAAGAACATCGTCGTAATAGCCTGCGAACTGGTCCGGGTCGTGGAAATGCTGTCGCCGCTGTTTCTCGATCCATGATTTTTCGACGATTTCGGGCAGGAACTTGGTGTGCAGCAAAACGCCCGAAGGGGACTGACCTTCTGGCCCGTCATAGCCCGCATTCAAGTGCCGGGGCAGAATGGAATGGCTGGAAATGACATAAGCATACCGGCGCGACCAGCGGATCAGGGGAATTTTGTTCAGCGTCGGTGATTTACGCGGGGTATCGGCAAAGAACACCCGCTCACGCGCGCCGCCCTGCAGCCACAGATTGCCCATCGGGCTTTGCCGTTGCGCGCGGTAGGGGCCGGGGTCGAACCAATTGACCACCTCGGTCGGGTCGGTTTCAGGATCATAGGTCTGGGTGCCCAGCGGGCCCTTGGGATAAAGGTCCAGCATCAAAGCGCCGAACGTGTTCCGGCCTGTGCCCTCCAGCCAGGCGGTCAGGTCCTGCAGGGGTCGGACCTCGTGATGGGTATAGATCAACAGCTCATCGGCATCGACCATCAGGGTCCAGTGATCGTGGCCGTAACGCATTTGCAACCAGGTCAGCCACAGCATTCCGTAGCGCGCGGCGCGATAGCTGGCATGGGTCTGCCAGACCGAGACATCCGGTTGCTGCAACAGATACTCGGTGCTGCCATCGTCGCTGCCATTGTCCACGATCAGAAAGTGGTTCACCCCAAGGCGGCGGTAGTGGTCGAGGAACCACGGCAACCGGGTGATTTCATTGCGCAGGGTGGTAAAGGCCAGGATGTCGCCGGGGGTGATCCGGTTGGTGCGGTCGATCAGGCTGTTCAACTGATGGCGGCTGCGGAAGGATTGCCACAACAGCCTGCGCCGCTTCCACCGCAACCGATAGCGCTGCGCCCAGCTAATCCGGGGCAGTGTCTGGGCCGCGCTGGTCAACGGCCCCTCACTTGTCGTAGTGGCCGTTCTGGTGCCAGCGCCAGGCATCGCCGATCATCGTCTCTAACGTTGATCTTTTGGGCGTCCAGCCCAGTTCAGCCTCGGCCCGGACCGAGCCCGAAACCAGCTTGGTGCAATCGCCCGCCCGGCGGGGTCCGACGGAATAGGGCACGGGGCGATTGGTAACGTTGCGCGATTGCTCGATCACTTCCAGCACCGAAAAGCCCGAACCGGTGCCAAGGTTGAACACCCGGCTGCCCCTGTCCTGTTCCAGCCAGTTCAGCCCCAGCACATGGGCATCGACCAGATCGCAGACATGGACATAGTCGCGAATACAAGTGCCGTCCGGGGTGTCGTAATCGGTGCCGAACACGGTCAGCCCGTCGCGCTTGCCGTCGATCGCGTCCAGCATCAGCGGCACCAGATGGGTTTCGGGGCGGTGGAATTCTCCGACCTCGCCATCGGGGTCGGCGCCTGCGACGTTGAAATACCGGAAAATCACGCTGCGCAGGCCGTGCGAGGCTTCGAAATCGCGCAGGATATCCTCGATGGCGCGTTTTGAGGCGCCATAGGCGTTCAGCGGATGTTGCGCGGCGGATTCGTCCAACACGACATTGTCCTGATCGCCATAGGTGGCGCAGGTCGAAGAGAACACGAAATCCAGACAACCCGCCGCCACCGCGGCCTCGATCAGGTTCAGAGAGCCGGTGACATTATTCGACCAGTAGCGCCCCGGTTCGCGCATCGCTTCGCCCACCTGGCTGAGGGCGGCGAAATGCATGACGGCGGCGGGCTGGTATTGCGCGAAGACCTCGTCCAGACGCACCCGGTCCAGCAGGTCGCCCTGGGCAAAGGGTCCGAATTTTACCGCGTCCTGCCAGCCTGTGACCAGATTGTCGAAGGTGACCGGCGTATATCCGGCGCGGGCCAGCGCCTTGCAGGCATGCGACCCGACATAGCCCGCACCGCCGGTAACAAGAATGTTCGTCATGGGTTTTCCACTGTCCAAAATCCGGGCGTGTTTAGGGGGTTTCGGCGCTGGGCGCCACGGGGAAAACGGGTCAATCCAACCCCATCGCGGCCATCATCCCTTCGATCTTCGGCACGTCCTCCGGATTGTTCAACTCCCAGAACTGGCGGCCTTTGGCGTCGACCTCGACACACAGAACGGTGCGGCCGTTTTCCATGAAGCGCAGTTGCTCCAGCCCTTCCAGCTGTTCCAGCGGGCCGGTGGACCATGTGGGATAGGCGGCAAGCGCGTCGGGCCGGTAGGCATAGACACCGACATGGTGGAACACCGGGGTCAGTTCGTCATCCGCATAGGTCTGCGCGGTGTAGGGCACGACCTCTTTCGAGAAATACATCGCGCTGTGGTCGGCGGCGAACACGGCGGTCGTGCCGCCGACGCGCCCATGTTTGCGGTCGTTCAGCAACCCGTTCAGAGCCGCGCCATCGCAACGCAGCACTGGGGTCGCAACGCCTGCCTCGGGCGCGGCGCGCAGGCCGGTGATCAGATCCTCGACAAACCAATGCGGGGTCAGGGGGGCGTCGCCCTGAAGATTGACCACGATATCGTAGCCTCCGCCCAGAACATCCAGCGTCTCGGCACAGCGCTCGGTGCCGTTGACGCAGGTGTCCGAGGTCATCACAACCTCGGCGCCAAACCCCTCGGAAACCTCACGGATGCGGTCGTCGTCGGTGGCGACCACCACCTTATCGACGCCTGAGACCGATTTGGCTGCCCGCCACGACCGTTCGATCAGCGTCATTGCGGTGCCATTCGCCCCGGTCAGCGGCACCAGCGGTTTGCCCGGATACCGGGATGAGGCATAGCGGGCGGGGATCGCGATCAGAACGGACATCAGGCCTCCTTCAGCTCAACACCTGGAGCGTAGGCGATGAAGAACGGGTTTGCATAGGCATCCTTGCCATAGGTCAGCGGGCTATGGTCGTCGAACCGCACCACATTGCCGCCGGCACCTGCCAGCACGGCGTGGCCTGCGGCGGTGTCCCACTCCATCGTCCGGCCCACGCGGGGATAGAGATCCGCCTCACCCGTGGCGACCAGACAGAATTTCAGGGATGAGCCGGCGCTTTTGCTGTCAGCCACCTGATATTTGTTGATGTAATCTTCGGTCGCCTGATCCCGGTGCGACTTGGACGCAACGATCAAAAGCGCCGAATTGTCCGGATTAGACACTGATATTGGCGTCACATCGCCTGCTTGCGCCTTGTCCAGCACGCCGGTTTCCTCGACCGACTGC
The DNA here is from genome assembly GCF_056541025.1 of Ruegeria sp. AK4. NCBI lineage: Bacteria > Pseudomonadati > Pseudomonadota > Alphaproteobacteria > Rhodobacterales > Roseobacteraceae > Ruegeria > Ruegeria sp. AK4. The sequence goes on from NZ_JBQFXS010000003.1 coordinate 87,219, forward strand.
CCATCGGCCCGGGTGTAGAACATGCGCCCTTTGGCCGGGGCGTAAACCACGCCGCGGGTCGGCACCCCGTTTTCCACCAGCGCGATGTTGACGGTGAAATCGCCACGCCGGTTGATGAATTCCTTGGTGCCGTCCAGCGGATCGACGATCAGGAACGTGTCGCCTTTTTCCGAATGCGATTCCGCCTGTTCCTCGGTCACCAACAGGATATCGGGAAATGCCGCACGCAACCCGGCCGCGATCAGCGCATCGGCGGCTTCGTCCGCTTCGGTCACGGGGCTGGCGTCGGATTTGACTTTGACGTCGAAATCATCTGCTTCGTAGATTTCCATGATCTTGTCGCCTGCTTCCAGGGCCAGACGCCGGATAACGGGGATAAGCGCGTCGTAGGTCACAAAAAAGCTCCGTTCCTGTGGTTTGTTGATCCAAAATCCTGACGGACTTATGATGTGCCGGTTACGGAACGGCAAGACAATGATGCCAGATTGAGGGCGGCAAAGCAGGAAAGACCCATCGAGTGTTCTATTTCGACCGCAACAAAACGCTGCTGGGCGGCGCGTTCACCACGGCGGAACTGGTGTTTCACGGCGTGGTGCGCGATGTGCGTGCCAAGCATTCGAACGCGGTGGTCGCGATCGTGATGAACATTCTGCAGATCGTCATGATGGCGATGGTGTTCTATCTGATCATGTCCTTCATGGGGACGCGCGTGGCGAAAATCCGGGGCGAGTTCATCCTGTATCTTCTGTCCGGCGTTTTCCTGTTCATGACCCATATTCAGGGCGTCAGCGCGCTGACCAAGCTGGGCGGGAAAAACAATCCGATGATGCTGCATTCGCCGATGAATGCGATGGTCATGATCCTGTCTGCCGCGTTCGGCACACTGTATAAGCAGTTGATGTCCATTCTGGTGATCCTGTTCATCTACAGCGTCAGCGTTGCCCCGTTGGAGATTCAGGACCCCGGCGGGGCCTTTGCGATGCTGATCCTGGCCTGGTTTACCGGCTGCGCGGTGGGTCTGGTGTTCATGGCGATGAAACCGTGGTTTCCGACAACCGCAGGCATGCTCAGCAATATCTACCGCCGTATGAACATGGTGTTTTCCGGCAAGATGTTTGTCGCCAACGCGCTGGGCGGCGGGCTTCTGATGATGTTTGCCTGGAACCCGCTGTTCCACATAATCGACCAGTGCCGCGGCTTTGTGTTCCGCAATTATTTCCCGCGCAACACCAGTTGGGAATATGCGCTGTGGGTCGGGATTGCCCTGCTGATGATCGGGCTGCTGGCCGAGTTCTACACCCGCCAGCATATCTCGAATAGCTGGAACGCCCGGCGCTAATTCGCCACCCGCATGGTCAGGTTGATCCGCCCGCCTTTTGGCAACAGCTTCGATGACCCGAACCGGATGCGGTCCACCCCGTGATAGGCCAGCCGCGCCGGTCCGCCCATGATCACCACATCGCCCGAGTTCAGCCACAGGGATTCGGTCTTGCCCCCCCGCGTCAGATTGCCGATTCGAAACAGCGCATCATCGCCCAATGAGACGGACAGGACCGGCCAGGAAAAATCCGCCTCATCCTTGTCCTGATGCAGACCCATTCGCGCGCCCTCGCCATAATAGTTGATCAGGCAGCAATCCGGCGCGCGTTCGGAACTGACAAGGTCGCGCCAGATATCAAGGATCGGGTCGGGAATGCCCGGCCAGTGTCCGCCCTTGGGATGTTCGGCCTGATACCGGTATCCCGCCCTGTCGGAGACCCAGCCCAACGCCCCGGCCGAGGTCATGCGCACCGACATTTCCTTGCCCGAGGGCGTCATCGGGCGGAACAGGGGTGCCGCTTTCAGAATCGGGCGCAGCAGGTCGATCAGCCGCGTCTGGGCGGCGCTATCCAGATAGCCCTTTCTGATATCGAAATCCCGCAAAAGCAGCCGCGTCATTCCAGAAACCCCATTCCTTTCCAAATCCTTGCCAAAAAAGGCCTCAGATTCCCGAAAACCTGCGTTTTACGGTGCTTGCAGGCCCTTGGTCTGGCCCTTATATACGCCGGGACGCGCGATGGTGTAGTGCCGTCGCGCACATCAGATCGGGGACAGGATGCCATAACGGGTCCGGCCCTCGGGACATCGCCTTGAAGAGAAAGGGATTGCAAAAATGGGAAAAGTCATCGGGATTGACCTCGGGACCACCAACTCGTGTGTGGCCATCATGGACGGCTCGCAGCCGAAGGTCATCGAAAATGCCGAAGGGGCGCGGACCACGCCCTCGATCGTCGCCTTCACCGAAGATGAGCGACTGGTCGGTCAGCCTGCAAAACGTCAGGCGGTCACCAACCCCGACAACACGATCTTTGGCGTCAAGCGTCTGATCGGTCGTCGCGTGGATGATGCAGAAGTCGAAAAAGACAAGAAAATGGTGCCCTATGCCATCGTCGATGGCGGCAATGGCGACGCATGGGTCGAAGCCCGTGGTGAGAAATACTCGCCCAGCCAGATCTCGGCCTTCACGCTGGGCAAGATGAAGGAAACCGCCGAAAGCTATCTGGGTGAGGATGTCACGCAGGCGGTCATCACCGTTCCGGCCTATTTCAACGACGCCCAGCGTCAGGCCACCAAAGACGCCGGTAAAATCGCCGGTCTGGAAGTGCTGCGGATCATCAACGAACCGACAGCCGCCGCGCTGGCCTATGGTCTGGACAAGGAAGACACCCAAACCATCGCGGTCTATGACCTGGGTGGCGGTACCTTCGACGTGACCATCCTGGAAATCGACGACGGTCTGTTCGAGGTCAAATCGACCAACGGCGACACCTTCCTGGGTGGTGAAGACTTTGACATGCGCATCGTCAACTACCTGGCGGATGAGTTCAAAAAGGAACACGGCGTCGATCTGTCTGCCGACAAGATGGCGCTGCAGCGTCTGAAAGAAGCCGCCGAGAAAGCCAAGATCGAGCTCAGCTCGACCTCGCAGACCGAGATCAACCAGCCGTTCATCTCGATGGGCTCGAACGGCCAGCCGCTGCACATGGTCATGAAGCTGACCCGTGCCAAGCTGGAATCTCTGGTTGGCGACCTGATCAAGAAGTCGATGAAGCCCTGTCAGGCGGCCCTGAAAGACGCGGGCCTGTCGGCTGGCGACGTGGATGAGGTTGTTCTGGTCGGTGGTATGACCCGGATGCCGAAAGTGATCGAAGAGGTCACCAAATTCTTTGGCAAAGAGCCCCACAAGGGCGTGAACCCGGACGAAGTGGTTGCCATGGGCGCCGCCATTCAGGCCGGTGTTCTGCAGGGCGACGTCAAAGACGTGGTTCTGCTGGACGTAACCCCGCTGTCGTTGGGGATTGAAACGCTGGGTGGCGTGTTCACCCGCCTGATCGACCGCAACACGACGATCCCGACCAAGAAGTCTCAGGTCTTCTCGACCGCCGAGGACAACCAGAACGCCGTTACCATCCGCGTGTTCCAGGGCGAACGCGAAATGGCCACGGACAACAAGATCCTGGGTCAGTTCAACCTCGAAGACATCCCGCCCGCACCGCGCGGCATGCCGCAGATCGAGGTGACGTTTGACATCGACGCCAACGGCATTGTCTCGGTTTCGGCCAAGGACAAAGGCACCGGCAAAGAACAGAAGATCACCATCCAGGCCTCGGGCGGTCTGTCCGACGAGGACATCGAAAAGATGGTCAAGGACGCCGAAGAGAACGCGGAAGCCGACAAGGAACGCCGCGAACTGGTCGACGCCAAGAACCAGGCGGAAAGCCTGATCCATTCGACCGAAAAGTCGATGGAAGAGCATTCCGACAAGGTCGACCCGACCACCATCGAGGCGATCGAACTGGCCATTGCCGCGCTGAAGGACGAGCTGGAAACCGAAAATGCCGACAAGATCAAGTCGGGCATCCAGAACGTCACCGAAGCCGCCATGAAGCTGGGCGAGGCGATCTACAAGGCGCAAGCCGAAGAGGGTGAAGATGAGCCTGCCGCCGCAGATGCCGCGCCGGGCGATGATGACATTGTCGACGCCGAGTTCGAAGATCTGGACGACGACAAGCGTAACTAACCGGTAACCGGGCCAAGTCGGGCCGGTCCGCATCCCGGGCCGGCCCGATTACGTTGAGGCAGAAGGAAACACTGATGTCAAAACGCGACTACTATGATGTGCTCGGCGTAGCCAAGGGCGCATCGGCGGATGAGATCAAGAAGGGTTTTCGCAAGAAAGCCAAGGAATTGCATCCCGACCGCAACAAGGACAACCCGGATGCCGAGGCGCAGTTCAAAGAAGCCAACGAGGCTTATGACGTGCTGCGCGATGCTGACAAAAAAGCGGCTTACGACCGCTTTGGCCACGCCGCATTCGAAAACGGCATGGGTGGCGGTGGCCGTCCCGGTGGCGGGTTCGGTCAGGGAGACTTCTCCAGCGCCTTTTCGGACGTGTTCGACGATTTGTTCGGCGATTTCATGGGCGGTCAGCAACGCGGCGGCGGTGGACGTCGCGCCGCCCGCGGGTCTGACCTGCGCTACAACCTGCGCGTGACGCTGGAAGAAGCGTTTTCGGGCCTGCAGAAAACCATCAACGTTCCTGCCGCCGTGGCCTGTTCGGCCTGTGACGGCTCGGGCGCCGAAGGCGGCGTTGAACCGACAACCTGCCCGACCTGTTCCGGCATGGGCAAGGTGCGTGCGCAGCAGGGTTTCTTCACCGTTGAACGGACCTGCCCGACCTGTTCCGGTCTGGGTCAGATCATCAAGAACCCCTGCAAATCCTGCAGCGGCGCAGGCCGCGTTGAAAAAGAGCGCGCCCTTTCCGTCAACATCCCCGCCGGTGTCGAAACCGGAACCCGCATCCGTCTGGCGGGCGAGGGTGAGGCCGGGATGCGTGGAGGCCCTCCGGGCGATCTCTATATCTTTGTCGAGGTCTCGGACCACAAACTGTTCGAACGCGACAGCGTGAATCTCTACTGCCGGGTTCCGGTCAGCATGGCCAAGGCAGCACTTGGCGGTTCCATCGAAGTGCCCACCATCGACGGTGGCCGTGGCCGGGTACAGATTCCCGCAGGCAGCCAATCGGGCCGCCAGATGCGCCTGCGCGGCAAGGGCATGCCCGCCCTGCGCGGCGGCGGCGTTGGTGACATGTTCATCGAACTCGCCGTGGAAACGCCGGTCAACCTGACTGCCCGTCAGAAAGAATTGTTGCGCGAATTTGACGATCTGGGCGAAGACAACCATCCGGAATCAAAAAGCTTCTTCTCGTCGGTCAAATCCTTCTGGGACGGTATGAAAGGCTGACCCGGTGCAATTGGGGGCTCTGCCCCCGCCGCCCTTCGGGCGACTCCCCCGGGATATTTATAGCCAGATGAAGCAGGGGATCCGTTCTTCATCTGGCCACAAATATCCCGGAGCGCGAGGCAGAGCCTCGCACAACATCTATCTGCGAAACGTCGTTTTGGCCTTACCAACGCGCCGCAATTGGCCTTAAACCGGGCCAATTGACCCTTGATTTTCAAAGCGTCTCCTGAGATGTTCCGCGCCAACCGTTGGGGTGCCCGCTTGCGCGGGCTGAGAGGTGCTGTGGCATCAACCCATCGAACCTGATCCGGGCAATACCGGCGGAGGGAACGGTCTTACGATACGCAGACGTTTTCCACGCCACCGTTGCCCAAAACCGAGTTGGAGCAACGATATGGCACCTATCGCCTTAACAATCGCGGGATCGGACAGCGGCGGCGGCGCCGGAATTCAGGCTGATCTCAAGGCCATGTCCGCGCTGGGTGTCTATGGGGCCAGCGTGATCACCGCGGTGACGGCGCAGAACACCAGGGCCGTGACGGCGGTGCATGGCATTCCGCTGGATGTGATTGCGGCCCAGATCGACGCGGTTCTGACCGATCTGGATGTCGGCGCGATCAAGATCGGCATGCTTGCCACGCCCGAAATCATCCGAACCGTCGCCGAGGGCATTGCCGGTTTCAAAGGTCCTGTTGTTCTGGACCCGGTGATGATCGCCAAATCGGGCGATGCTCTGCTGGCCGCAGAGGCGGTGGCGACCCTGCGCGATGTCCTTTTGCCCCGCGCCACGGTGCTGACCCCGAACCTGCCCGAAGCGGCTTGTTTGTTGGGTCGGTCGGATGCCGCCAGCCCAAAGGAGATGATCGAGCAGGGTCTCGATCTATGCGAACTGGGCGCACAGGCCGTGTTGATGAAGGGCGGGCACGGCACGGGCGAGGTCTGCCACGATCTGCTGGTTGACGCCTCGGGCTTTGTGGCCGAGTTTACAGCGCAGCGCCAGTGCACCCGAAACACCCATGGCACCGGCTGCACGCTGTCTTCCTCCATCGCGGCCGGTCTGGCCAAGGGGCTGTCTTTGACCGATGCCGTGGATCAGGCGCACGTGTACCTTCAGGAAGCCATCGCGCAGGCCGACGATCTGAAGATCGGTCAGGGCCATGGACCGGTGCATCATTTCCACCGGGTCTGGGCGGCGTGACGGTCTGGTCCGTCATAGGGATCGGCGTGGCTGGTCTGGCGGTTGCGTCCGAGCTTGTCGCGCGCGGGGCGAAGGTTCAGGTGTTCGACCCCGGGGGGCCTCCGGGCCCGCATGGATGTTCTTGGTGGGCCGGGGGCATGCTGGCGCCGTGGTGCGAGTATGAAAACGCCGAGGAACCAGTGCTGCGGCTGGGGCAGCAGGCGATCGACTGGTGGGCAGACCGAACCCGGGTTCACCGGCGGGGAACACTGGTGGTCGCCAATACCCGTGACCTGCCTGATCTACGCCGGTTTGCCCGTCGCACGGAGGGTTATTCTGAGGTCAATCGCGATGAAATCGCTTGTTTAGAACCTGATTTGCACGGGTTCGGCAAAGGTCTCCACTTTCGGTCCGAGGCGCATATCGATCCGCGTCAGGCCTTGCGGGATGTCCACCGCCAGCTTGACAAGGCGGGTGTTGCGTTCCACCGCGCGCTCGCCCCGGCGCAGCTGGACAACGTCATCGACTGCCGGGGCCTGCACGCGCGGGAATACCTGCATGACCTGCGCGGCGTGAAGGGTGAGATGCTGGTGATCCGCTGCCCGGATGTAACGCTGACGCGCCCGGTGCGCCTGCTGCACCCGCGCATGCCGCTTTACATCGTGCCGCGCGGCGACGGTATCTACATGCTGGGCGCGACGATGATCGAATCCGAGGACAGCAGCCGGATCACCGCGCGCTCGATGCTGGAACTGCTCAGTGCCGCTTACGCGCTGAACCCGGCCTTTGGCGAGGCCGAGGTGCTGGAAATCGGCGTCGATCTGCGCCCGGCCTTCCCGGACAACCTGCCCCGCATCCGGCGGCTGGGGCGGGTCATTTATGCCAACGGGCTCTACCGCCACGGATATCTGCTGGCCCCGGCGCTGGCGCAGGGCGTGGCCGATCTGGCGCTGGAAAACAAACATTCGGAGATGGTCGATGAAGATCGTGCTTAACGGCGCACCGCGCGAGGTGCGGGCCGAAACTTTGGCAGACCTGCTGGCGGAATGCGGGTTCTCGGGCCGTGTCGCGACGGCGGTGAACGAAGATTTCGTGCCCTCCAGCCTGCGCGTCGCCCACAAATTGGCCGATGGCGACCGCGTTGAAGTCGTGGCACCGATGCAGGGGGGCTGAGGATGAAGGAGTTTTATGGTACCGAACTGCCCAACCCGCTGATGCTGGGCACCGCGCAATACCCCAGCCCGGCGATACTGGAGCAGGCGTTTCGCGACAGCGGGGCAGCGGTCGCCACCGTGTCCCTGCGCCGCGAATCCGGTGCGGGGCAGACATTCTGGCAGATGATCCGCGATCTGGGTGTTCTGGTTCTGCCAAACACCGCCGGGTGCCATACCGTCAAAGAGGCCGTGACAACTGCCCATATGGCGCGCGAGGTGTTCGATACCAGCTGGATCAAGTTGGAATTGATCGGCCACACCGACAGCCTGCAGCCGGATGTGTTCCAGCTGGTCGAGGCTGCGCGCATCCTGACCGAAGACGGGTTTCACGTGTTCCCCTATACCACCGACGACCTGATCGTCGGCGAACGTCTGCTCGCCGCCGGGTGTGAGGTGCTGATGCCCTGGGGCGCGCCCATCGGATCGGGGCGCGGGCTGAACAACGAATACGCCTTGCGGGCCATGCGGGCGGAATTTCCCGATGTGCCGCTGGTGATCGATGCAGGTATCGGCCTGCCCAGCCACGCGGCCCATGCGATGGAACTGGGCTATGATGCCGTGCTGCTGAACACCGCCGTGGCACGGGCCGGCGATCCGGCCAAGATGGCCCGCGCCATGATGCGCGCGATTGAGGCCGGGCAACTGGCCCATCAGGCCGACCCGATCGAGGCGCGCGACATGGCCGAACCCTCAACCCCCGTGATCGGAAAGGCCTTTCTGTCATGACGCTCGACCGGTTTTACCCGATCTTCGACCACTCCGATTGGTTGCGCCGGATGCTGCCGCTGGGCGTGAAGCTGGTGCAGTTGCGCGTAAAGGACCAGCCCGAGGATGTGGTACGCGACCAGATCGCCGTGTCGCGCGACCTGTGCCGGGACCATGGCGCGGTGCTGGTGGTGAACGACTATTGGCAGCAGGCGATTGATCTGGGCTGCGACTGGATTCATCTGGGGCAGGAGGATCTGGACGACGCCGATCTGACGGCCATCCGAAAAGCGGGTCTGAAACTGGGTGTTTCGACCCATGACGATGATGAGCTTGAGCGGGTGCTGGCCATGGACCCGGATTATGTCGCGCTGGGGCCTGTCTATCCCACCATCCTGAAAAAGATGAAATGGCATCAGCAGGGCCTGCCCCGCGTCACCGAATGGAAGGCGCGGGTGGGCGAGATCCCTCTGGTCGGGATCGGCGGAATGAGCGTGGAACGCGCGCCGGGTGTGTTGCAGGCCGGGGCGGATATCGTCTCGGTCGTCACGGATATCACCCTGAACACCGACCCCGAAGCGCGCGTGCGCCAATGGATCGGGGTCACCAGATGAGCCGCTATATGCGCCAAACCCTGCTGCCCGAGGTCGGGGCGGATGGCCAGGCGCGTTTGGCCTCGGCCCGCGTTCTGGTGGTGGGGGCAGGTGGTCTGGCGGCTCCGGTTCTGCCCTTGCTGGCCGGGGCCGGAGTGGGGCGGATCACGATTGTGGATGGCGATACGGTCGCGCTGTCGAACCTGCACCGGCAGACCTTGTTCACCGAGGCGGATTGCGGCCAGCCCAAGGCCGAGATTGCCGGGGATCGCTGTCGTGCCTTGAACGGTCAGATCGAAATCACCGCTCGAAAACAGGCTCTGACAAGTGAAAATGCGCCTAATCTGGTGGCGCAGGCGGATGTGGTTCTGGACTGCGCCGACAGCTATGCGGCCAGCTATATCCTTTCGGACACCTGTCTGGCGCAGGGCAAGCCGTTGATCAGCGCCTCGGTTCTGGGTCTGTCGGGTTATGTGGGCGGTTTCTGTGGCGGAGCACCCTCGCTGCGCGCCCTGTTCCCAAATGCGCCGGACAGCGGCGCCAGTTGCGCCACTGCGGGCGTTCTGGGTCCGGTCGTAGGCATGATCGGGGCAATGCAGGCGCAGATGGCGATGAACCTGATTTTGGGCATCGACCCGTCGCCGCTGGGTCAGATGGTGCAATATGATGGCCGGACCCTGCGCAGCAGCGGGTTTCGCTTTGACGACGCGCCCGAGCCCAGCAGTTGTTTCCGCTTTCTTTCGGTCGGGCAACTAACGGCGGATGACCAGATTGTCGAACTGCGCGGCCCGGACGAAGCGCCCGTTCCGGCGCACCCCGGCGCAGCGCGTGTCTCACCCGACAAACTGCGCGAAATAGACCCAAACAAAGGCAAAAGGCTGGCGCTGTGCTGCGCCACCGGCCTGCGCGCATGGCGCGCGGCCGAGCAAATCAAACCGGATTGGCCGGGCGAGATCGTCCTCGTCGCGGCCTCAACCTCGTGAACAGAAGGAAACGCGAGACATGAAAAAACTGATCGCTGCAATCGCCCTGCTGGCCGCCGCGCCCGCCTGGGCCGAGGACAAGATGACCGTCCTGCTGGACTGGTTCATCAACCCCGACCACGGTCCCATCATCGTGGCGCAGGAAAACGGTTATTTCGCCGAGCAGGGGCTTGAGGTCGAGATCGTTCCGCCCGCCGACCCGTCCGCCCCGCCGCGTCTGGTGGCGGCAGGTCAGGCCGATCTGGCCGTGTCCTACCAGCCGCAGTTGCACCTGCAAATCCACGAGGGTCTGCCCCTGAAACGCGTCGGCACGCTGGTCGCGACGCCGCTGAACTGCCTGCTGGTGCTGAAAGACGGCCCGATCAAATCGCCCGCCGATCTAAAGGGTAAGAAGATCGGCTTTTCCGTCGCTGGAGTGGAAGAGGCGGTGCTCAGCACCGTTCTGGGCAAGTACGGCGTCAAGCTGGATGAGGTCGAGCTGATCAACGTCAATTTCTCGCTGTCGCCCTCGCTGATGACGGGTCAGGTGGATGCGGTGATCGGCGCGTATCGGAACTTTGAGCTGAACCAGATGGACATCGAAGGCGTCCCCGGCACCTGTTTCTATATCGAGGAAGAAGGCGTGCCGCCCTATGACGAACTGATCTATGTCGCCAACCCCGAGACCATGGATACCGACAAGGTGGCCCGTTTCCTGGCCGCGACTGAAAAGGCGACGCAGTATATCGTCAACAACCCGGAAAAAAGCTGGGAAATCTTCTCGGGCACCTCGCCCGAATTGCAGGATGAGCTGAACGCCCGCGCCTGGGTCGATACGCTGCCGCGGTTTGCGCTGCGCCCGGCGGGGCTCGAGGCCGGTCGCTATGCGCGGTTCGAGGCATTTCTGAAAGACAGCGGCATGATCGACAGCATCAACCCGGTCAGCGATATCGCCATCGATGTGACCGCGCAATGAGCGGGTATGGCACAGCCTTCACCCTGATGCGGGATGCCGCAAAGGGCCCGTGGCGGGAGTACACCCGCCACGGTTTTGTCGAGGGGCTAAAGGACGGAACACTGCCGCGGGAATCGTTCCTGCATTATCTGCGGCAGGACTACGTGTTCCTGACCCATTTCTCGCGGGCCTGGGCATTGGCCGTGGTCAAGGCGCAGACCCATGAGGAAATGCAGGTCGCCGCCGCCACGGTGAACGGGCTGATGCAGGAAGAAATGATGCTGCATGTCGGCGTCTGCGAGGCCGAGGGCATTTCCCGCGACGAGCTGATGGCGACGCCGGAACGGCCCGAGAACCTGGCCTATACCCGCTTCGTGCTCGAGGCCGGGTATTCGGGTGACTACCTGACCCTGCTGGCGGCGCTGTTGCCCTGTGTCATCGGCTATGCCGAGATCGGCGCGCGTTTGGCGCAAGAGGCCAGTTCCGAGACCTACCGCCCGTGGATCGACACCTATGCGGGTGATCAGTACCAAAGCTACTGCCATGACATCGGCGCGCTGATGGACAGCGCCCTGATCCGCAGGCTGGGTCCGGACTATACCGCGTTGCCGATCTGGTCGGATCTCTGCAAGACCTTCGAGATGGCAACGCAGCTTGAGGTCAATTTCTGGCAGATGGGCCTGACCCCATGACGCCTGCGCCCGATCTGACCATCAGCGGCACGGCCACAATCGACGGCGCGACCCTGTTCGCACCGTTGACCCTGACCCTTGGGGCCGGGCAGTGGACCTGTCTGCTGGGCGGATCGGGCGTTGGCAAGACCACCGTTTTGCGGCTGATTGCAGGGCTTGAAACCGGGGCCGATTTCAGCGGTCAGATCACCGCCAGCGACGGCCAACCGGTGCCGGATCGGGTGGCTTATATGGCGCAGGACGATCTGCTGCTGCCCTGGGCGACGGTGGCGCGGAATGTCTCGCTGGGCGCGCGGCTGCGGGGTGAAACGGTCGATCTGAACCGCCGGGACCGGCTGATCGAACGGATGCGGTTGCAGGATCACCTGACCAAGAAGCCCGCCGAATTGTCGGGCGGTCAGCGTCAGCGCGTGGCCCTTGCCCGCACGCTGATGGAGGATCGCCCCATCGTGCTGCTGGACGAGCCGTTCTCGGCCCTCGACGCGCGCACCCGCGCCGACATGCAAGATCTGGCGGCCGAGGCGCTGCAGGGCCGCACCGTTCTGCTGGTAACCCATGATCCGGGCGAGGCCGCGCGGTTGGGTCAATCCATCGTGGTGATGACGCAGCAGGGTCTGACGCCGTGCGATCCGCCACGGGCCCCGGCGCCGCGCCATGTCGACGATCTGGAAACGCTGGAAACCCAAGGCGCGCTGCTGAAGCTGCTGAGGGAAGCGGCATGAAGTTCGTTTCGGCCCTTGCAGCAACGGTTTTTGCGCTGGCGGTCTGGCAGGCGATTGTCAGCCTGACCGGCTTGCCGAAATTCATCCTGCCGGGCCCCGCGCTGGTGGCCGAGACCTGGTGGCAAAACCGCTGGCTGATTGCGGAACACACATGGATCACGGCGGTCGAGGTGGTCATCGGTCTGGCCGTCGGCACCGTGCTGGGCGTGGTGACGGCGCTGCAACTGGCCAATTCCCGCGCCGCGCGGGTGCTGGTGCAACCGATGCTGGTCTTTACGCAGGCTCTGCCGGTCTTTGCGCTGGCCCCGCTGCTGACGTTGTGGCTGGGCTATGGGCTGTGGTCCAAAGTGGCGATGGCGGTGCTGATCATTTATTTCCCGATCACCTCGTCCTTTTTCGACGGGCTGATGCGCACCCCGGCCGGTTATCTGGATCTTGCCCGCACGATGCAGGCCAGCAAGCGGACGGTGTTGTGGCATATCCGCATTCCGACGGCCTTGCCCTCGTTGGCCTCGGGGATGCGGCTGGCCGCCGTCTACGCGCCGATCGGGGCGGTGATTGGCGAATGGGTGGGTTCGTCGCAAGGGTTGGGCTATCTGATGCTGCTGGCCAATGGCCGCGCCAAGACCGATCTGATGTTTGCGGCGATGCTGACGCTGGGCGTGTTCTCGATTGTGCTGCACATGATTATCCGCCGCGCCACCGCGCGCATGGCGGGTGAGGCGCGTTAACCATTCGGAAACCGAATCCGGGGCAGGGTGGGCGCATGACACAGGACGCCTTTGCCGAAGCCCCGATGCTGTTTGAAACGGACGAAGCGCCCGCGCAGCCGCTGCCGACGGGTCGGTTACCCTCGTACATCAAAGACCATCGCAAGCGGCTGCGCGAACGGTTCATGGCGGGCGGCTCGGCGGCGATGCCGGATTACGAGTTGCTGGAGCTGGTCCTGTTCCGATCCATTCCCCGGCAGGACGTGAAACCCCTGGCACGGGCGCTGATGGATACGTTCGGCGATTTCAACCGGGTGCTGACCGCGCCCGTGGACCGGCTGCGGCAGATCAAGGGGGTGGGCGATACGGTGATCACCGACCTGAAAATCCTCGAGGCGTGCGCCCATCGCATGGCCCGCGCGCGGGTGATGCAGCGGCACGTGATCTCGGGTTGGGACGCGCTGGTGGATTACTGTCACACGACGATGGCCCATCGCGAGACCGAGCAGTTCCGCGTGTTCTTTCTGGACCGCAAGAACGTCCTGATCGCGGATGAGGAGCAGGCCAAGGGTACGGTAGATCACGTCCCGGTCTATCCGCGCGAAGTGGCGAAGCGGGCGCTGGAACTGAACGCCTCGGCCCTGATACTGGTGCATAATCACCCGTCGGGCGATCCGACGCCGTCGCAATCGGATATCGATATGACCAACCGGATTCAGGATGAGTGTTCGGCGCTGGGCCTGACCTTGCATGATCATCTGATCATCGGCAAATCGACCGAGCTGAGTTTTCGGTCGCAGGGGTATTTGTAGGGGCGTTGCCCCTCTGCAACCCCATCGTATTTGGAACTAGGCGAAGGGGGTTATTGCACCCAAACCTCGACGCGGCGGTTGACCTTGCGGCCCCATTCGGTGTCGTCGCAGGCCATTGGCATGGCTTCGCCAAAGCCCTCGACCGCGATTTCGATACTGTCGGGGATGTCGGTTTCAACCGCGGCCAGCACGGCGTTGCGCACGGTCTGCGCCCGGCGCAGGGCAATTCTGGAATTGGCTGATGCCGCGCCGTCGCCATCGCTGAAACCGGCAAAGACCAGCTTGCGCGCGTCGATCGCCCCGGATTCGAGCGCCTGCGCCAATTGCTGGATGTTCGAGCGCGATTGCGCATCCGGGCGCGACGAGCCTGTTTCAAAACGGAACGACAGCGACAGGCGGGACATGGGCCGCAGCGTTTCGATCATCCGCTGCAGTTCCTCCAGCCCGACCTCGGCGCCGCCATTGACGATGGCATTGGACAGACGGTCACCTTGCAGACCGATCCGCATCACCTCGGGCGACTGGTCCACATAACCTGCCTGACGGATCGCCATCTGCGCATCCGCGCTTTGGCTATAGGCCAGGAATTGCCGCCCGATCCGGGGTAGCCTGCGGGCGGGCAGGTACAGAAACATCGGCGCGGTCAGCGGGTAATCCTCGGTCTTGATCGACTGACGCGTCGCGGCCAGAGCATGGCCGCAGCCGCCGGTCAGAGGCAACATCCGCGCCGCATCGGCTGAGGCCTGAGAGGCGATGCCGATGGCAAACGGGTCTTTGGCAACCGCGCGGACCAGATCGCTGCTTCGGGTGTGGCGGATCACATCGTCGGTCAGAGACACGCCCGCAGGGTCCAGAAGCTGATCGGTGACGGCCTGCGCCAGCCCGGACCCCTGATCCGGCATGTGCAGCGTTATCGGCGCAGCGGGTCCGCCCAGCCCGGACCAGTCGGTGATCTGGCCCGACAGAACCAGCGCCAGATCCGATGGCGATATCTGCCGCAGGATGTTGTCGGGTGCCACCACCGGCACCATCGCATCCAGCGCCACAACCCGGGACCGGCGCGCCTGTGTCAGATCGCCCAGCCCCGCCGCCGCCGCGGCATCACGCTCGGCCTCGCGAATCTCGCGCAGGGCCATCACGATGTCCGTGACGTTCGCCGTCAGGTCGGCAAAGCCCTGATCCGCGGTGCCGACGCGAAAGAACAGCCGCGCCAGGGGGGCGGGCCGCTCGGGCTGATGCAATTCGTACATGAATGTGTCGGGGCTGACGCGTTCGGGCGTGGCGGTCAGCCCCTCGTGCCGGGCGAAGCCCACGATCAGGGCGGGCAGGACGGTTTCGGCCATGACGGATGAGCCGGAAAACCGCAGCTCGGCCACGAAATCGGTCAGGTTGGGGCAGGCGGGGCCGTCGCAGGTGACGCCCGAGCCGTCTACGGTCAACTCTCCGAACTGGGTATCGACGCGGTAGAACTCTCCGTCAAAACTCAGAAAGGTGCCGGTGACCTCGACCTTGCCGTCATGCGAGGTCAGCGTGATGTCCTGCGCCACGGCCCCAAAGGTCAGCGCAAGCCAGAACACTGCAGCCATCGCAGCACGAAGAATTGTCATGAGAGTGTTGAGCCTGCCTGCGGTTTACTTTGCCGCGATTGTCAGGTCTTGGAACAGATTATTCAACACCAGAAACTCACCGGCCTGCGAACAGTCGGGCAGGGCCAGTGTCAGGTCGCGGGACCGCAGGCGGCGGTCGGCGCGCAATTCCAGCGACTGCACGTTCAGGTCGCGCCCGCAATTGGCTTCGGTCACTTCCGCTTCGACCGTCAGAGCGATCAAGCCGGACTGGTCGGACTGGCCTGCGGGGAAGGAATAGACCTCGATATTCTTGGCGTCGCCAAAACCCGCATGGCCCAGATGCACCACCGTGCCGGCGCCATCGGCCTTTTCATCCGCCCAGACATGGCCTTTGGCGCCGTAGCTGGCGCCAAATTCCAGCGCGTGGATCTGCAGGCTTGTATCGCCCTGCCATTGCAGCGCCACGCGGTCATATTGGGCGATATCGGTGACATGTGTGGTGGCGACGGTTCCGGTTTGATCCGCGAAGGACACCAAAAAGATCGCGTATTCCGACAGCGCCGGGATGGTCAGGGACAGCGCGCCCCTGTCATCCGTCATCTGCGTGACGGTCAGGCCGCTGTGATGAATCTCGACCCGTTCATTGCCGTGGCAGGGCGCTTTGATCGCAAGGCGCGCGGCGGCACCGGGTAGCGCGGTCGCCCGGGCGCTGAGCGCGCAATTGCCGCGTTTGCGCTGCGCGCCGGGGGTGATCTGAATACTGCGGGTTTTGGGGGCAACACTGGCCGGGGTGGCCGTTGGGGACGGGGAAGAGGTCAGCGCGAAACTGTCCAGCCCCGCCAGGACCGAGGCCTGTTGGGCGGAGGCGACAGAAATACCCTCCTGCGCAGCATCAGGTTGCGCGGCGGTTCCATTCTGCATTATGTAACCGATGGCCAGGGCACAGGCGACTGTGCCGCACATGGTCACATAGTTTCGGACTACAAACAAAACACCCTCCCCAGTTGAAGGAGCGAGTCGCACTGTCGTTAAAAATCGCGGCCAATTTGTGGCCGCGAGACGGAGTGATTGTGGTTGAAAGAGGGTGACGTTAGGTCAGCCTGCCATGGCAGTGCTTGAACTTCTTGCCCGATCCGCAGGGGCATTTGTCGTTGCGCGACGGGTTGCCCCAGGTCGACGGATCGTTTTCGTCAAAGCCGGGCAGGGCGTCGCCCGAAGCTTCGGCCTCGGCCACCGCTTCGGCCCGATCCGCCGCCTGATCGACAGCCTTTTGCGCCTGCGCCTGTTGCGCGGCCATCTGGGCCAGCATTTCCTTTTGCTCTTCCTCGGTCAGCGGGCGCACGCGTGACAATTGCTGGGTCACGGTTTCGCGCAAGGAATCCAGCATGCTTTCGAACAGCTGGAAGCTTTCATTCTTGTATTCATTCAGCGGGTCGCGCTGGGCATAGCCCCGGAAACCCACGACCGAGCGCAGATGTTCCAGCGTCAGCAGATGCTCGCGCCATTTGCCGTCGATGGTCTGCAGCAGCACCTGTTTTTCGATGTTGCGCATGTTCTCGGGGCCGAAGGCGACGGCCTTCTGCGCCATCATCTCATCAGCCGCCTTGACCAGACGCTCGCGCATCTGTTCGTCATCGACGCCTTCCTCGGCGGCCCAGTCCTGAACCGGGGCGTCGATGGTCAGCTTGTCCTTGACCGCTTCGTGCAGGCCATCGGTATCCCACTGATCGGCATAAGATTTCGGCGGCATATATTCGTCGATCAGATCGTCGATCACCTGCTCGCGCATGTCCGAGACGATCTCGGACAGGTCATCCGCCGACATGATCTCGCGCCGCTGGCTGAACACCACTTTCCGCTGATCGTTCATCACGTCGTCGAATTTCAGAACGTTCTTGCGCATGTCAAAGTTGCGCCCTTCGACCTTGGACTGGGCGCGTTCCAGCGATTTGTTAACCCAGGGGTGGATGATCGCCTCGCCCTCTTTCATGCCCAGCGTGGTCAGCACCTTGTCCAGCCGTTCCGAGCCGAAGATGCGCATCAGGTCGTCTTCGAGGCTCAGGTAGAACACGGTGCGGCCCGGGTCGCCCTGACGGCCCGAGCGGCCCCGCAGCTGGTTGTCGATGCGGCGGCTTTCGTGCCGTTCCGAGGCCATGACGTACAGTCCGCCGGCCTCGAGCACTTTTTGCTTTTCTTCCGAATGGCGCGCCTCTTCCGCGGCGCGCAGGTCGGCGGGGTCGGCCTCGGGGTTTTCGGCCAGCGCCTGCAGCACCTTCATTTCCACGTTGCCGCCCAGCTGAATGTCGGTGCCGCGCCCTGCCATGTTGGTGGCGATGGTCACCGCGCCCAGACGGCCCGCATCGGCCACGATCTGCGCTTCCTGCTCGTGCTGGCGGGCGTTCAGAACGTTATGCTCGATGCCCTCTTTCTGCAGAAGCTGGCTCAGCAGTTCCGATTTCTCGATCGAGGTGGTGCCCAGCAGAACCGGCTGGCCGGTTTCCTGCGCCTTTTTGGTTTGTTCGATCATCGCGCCGTATTTCTCGGCAGCGGTGCGATAGACCTGATCGTCCTTGTCTTCGCGGGCAATCGGCTTGTTGGTCGGAACCTCGACCACGCCGAGGCCGTAGATTTCGGCAAATTCCTCGGCCTCGGTCAGCGCGGTGCCGGTCATGCCGCCCAGCTTGTCATACAGGCGGAAGTAGTTCTGGAAGGTGACACTGGCCAGCGTCACGTTTTCCGGCTGAATCTGCACGCCTTCCTTGGCTTCGATGGCCTGATGCAGACCCTCGGACAGGCGGCGGCCCGGCATCATCCGGCCGGTGAATTCGTCGATCAGGACAACGTTGCCGTCGCGGACGATGTAATCCTTGTCGCGCTGGAACAGCTTATGCGCGCGCAGGCCCTGATTGACGTGGTGCACGACCGTGGTGCTTTCGGGATCGTACAGCGAGTGGCCTTCGGGGATCAGGCCGTTGGCCAGCAATTGCTGTTCCAGGAATTCGTTGCCTTCGTCGGTGAAGGTCACGTTGCGCGATTTCTCGTCCAGCGTGAAGTGATCGTCGCCCAGCGATGGGATCAGCGCATCGATGGCGGTATACAGCTCGGACCGGTCCTGCGACGGCCCCGAGATGATCAGCGGCGTCCGCGCCTCATCAATCAGGATCGAGTCGACCTCGTCCACAATCGCGAAATTGTGGTGCTTCTGATAAACCTGCTCCAGATCGGCCTTCATGTTGTCGCGCAGATAGTCGAAGCCAAGCTCGTTATTGGTGGCATAGGTGATATCGCTGGAATAGGCGGCCATCTTTTCGGCATCCGCCTGACCGGACCAGATCACGCCGGTGGTCATACCCACGGCACCAAACACCTTGCCCATCCATTCCGCGTCACGCTTGGCCAGGTATTCGTTGACGGTGACGATATGCACGCCCTTGCCGGTCAGCGCGTTCAGATAGGCGGGGAAGGTGGCGACCAGCGTCTTGCCCTCACCCGTCTTCATTTCCGAGATGTTGCCCTGGTGCAGGAACACGCCGCCCATCAGTTGCACGTCAAAGGCGCGCAGACCCAGCGCGCGTTTGGCCCCTTCGCGGACATTGGCAAAGGCTTCGGGCAACAGGCTATCCAGGCTTTCCCCGTCCAGCGCCCGCTGGCGCAGCTCGGCGGTCTTTTCGGTCAGCGCCTCATCCGGCAGATTCTCGAACTCGGGCTCCAGCGCGTTGATCTTTTCGATCAGGGGGCGGGTCGCCTTGATCTTGCGGTCGTTCGGTGTTCCGAACACCTTTTTGGCGAGCGTTCCGAGTCCCAGCATGTTCACTCCAGCGGATCTGTTCTTGTCTTGGTTGCGACAGGCTTGCCCACCTTGCGCGCAACCCATAGATACGGGGGGTGAAAGGCGGCCCTGTCCAAGGCTTCAAGGCGATGTAAGCGGCAGGTTCTGAAGTGTCAACGCCGCGCCCTGTCGCGGCAAAGAAATAGGATGATTCCATGCCCAAAGGCCTCACTTTTCTGCCATCGCTGGCGCTGACCGCCGTGATGGCGCTGCCGCTGGCCGCCCAGACCGCGCCCGATGCCGCCACGGTTGTCGCCCGAGTGAACGGGGATGAGATCACATTGGGTCACATCATCGCCACCGCATCGGCCCTGCCGGCGCAATACCAGCAACTGGAAGATGACGTTCTGTATGATTTCATCCTCGAACAGCTGATCCAGCAGGAGCTGCTGAGCCAGCAGCAGGACGATCTGTCAACACAGGGCGCGCTGACGCTGGACAACGAAAAACGGTCCCTGCTGGCGGTTCAGACCGTCAACACCGTGACGGACGAGGCCGTGACGGATGAGACGGTCCAGGCCGCCTATGACGCGCAATTCGCCGATTTTGTGGGCGAGGATGAGTTCGACGCCAGCCACATTCTGGTCGAGACCGAGGACGAGGCCAAAGACATCAAGACGCAACTGGATGACGGTGCGGATTTTGCAGAACTGGCGCGCGAGAAATCCACCGGTCCGTCGGGTCCCAGCGGCGGCGCGCTGGGCTGGTTCGGCAAGGGCCAGATGGTGCCAGAGTTCGAAGCGGCCGTGCTGGGGCTGGAAAAGGGTCAGGTCTCGGACCCGGTGCAGACCCAGTTCGGCTGGCACCTCGTCATCCTGAACGACACCCGCAAAACCGAAGCGCCCGAGTTGGCCGACGTGCGGGGTGAGCTGGTTCAGACCCTGCAGCAAGAGGCGGTTCAGGCCCGCATCGACGAACTGACCCAGCAGGCGCAGATCGAGCGCCCGGCCCTGGACGGCGCGGGCCCCGAGATCATGCGGCAACTGGACCTGATTCAGGAGTAACCCCGTGGCCACGATTACCAAAGTTTCCCCGCTGGCCCCGGCGGCCTTTCCAGAACTGCCCGCGATTGACGGTGTGCGCTTTGCCACCGTCGAGGCGGGCGTGCGCTATCAGGGCCGGACCGATGTGATGCTGGCCGTGCTGGATCCGGGCACGTCCGTGGCGGGTGTTTTCACCCGTTCGGCCACCCGCGCGGCACCGGTGCTGAACTGTCAGGACAAGATCGGCGGACCCAGCGACGGGCCTGCGGCGATCCTGGTGAATTCGGGCAATGCCAATGCGTTTACCGGCCATTATGGCCAGACCTCGGTCGCCGAGGTGACGCAGGCGGTTGCCGAGGCCACCGGTGTACCGGTGGAACGGGTCTTTACCTCGTCCACCGGGGTGATCGGCGAACCGCTGCCGCATGACCGGATCGTGGCGCAGCTTGAAGCGCTGAAAACGGGCCTCAGTCGCCATGCCATCGAGGATGCGGCGCGGGCGATCATGACCACCGATACCTTCCCCAAGGGCGCGTCTGCACAGGTCGAGATTGACAGCAAAACAGTCTCTGTTGCGGGGATTGCCAAGGGGTCGGGCATGATCGCGCCCGATATGGCGACGATGCTGGTCTATATCTTCACCGATGCGCAGGTCGATCAATCCGCCCTGCAGGCGATGCTGGGCGCGCAGACGGACCGCACGATCAACTGCATCACCGTGGACAGCGATACCTCGACCTCGGACAGCCTGCTTTTGTGCGCGACCGGGGCTTCGGGCGTCGATGCCACCGGCAACGCGGCTTTTGCCGAAGCTTTGGAAACGGTCATGCTGGACCTCGCGCAACAGGTGGTGCGCGATGGGGAAGGGGCCACGAAATTCGTGGAAATCCGCGTGACCGGGGCGGCGACGGACGCCGATGCCAAGACCCACGGGCTGGCCATCGCCAATTCGCCGCTGGTCAAAACCGCCATCGCGGGCGAGGATCCGAACTGGGGCCGCATCGTCATGGCCATCGGCAAATCCGGCGCAGCTGCGGACCGCGACCTGCTGAGCATTTCCTTCGGAGACATCCTGGTGGCCGAAAAAGGCTGGGTCAGTCCCGATTACCGCGAAGAAGATGCTGCTGCCTACATGAAAGGTCAGGACCTTATCATCGCGGTCGATCTTGGACTGGGCGAGGGGAAATCCACCGTCTGGACCTGCGACCTGACCCATGGCTATATCGAGATCAACGCGGATTATCGCTCGTGAAGCCGGAGCAATTCCAGCAAAAGTGGAGCCCGGTTTTGCGTCCGGGATTGCGACCATGAAGACAGTTCTGGTGTCTGCGGTGGCTCTGATCGATGTCGAGGGCCGGGTGCTGCTTGGGCAACGCCCCGAGGGCAAGTCGATGGCCGGTCTCTGGGAATTCCCCGGCGGCAAGATCGAGCCCGGCGAAACCCCCGAAGCCGCCCTGATCCGCGAATTGCACGAGGAATTGGGCATCGACACCTGGGCCTCCTGCCTCGCACCGCTGACATTTGCCAGCCACAGCTATGATGAGTTCCACCTGCTGATGCCGCTATTCGCCTGCCGCAAATGGGAGGGCATTCCGCAGTCGAAAGAAGGACAGGCGTTGAAATGGGTGCGGGCGAACGATCTGCGGAACTATCCGATGCCGGCGGCGGATGTGCCGTTGATCCCGATATTGCGGGATTGGTTGTGAATGCGGAGCGTAAAGATGGCCTAGTGCTGCGTTTGCCGAAAACTCAGATCGGGTGCATTGGAGAGCTTTGCTGGAATGTCTAAGGTCAATTTTTCCCAATTAACTGTCGCTGAACGCAGTAAAATCGCAAAGCGGGCGCGTCGCAATATCGGCTCTGAGATCACCCTTATTCTGTCTGCTGGTTTTGCCGTGCTGATGGTCGCATTGTTTTGGTTTGGTGACCTTACATTCTTACTTTTAGCCGAATTTTTGCAGATACGCCCTACGGTTACGTGGGTTTTGTTGGCGGCACTTTTGGCTATTGTCATCGCTTCAATCCATGGCTTGATCGGGTCGAGAAGGATCGCTTTTGCTCGACAACTTGAGTTTGAGTTAAGTCAGTTCGAAGAGGCCAAAAAGAAACAAGAACAAGATATGAAAATCGTGACGATGAGAGAGGCTGAGAAAGGACGTTGCAAGGAAGAACTTTGAAAGACAAGTTTTTTCTGCGGCTAAGTTATCTTGCGAAAAATAGGAAAAACCCTCCTCCACCCCTGTTACAATTCGTAAGAATTGAGAAAACATCAGGCAAAACTTGATGCTGATCGTGCAGGCACCCCGTAATCGGGGCATTGGCGTTCGGGTCTGACCCGAACCCGCCATTTCCGGCCCGGGGAGGGGCCGGATGGGGAGGAGAGGAAGATTGGCTCAGATGCAGTCAAGCGCTGAAGGGATGGCCTCCCTTCCGGCGCTGTTACACCGCAATGCGACGCAGTTCGGGGATGCTCCGGCGTATCGGGAAAAGGAATTCGGCATCTGGCAATGCTGGTCCTGGGCCGAGACGGCCAGGGAAATCCGCGCGATTGCGCTCGGTTTTCTGGAACTGGGCGTTGAGAAGGGCGACCATATCGCCGTCATAGGCCGCAACCGTCCGGCGCATTACTGGTCGATGGTGGCGGCGCAGATGGTCGGCGCGGTGCCGGTGCCGCTGTATCAGGACTCGGTCGCGGAAGAGATGGCTTATGTGCTGGAACATTGCGGCGCGAAATATGTCGTCTGCGGCGATCAGGAGCAGGTCGACAAGGTCATCGAGATTCAGGAAAACCTGCATCAGGTCAAGCACATCCTCTATACCGACAAGCGGGGGATGCGGAAATACGACCATTCCCAGATGAACGCGCTCGAGGACATCATGTCCGAGGGCAGCGCCGGGCACGCGCGGTTCGATGCGGAACTGGACAAGCGTATCGCCGCGATCACCTATGACGATACCTGCGTGATGCTCTATACCTCGGGCACGACCGGAAAGCCCAAGGGCGTGGTGCTGTCGAACCGGAATGTCATCGAAAGCGCCAAGAATTCGGCCGAGTTCGATCACCTGACCCGGAACGAGGATATCCTGTCCTACCTGCCGATGGCCTGGGTGGGGGACTTCATCTTTTCCATCGGTCAGGCCTATTGGTGTGGTTTCTGCGTGAACTGCCCCGAAAGCGCCGACACGATGATGACCGACCTGCGCGAGATCGGGCCGACATACTTTTTCGCGCCGCCGCGCGTGTTCGAGACTCAGCTGACCAATGTGATGATCCGGATGGAGGATGCGGGCAAGCTGAAGCAGCGGATGTTCCACCACTTCATGGCCCATGCCAAGAAGGTCGGCGGGTTGCTGCTGGATGGCAAGCCGGTGGGCTTTGGCGACAAGCTGAAATACGCGCTGGGAAATCTGCTGGTCTACGGTCCGCTCAAGGACACGCTGGGCTATGGACGGTTCCGCGTGGGATATACCGCGGGGGAGGCGATCGGCCCGGAAATCTTTGACTTTTATCGCTCTCTGGGCATCAACCTGAAACAGCTTTACGGCCAGACCGAAGCCACGGTGTTCATCACCGTGCAGCCCGATGGTGAGGTGCGCGCGGATACGGTTGGCGTTCCGGCGCCGGATGTTGAGCTGAGGATCGACGACAAGGGCGAGATTCACTACCGCTCGCCCGGTGTGTTTGTCGAGTATTACAACAACCCGGACTCGACCGCCTCGACCAAGGATGCCGAGGGTTGGGTGGCCACCGGCGATGCCGGGTTCATCGAAGAAGGCTCGGGCCATCTGCGGATCATCGACCGGGCCAAGGATGTGGGCAAGATGGCCGATGGCTCGATGTTTGCGCCGAAATATGTCGAGAACAAGCTGAAATTCTATCCTGACATCCTTGAGGTCGTGCTGTTCGGCAACGGCAAGGATCGCTGCGTAGCTTTCATCAATATCGACCTGACGGCGGTGGGAAATTGGGCCGAGCGCAACAATGTGGCCTATGCGTCTTATCAGGAGCTGACGGCCAATCCGCGTGTGTTAGAGACGATCAGGGCCCATGTGGAAGAGGTGAACAAGTCGGTTGCCGCGGACGAGATGCTGTCGGGCTGTCAGGTGCACCGCTTTGTGGTTCTGCACAAGGAGTTGGACGCCGATGATGGCGAGATGACCCGGACCCGCAAGGTGCGGCGCGGCTTTGTCGAGGAGAAGTTCCACGACATTATCGATGCCCTTTATGATGGGTCGCCCAGCGTCTCTACCACCACGGAAGTGACCTATGAGGATGGCCGCAAGGGCTCGATTTCCGCAACGCTCGAGATTGTCGATGCGCCGGTTGTGTCGGTGGCGCAGCATAAGGTGGCAGCGGAATGAGGGCCGTTCGAGCGCCGCTCGACCCGCGGTCATCGCCCCGCCCGCCGTCCCGTTTTTTGGCTGGGATGGTTGCGACAGTATTGGCGGGTGCGGCTTGCGCGGCGGAGACGCAGAATGGACAAGATGCTGCTCTTGAAACCTCGGTAGACGTTTTTGATCGCTACTGCGTTCCGGCCTTGGTTAATGATGGCGGGTTGCGCCCGGATCTTGACCCGGCGGAACATGATCCATCGCAGAAGCGGATCGTCAATGCGTGGTGGGCCAGCCCGTTCAGCCTTCTGAAAGAACTGAAAACGCCCAACGGATATCGCGGCTGTCAAATTGAGCCGGTTCCCACGGCTGCGTCCCCTGAACGACCATCACCCGGGGTTCTAACCGAGCTGCAGCATCGGTTTGATGAATGGGCAGATGCGCAAAAGACTCAGAGCGTTTTTTCCGACGTGCCGCTCTGTTCGGAACCGCCGACGGCCTATCAGAGGGTGTTGGAAACACGCGTGCCGAATCCTGACGGAAACTATGTGAAAGTTTTCATGGCAGTGTTTGATGATCCCCGGAACTTCTTCATTGTAGCAGCAGAATCCGGTCCGACACCCCATTCCTGCGAGGAGGGACGTTAAAGATATGCTGGATAACTCCGAAGGATATGTCACCGAAGACGGCCGCAAGATCGGCGGTGTGGTGATGGAGATGAAGAACATCACCCTGCGGTTCGGCGGTGTGGTGGCGATCAAGGATATCTCGTTCGACATCCGCGAGGGTGAAATTCGGGCCATTATCGGGCCGAACGGGGCGGGCAAGTCCTCGATGCTGAACGTGATCTCGGGCTTTTATGTCCCGCAGGAAGGCGAGGTCTGGTTTCACGGGGCCAAACGCCCGCCGATGCGGCCCTTTGAGGTGGCGCAGCAGGGCATTGCGCGGACGTTTCAAAACATCGCCCTGTTCGAAGGGATGAGCGTTCTGGACAACGTGATGACCGGGCGGTTGGGTTTCATGAAGACCAACATCCTGCAGCAGGCCTGGTGGAAGGGCAAAGCCGAGGCGGAAGAGACCGAGAACCGTGAGGCGGTCGAGAAGATCATCGACTTTCTCGAAATCCAGCACATCCGCAAGACGCCTGTCTCGCGCCTGCCCTACGGCCTGAAAAAACGCGTCGAACTGGCGCGGGCCTTGGCGGCGGAGCCCAAGCTGCTGCTGCTGGACGAGCCGATGGCCGGGATGAATGTCGAAGAGAAAGAGGACATGAGCCGCTTTATCCTCGACGTGAATGACGAATTCGGCACGACGATTGCCCTGATCGAACACGATATGGGCGTGGTCATGGACCTGAGCGACCGGGTGGTCGTGATGGACTACGGCAAGAAGATCGGTGACGGCACTCCGGATGAGGTGCGCAGCAACCAGGAAGTCATCGACGCCTATCTGGGGGTCAGCAATGACTGATATCCGGGCAGAAATCTGGGGAGGCACCTATGCCTGAACAACTCGTATTCGCGATGGAGGTCATCCTCAACGGTCTGATGGCCGGGGTGCTGTATGCGCTGGTCGCGCTGGGCTTTGTGCTGATCTACAAGGCCTCGGGGATTTTCAATTATGCCCAAGGGGTTATGGCGCTGTTTGCGGCGATGACGTTGGTCGGGATCATGAACGGACAGGTGCCCTTTGCGCATCTGATCAACGCGATCTTCGGCACCCATGTGCATTATTTCGGCTGGAACGTTCCGGCGCTGCTGGCAATCATCCTGACCATGGCGGTGATGGTTCTGCTGGCCTGGGCGGTGCAGCGGTTCGTGATGCGGCATCTGGTCGGGCAGGAGCCGATCATCCTGTTCATGGCGACCATCGGGCTGGCCTATTTCCTTGAGGGCGTGGCCGATCTGATGTGGGGGTCCGAGATCAAGACGCTGGATGTGGGCCTGCCGCAGGGCATCAACCTGTGGATTGATGAAAGCACGTTCAACATCTTCGGCTACGGCTTCTTTATCGACAATCTGGATATCGTGGCGACGGTGATTGCGGCGCTTCTGGTGGCGGCGCTGGTGGCGTTCAGCCAATACACCAAACAGGGCCGGGCGATGCGCGCGGTGGCCGATGACCATCAGGCGGCTTTGTCGGTGGGAATCTCGCTGAACTTCATCTGGATCATGGTCTGGTCGGTGGCAGGGTTTGTCGCGCTGGTCGCGGGCATCATGTGGGGCACCAAATCGGGCGTGCAGTTTTCGCTGTCGCTGATCGCGCTCAAGGCGTTGCCGGTGCTGATGCTGGGCGGGTTCACCTCGATCCCCGGCGCCATCGTCGGCGGGCTGATCATCGGTGTGGGCGAGAAGCTGTTCGAGTTTGCCATCGGCCCGATGGTCGGCGGCGCGACCGAGAACTGGTTTGCCTACGTGCTGGCGCTGATCTTTCTGGTGTTCCGGCCGCAGGGCCTGTTCGGCGAGAAGATCATTGAGAGGGTGTAGGGCATGACCAAGCTGCTCGCCATCATCAACGTGATCGCATGGGCGGGGTTCTGGGCCTTTGGCTATATCGCGCTCACCTCGGATGATCTGAGCGCAGGCCAACTGACCGTCGCGGCGGTTCTGGCCTTTGCCGGGCTGATCATGGGGGTTCTGGCCTATCTGAAACTGGTGCGCGCGTCCGAGGCCACCGGATACGCCAAAGGCTCCAACCAACTCGACACTGAGGCCCGCAACCGGGCGCAGGAAGAATGGGGAAAGTAAGACATGTTCTATCGTGAGGCCGGGGACTTCAAAGTCTCTTACGTGGATGACAGCCAGACCTTCCCGATCAAATTTGACCGGTATCGTTATTATGTCGTTCTGGCGGTGGCGTTCGGGATCATCCCCTTCATCATCAACGATTACTGGGCCAACGCCCTGCTGCTGCCGTTCCTGATCTATGCCATCGCCGCGATCGGGCTGAACATTCTGGTGGGCTATTGCGGGCAGGTGTCCTTGGGCACCGGCGGGTTCATGGCCGTGGGGGCCTATGCCTGTTATAAGCTGATGACTGCCTTTCCGGATGTCAGCATGTTCATCCATATCATCCTTGCCGGAGGCATCACGGCCATTGTCGGCGTGTTGTTCGGCCTGCCGTCCCTGCGGATCAAGGGGTTCTATCTGGCGGTGGCGACGCTTGCGGCGCAGTTCTTCCTTGTGTGGCTGTTCAACCGGGTGCCGTGGTTCTACAACTATTCGGCCTCGGGCCAAATCAACGCGCCAGAGCGCGATGTGTTCGGCGTCATCATCACCGGCCCCAACGCGCCCGCATGGGCCACCTACCTGTTCTGCCTGATCTTCCTGACCCTCTGCGCCCTGATTGCGCGCAACCTGACGCGCGGCACCACGGGCCGGAAATGGATGGCGATCCGCGACATGGACATCGCCGCCGAGATCATCGGGGTGAACCCGCTGAAGGCCAAGCTGACGGCCTTTGCGGTCAGCTCCTTCTTCGTCGGCGTCTCGGGCGCGTTGTTCTTTGCGGTCTATCTGGGCGCGGTCGAAGTCGGCGAGGTGTTCGGCATCCAGAAATCGTTCCTGGTGTTGTTCATGATCATTATCGGCGGATTAGGGTCTATTTTCGGGTCCTTTGCCGGCGCGGCGTTTCTGGTGCTGCTGCCGGTGGTGCTGAAGCTGATCGGCGTCGATGTGCTGGGCTGGCCCACCGATATCGTGGCGCATCTGCAACTTGTAGTCGTCGGCGCGTTGATCGTGATGTTCCTGATCCTGGAACCGCACGGGCTGGCGCAGCTGTGGCGCGTCGCGAAAGAGAAACTCAGACTCTGGCCGTTCCCGCATTAGGGCCGGCCCAATCAAAAGACGGGTGGCAAGCCCGAAACCCAACATCGGATCAATCAAGGGAGGAGACACCCGATGAAGAAGAAACTGGCAACCATGGCGCTGGGCGCCCTGATGGCTGCAGGTCCCGCACTGGCGGATCTGGTTATCCCGTCGCTCAGCTATCGCACCGGGCCTTTCGCAGCGGGTGGTATTCCGTTTGCAGATGGGTATGCGGACTATTTCACCATGCTGAATGAACGGGATGGCGGCATCGGTGGCGTTCCGATCCGTCTGATCGAATGTGAGACCGGCTATACAACGGAAAAGGGTGTTGAATGCTACGAGTCCACCAAGAATGAAGGCTCACTGGTGTATCAGCCGCTGTCGACGGGCATCACCTATCAGTTGATCCCAAAGGTCTCTGCCGATGGCATTCCATTGCAGACCGTTGGCTACGGACGGACCTCGGCGGCCAATGGTGACGTTTTCAAATGGGTATTCAACTACCCTGCGAATTACTGGAACGGTGCGTCGGGTGCGGTGAACCACATTCTTGAGGAAAACGGCGGTGACATCAGCGGCAAGAAAGTGGCGCTGGTCTATCACAACTCGGCCTATGGCAAAGAGCCGATCCGTACGCTGGAAGAACTGTCCAAGAAACACGGGTTCGAACTTGCCTTGCTGCCTGTCGATTCCCCCGGTCAGGAACAGAAGTCGCAATGGCTGCAAATCCGACGTGACCGGCCGGATTATGTGGTTCTCTGGGGCTGGGGCGTGATGAACCAGGTCGCCATTCAGGAGGCTGCCAACATCCGCTTCCCGATGGAGAACTTCATCGGTGTCTGGTGGTCCGGGGCCGAGCCGGACGTGTTGCCGTCTGGCGAAGCATCGAATGGCTACAAGGCGCTGGCCTTTACAGCGACCGGGGACAACTTCCCTGTCTTTGAGGACATCAAGAAATATGTCCACGATGCCGACAAAGCCGCCGGTGCGGGCGACAAGGTTGGAACGGTGCAGTATAACCGCGCCGTCTATTCGGCGATGCTTGCTGCCGAGGCCATACGGAAAGCGCAGGAAATCCACGGCGTTGCAGATATCACGCCTGCCATGATGCGCGACGGTATGGAAGCTCTGAGCATCACCGATGAGCGCATGGCCGAGCTGGGGATGAGCGGGTTTGGTCCGACATTCGATGTCAGCTGTGAAAACCACGGCGGTCCGGGACTGGTTGCCGTCACCCAATGGGACGCAACCGCGCAAGAGTGGAATGTCATTTCGGATTTCAAACCGACTGACACCGAAGTTATCGGGGCGCTGATCGCCGAGGATTCTGCAGCCTATGCCGCAGAAAACAACATCGAAGGGCGCTGCAGCTAAGGCGCTTTGATATCCGGGGCGGTGGTGCGTTGCCGCCCCGACCCAAACACAAGGCATGAGGACACGCGCTGATGCTGGATGCGGCACAAACCACCGACGTGCAGGCCGAAACCCTGCTTGAAGTGAACAATATCGAGGTGATCTATAACCACGTCATCCTCGTGCTGAAAGGTGTCAGCCTGACGGTGCCCAAGGGCGGCATCACCGCGCTGCTGGGCGGCAACGGGGCGGGCAAGACCACCACGCTCAAGGCGGTGTCGAACCTGCTGCATTCGGAACGGGGCGAGGTCACCAAAGGCTCGATCAAGTATCGCGGCACCAGCGTGCATGAAAGCGACCCCGCCGATCTGGTGGAAAAAGGCGTCATTCAGGTGATGGAAGGCCGCCACTGTTTCGAACATCTGACGGTCGAGGAAAACCTGCTGACCGGAGCCTATACCCGCAAGGATGGCTCAGCCGCGATTCAGCAGGATCTGGAACTGGTCTACAATTATTTCCCGCGTCTGAAGGAACGCCGCCGGAGCCAGGCGGGCTATACCTCGGGCGGGGAACAGCAGATGGTGGCGATGGGCCGGGCGCTGATGTCGCGGCCCGAGACGATCCTGCTGGATGAGCCTTCGATGGGGCTGGCGCCGCAGCTGGTCGAAGAGATTTTCGGCATCGTGAAGGATTTGAACGAGAAAGAGGGCGTCTCGTTCCTGCTGGCCGAGCAGAACACAAATGTGGCTCTAAGGTTTGCCCATTACGGCTATATTCTGGAATCGGGCCGTGTGGTGATGGACGGCCCCGCCGCCGAACTGCGCGAGAACCCGGACGTCAAGGAATTCTATCTCGGCATGTCCGAAGAGGGGCGCAAAAGCTTCCGGGACGTGCGCTCGTACCGCCGCCGCAAACGGTGGCTGTAAGCGGAAGGAGGATCAGGTGATGACCAAATATTACGATACGCTCGAAACCCGGTCCGCCGACCAGCGCGCCGCAGATCAGGCGCAGGCATTGCGCGTACAGCTTGACCGGGCCAGATCTGCCCCGGGGTTTCAGGCGCATCTGGCCGGGGTCGAGGCGGGCGCCGTTACCTCGGTCGAGGATCTGGTGCAACTGCCGGTGCTGCGCAAATCCGATCTGGCACAGGCGCAGGCATCGCGCCCGCCCTTTGGCGGCTTCACCGTGAAACCGGCGCGGCATTTTCAGCATGTGTTTCAGTCTCCGGGGCCGATCTATGAACCCGGCAGCACCGATCCCGACTGGTGGCGCATGGGGCGGTTCCTGCATGCGGCGGGGGTTTGTCCGGGTGACATCGTGCACAATTGTTTCGGGTACCATCTGACCCCCGCGGGCATGATCTTTGAAAGCGGCGCGCGGGCCGTTGGGGCTTCGGTCCTGCCGGCAGGCACCGGCCAGACCGAGCTGCAGGTGACCGCCGCGCGCGATGTGGGCTGCACCGCCTATGCCGGGACGCCCGACTATCTGAAGGTGATTCTGGACAAGGCGGATGAGATGGGCGTTGCGCTGGGCTTCACCTCGGCTGTTGTGGGCGGCGGCGCGCTGTTCCCCTCGCTGCGTCAGGACTACGCGGATCGGGGGATTTCCTGCCTGCAATGCTATGCCACCGCCGATCTGGGCAATATCGCTTATGAAAGCCCGGCGATGGAGGGGATGATCATCGACGAGCACGTGATTGTCGAGATCGTTACCCCCGGCACCGGGACCCCGGTTGCGCCGGGTGAGGTGGGCGAGGTCGTTGTAACCTCGCTGAACCCCGACTATCCGCTGATCCGTTTCGCCACCGGCGATCTGTCGGCGATCATGCCGGGCGTTTCGCCCTGTGGCCGTACCAACCTGCGGATCAAAGGTTGGATGGGTCGCGCCGATCAGACCACCAAGATCAAGGGCATGTTCGTACGCCCCGAACAGGTGGCCGCGCTGGTCGACAAGCATGATGAGATCGTCAAGGCCCGCGTCATCGCCGCCCGTCAGGGCGAGATGGACACGATGACCGTTCAGATCGAAAGCCGGGGCGGGGATGACATGACTTATGCCCGGTCGGTGGCCGAGGTGCTGAAACTGAAAGGCGCGATCGAGATTGTCGCCCCCGGGTCCCTGCCCAAGGACGGTCTGGTGATCGAGGATCAGCGGGTTTACGAGTGACAAAACCCCTTCCTGCGGCAGGAAGTGCCGCAGATTTGTTGCCCGGCCCACTGGTGTTTCTTAGCGTTTTGGTCGATTAAAGGCGGGCATTTTCGCCTTTGCCAGTCACAAGCCGGGATGATGGCCCAGATCGACTATTCTCAGAACGGATCGCGAAATCGCGGCGTGCGGGGCACCCGGCTGCTGGCCGGGGTGGCGTATTTTGTCTCGGCGGCCTGCCTGTTGCCGATGGTGGCGGTTGTGCTGGCGGCGCTGACCGGCGGGACGGATACGATCGCTCATCTGATGGATACGGTACTGCCGCGCTACACCGCGACCACGCTGATCCTTGTGGTGCTGGTGGCGGCGGGCACGTTTTCCATCGGAACAGGGGCCGCCTGGCTGGTGACGATGACCCGCTTTCCCGGCGTGCGGCTGCTGGAGATTGCGCTGGTCCTGCCGCTGGCCTTTCCGGCCTATGTGCTGGCCTATGCCTATACGTTCATTCTGGATCACCCCGGCATCGTTCAGTCCACCCTGCGCGACGTGACCGGGTGGGGGCCGCGCGACTACTGGTTCCCGGAAATCCGCTCGACCGAGGGCGCGGCGGTGATGTTGATCCTTGTCCTCTACCCCTATGTCTACCTGCTGGCGCGGGCGGCGTTCCTGCAGCAAAGCGCCACGGCCTTTCTGGCCGCGCGGGCGCTGGGCAACAACCCGTGGCTGGCCTTCCGGCGCGTCTCGCTGCCGATGGCGCGCCCGGCGATTGCCGGAGGGGTGCTGCTGGCGATCATGGAGACCATCGCCGATTTCGGCACCGTGTCCTATTTCGGCGTGCAGACCTTTGCCACCGGCATCTATACCAGCTGGTTTTCCATGGCGGACCGGGCTGCGGCGGCGCAGCTGGCGCTGTGCCTGCTGGTCTTTGCACTGGTCATGGCCGTAGCCGAACGCACCCAGCGCGGCAAGGCGAAGTACTATCAGGCGGGCAAGCAACATGCGGCACAACCGGCGGCGAATTTATCCGGCTGGAAGGCGCTTGGCGCGTTCCTGCTCTGCGCTATTCCGGTGCTGTTCGGGTTCCTGTTGCCGGTGATCATTCTGGTCGAGATGGGGCTGGAGTCGGAACAGAACCTGCTGTCGCAGCGATATCTGGACTTCATCCAGAATTCGCTGATCCTTGCGGGCACGGCGGCGGTGATCACGGTCTGCGCCGCCATCAGCGTCGGGTTTTTCCAGCGGCTGCGGCCCGGTCGCGCCTCGTCTGCCACCGCCTATATCGCGCGGCTGGGCTATGCGGTGCCGGGCGGGGTGATCGCCGTGGGGCTGATCGTACCCTTCGCCGGGTTCGACAACGCGCTGGACGCGTGGATGCGCGAGACCTTCGATGTCTCGACCGGGCTGCTGGTGACGGGTTCGATCTGGCTGTTGGTGGCGGCTTACATGGTGCGGTTTCTGGCCGCCGCCCTCAGCGCTTACGAGGGCGGGCAGAGCACGGTGCACGCCAATATGGACGCTGCCGCGCGGTCATTGGGGCAGACCCCGCTTGGGACGTTGCGGCGGGTGCATCTGCCGATCCTGACCCCATCGCTGCTGACCGCGTTGCTGATCGTGTTTGTCGATGTGATGAAAGAACTGCCCGCGACGCTGATCATGCGGCCCTTCAATTTTGACACGCTGGCGGTGCAGGCCTATCGGCTGGCCTCGGACGAGCGGTTGGAGGGGGCTGCAGTGCCGTCCTTGGTCATTCTGGCGGTTGGATTGCTGCCGGTGATCCTGATCTGCCGTCAGGTCGGGCGCAGGTAACACTCGCGCCGCAATTCGTGTGCAAACGCGCATCGGGCTTGATTCGAATGCGATTTCCGGCAAGGCTTGGGGTATGAACATGCAGCCTCCCAGCCGGTTCTCTGCAAACTCGGCCCAGATGCCCGTCGCGTTCGACCGGCGCGAGATGTCCCAGATCATGTCCGTTTACGGCCGGATGGTCGCCGCCGGAGAATGGCGCGATTACGGCATTTCCAACCTGCGCGACATGGCGGTGTTTTCCATTTTCCGACGGACCGCGGAACACCCGATCTACCGGGTCGAAAAAGACCCGCGGCTGCGGTCGAAACAGGGCATGTACTCGGTGGTGGGCATGGACGGGCGCATCCTGAAACGCGGGCAGGACCTGCGCACGGTGCTGCGGGTGCTGGAACGCAAGCTGATCCGGGCGGTCAACCCGGATTAGAGCCGCTTATGCGCGGTCACGGGCCCGTCGCCCTGCGCCTCAATGCGCGCGATGGCCTGATCCATCGGTTCAAATGCAACGGCCATGTCATGGGCATTGGCATGCAGGATCAGGTTGTCGCCATAGACCCACGCCACATGCCCTTTCCAGAACAGAAGATCACCCCGTTCGGCTTTTGCCCGTTCGGGCAGGGCCGTGCCTAATGCGCGTTCCTGATCGTCGCTGTCGCCGGGGCAGGGGATGCCACAGGCCAACAGCCCGGCCTGCACGATACCGGAACAGTCGATTCCAAAGCGGCTGTTGCCGCCCCACAGGTAGGGCGTGCCCAGAAACAATTCGGCCACCGCGACCGGATCGTTCATTTTGTCTGCGATGGGCGCGGTGTGAATGGTTGGAACGAACCCCAGTTCGGTTTCCAGAAACTTGCCCTGTTCCGAGGTGGCCCGGACCCTGCTGCCAAAACTCAGCGCGGCCAGATCGGGGCTTTTTATATTCGCCTGCGTGTAAGCATGGGTTGATGGCGCGGTGATCCAGTGTGTCGCCTCGGCGTCTTCACCCAGATGCGCGGAGGATACCCAACCGGGATAGCCATCCTTGTCTGCGGTGATCCGGCTCCACCCCTCGTTGTCCTGCGTGACCTGCACCGTATCCCCAAAGATCAATTGCCGGTCACGCGGCCCGTCCGGGCTGCGCAGCAGGTCAACGACCGGTTGGATGATGCGCTTGCGGGTCACAGGCCCAATACCTTGGGCAATGCAGTCAGGATCGCGCGTGGCCCTTGCCCGAGGCCGCCTTTGCTGCGCCCGGGAGCTTTGCTGGGCTGCCAGGAGTAGATGTCGAAATGCATGTAGGCGCTGGTTTCCACAAAACGGCGCAGGAACAGCGCTGCGGTGATCGACCCGGCAAACGCGCCAGAGGGCGCGTTGTCCAGATCGGCGATGCCGGGTTCGATCATCGCCTCATAGGGTTCGTGAAACGGCATCCGCCAGACCGGATCGGCGGCCTGAGGGGCGCTTGCCGCCAACGCTGCGGCGGTGGTGTCGTCATCGGTGTAGAACGGGGCCAGATCGGGGCCCACGGCCACCCGCGCGGCGCCGGTCAGGGTGGCCATCGAGATCACCAGATCGGGCTGCCCCTCATCCGCCAGCGCCAGTGCGTCGGCCAGCACCAGCCGCCCCTCGGCATCGGTATTGTTGATCTCGACCACCAGACCCTTGCGCGAGGTCAGGATATCGCCGGGCCGGAAGGCGTTGCCTGCGACCGCGTTTTCAACCGCCGGGATCAGCACCCGCAATTGCAGCGGTAGGTCCAGCGCCATGATCATCCGTGCCAGCCCCAGCACGTTAGCGGCCCCGCCCATGTCCTTTTTCATCAGGCCCATCGAATTGCCGGGCTTCAGGTTCAGGCCACCGGTGTCAAAGCAAACCCCCTTGCCCACCAGCGTCAGCTTCGGCCCGCTTTCGCCCCAGTTCATGTCGATCAGCCGAGGCGCTTGCGCCGCCGCGCGCCCGACCGCGTGGATCATGGGGAAATCCTGTTGTAGCGCATCGCCGCGCACCACCTCGCAGTACGCACCATATTCCTGTGCAAGCTCTTCCGCCGCCGCCTGCAACTGGTCCGGCCCCATATCCGAAGCAGGCGTGTTGACCAGATCGCGGGTCAGCGCCTCGGCCTGCGCCATGACCTCGATCCGGGCGGCATCGACGCCGTCGGGCGCGATCAGAGCGGCCTTGGCGGGCGATTGGCTGGCATAACGGTCATAGGCATAGCCGGTCATCAGCCAGCCGAGACACTCCACCTCCAACCGATCGGCGGGAATGCCTGACGCGATGTGATAGGTGGCCTTGGGCAAAGCCTCGGCCGCTGCGGCCAGCGGGAACCGCTTGCGCGCCCGTTTGGTCGTGGTCCCGTATCCGGCCAACGCCATCTGCGGCGTGCCATCCGTGCCGGGCACCAACAGCGTTTGACCCATCGCGCCGGTAAACCCGTTGCTGCCCACCCAACTTTGCACGCGGTTCGGCTGATCCTGCAGCCACCCGTCCAGATCGGGCTGCGCGATCACATAAAGCGGCAAGGACGGGTCAGAGGGCGAGGCAAAGGTCAGGGGCATAGGCGTCTCGGGCTTGGTCAATTCGTCCCCAGACTAGCGGCCCACCATCTGCCCGCAACCCCCGTCAGACTGACATGTCCTGCTGATCCCAGACCGCCGTCAGCGACCGTTCGCCCACGCGGATCAGCCGACCCAGCGTTGCGCCCGTGGCCACCACGTCACCGGCATCCACCGTCTGCGCCACGTCGCCTGCCACGCGGGCCAGCGCGGTCATGCCGATCTGGTCCGATATCGCCACCAGCGATCTGGCGCATTTGCGCAGGTCAACCCAGTCGCGCTGCCGCCAGAAGCGTTCGCAGTTTGACAGGCGCACCGCCAGTTCTTCGACCGTGCGGCACAAGACGTCCAGCGCGTTCTTGTCGCCCAGTTGCCGGTAAAGCCCATTCAGCCGCTCGGAATCCAGACGCACGGATTCCGTGTGTTCCAGTGTAAGTATCTTATCCACCACATTCACCCCAATCGTCACGCCCCCACGGCGCAGTCAGATACTGCGGTGCAATTCCTTTGCAAAACCTTGCGCCGAGTTTGGATAATGGCTCGAATTTTTCGCGAATTCGGTATAGAGCAACCGGCAGCATAAAGAACAGGGACGCCGAAATGGACTTAGCCAAACCTCTACCGACCTATCTGGTAAAGCGCTATCACGGCTGGAAGGCCACCACTTATTCAGAAAATCAGGTCTGGTACCGGCGGCTTGCGACCGAAGGCCAGCGCCCGCGCGCAATGGTGATTTCGTGCTGCGACAGCCGGGTGCATGTGACATCGATGTTCGGCGCGGATCAGGGCGATTTCTTCATTCACCGCAATATCGCGAACCTGGTGCCGCCTTATGCGCCCGATGGCGACCACCACGGCACCAGCGCCGCGATCGAATATGCCGTCACCGCGCTGAAAGTGGCGCATCTGATCGTGCTGGGGCATTCGCAATGCGGCGGCGTGCAGGGCTGTATCGACATGTGCAAGGGTCAGGCGCCGCAACTGGAAGCAAAAGAAAGTTTTGTGGGCCGCTGGATGGACATCCTGAAACCCAAATACGAACTGGTCGCGGATGTCGAAGACAGCGTGGAACAGGCGCGCCTGTTCGAGCGTCAGGCGGTTGTGGCCTCGCTTGAGAACCTGATGAGCTTTCCATTCGTTTCGGCGGCGGTGGAACAGGATGCGCTTAGCGTGCATGGGCTGTGGACGGATATCGGCGAGGGCGGGCTGGAATGTTACGACCCGCATCAAAAGAAGTTCGTCCCGGTCTGAACCCGCGCCATTTGGGGTCTTGTGCCCTGCCGTTTTGGTGTAAGCTCTGAACATTCGTTTATGTTCGGAGCACCCCATGACTTTTCTAAAACGCATTTTCGGCGGCCTGATCGTCATTGTTCTGATTCTGGTCGGCGTCTCCTACCTGCTGCCCGGCAAGGCCGAGGTCTCGCGCAGCGTCCTGATCGACGCCCCGCCCGAGGCCATCTTTCCCTATGTGAACTCGATGCAGGAGACCGAAAAA
This sequence comes from Ruegeria sp. AK4, assembly GCF_056541025.1. NCBI lineage: Bacteria > Pseudomonadati > Pseudomonadota > Alphaproteobacteria > Rhodobacterales > Roseobacteraceae > Ruegeria > Ruegeria sp. AK4. Next base: position 124,895 of record NZ_JBQFXS010000003.1, read on the forward strand.
TGGTCGCCCTGGCTGGAGCGTGATCCCGAAACCAAGCTCAGCTATTCCGGCCCCGACGCGGGTGTCGGCAATACGCTGAGCTGGAGTTCCGATAACGATCAGGTCGGGTCCGGCACGCAGGAAATCATCGACAGCGTCGAAAACCAATCCGTCAAAACCGCACTGGATTTCGGTTCGATGGGCACCGCAACCGCGTTTTTTACCTTGCAGCCCGAGGGCGCGCAGACAGAGGTCACATGGGGGTTTGACTCGGACCTCGGGCTCAACCCGATGGCCCGCTGGATGGGGCTGATGATGGACAGCTGGGTCGGCGGCGATTATGAGCGCGGGCTGGACAATCTGAAAACCGTGGTCGAAGCGCAGGGGTGACAGCAGGACGTGTACGGGATTTGTACGGACAGTTTGCGTTTTGGGGCGTATGTTCCTGCAAAGTTCTGCAAGTTACGCTGTTTTGATTCTGGATCGGGATCGCGCAACCTTTAACTTTAAAAGGTTTTTCTGGCGACCCCGGCAGGATTCGAACCTGCAACCTGCCCCTTAGGAGGGGGCTGCTCTATCCAGTTGAGCCACGGGGCCGCGCAAGGCTCTCTGTACCGTGGATTTTTCGGGTTGTCATGACCTTTGCACAATTGTTGTACACGCCGCCCTGTTCACGCTACCATCGGGCAAAACAACAACGCAGGTGCCCTTCGTGAATACTGATACCAAACGCCCGCTTACCCTCCGCGATGTCTCAGAAGCGTCCGGAGTGTCCGAGATGACGGTCAGCCGGGTCCTGCGCAACCGGGGTGATGTGTCAGACGCGACCCGCACCCGTGTTCTGGCGGCGGCGAAAGAGCTTGGATATGTGCCCAACAAGATTGCGGGCGCCCTGGCGTCGAGCCGGGTGAATCTGGTGGCGGTGATCATCCCGTCGCTGTCGAACATGGTCTTCCCCGAGGTTCTGACAGGCGTCAATCAGGTTCTGGAAGATACCGAGCTGCAGCCGGTTGTTGGCGTCACCGACTATCTGCCTGAAAAGGAAGAAAAGGTTCTGTACGAGATGCTCTCTTGGCGGCCCTCGGGCGTGATCATTGCGGGGCTCGAACATACGGATGCGGCCCGCGCCATGCTGGATTCGGCGGGGATTCCGGTGGTCGAGATCATGGACACCGACGGCAAGCCGGTGGATGCGATGGTGGGGATCTCGCACCGCCGCGCCGGGCGCGAGATGGCACAGGCGATCCTGAAGGCGGGGTACGAACATATCGGGTTCATGGGTACCAAAATGCCGCTGGATCACCGCGCGCGGAAGCGGTTCGAAGGCTTCACGGAAGTGCTGGGCAAACAAGGTATCGAAATCGAAGACCGCGAGTTTTATTCGGGCGGATCAGCGCTGGCCAAGGGCCGCGAGATGACGCAGACAATGCTGGAACGCTCGCCTGAGCTGGATTTTCTGTATTATTCCAACGATATGATCGGGGCGGGCGGGCTGCTCTACCTGCTGGAACAGGGTATCGACGTTCCGGGCCAGATCGGCCTGGCCGGGTTCAACAATGTCGAACTTCTGCAGGGCCTGCCGCGCAAACTGGCCACGATGGATGCCTGCCGGCTCGAGATCGGCCGCAAGGCTGCCGAGATCATCACCGACCGGTTGAATGACCCCAGTTCCGAGATCGAAACCCGGGTCACTCTGACCCCGAAAATCAGCTTTGGCGACACGCTGAAACGGCGCTGAACAGGTGGCGCTGCCGCAGCTTGACAACCGCGCGGCAAGGGCGGTGTTCATGCACCGCCATGCGCTGGGTGAACCGCCTGCGGGCGGGGCCAGGGGCGTAGATCTTCTGGACCTGATCCGGCGGCTGGGGTTTGTGCAGCTCGACAGCATCAACACCGTCGCCCGCGCCCATGACATGATCCTGTTTGCGCGCAGGCCCTCGTACCGCAGTCAGAACCTGAAACGTCTGTATGAACGCGACCGGGCGCTGTTCGAACACTGGACCCATGACGCAGCGGTCATCCCGATGGAGTTCTACCACCACTGGCATCTGCGCTTTTTGCGCGACGCTGACCTGCTGAAAGCGCGGTGGAAGAACTGGCGGCGCGACGGGTACGAGCAGCGGTTTGCCACCGTTTTGCAGCATATCCGCGATCATGGCCCGGTGTCGTCTTCGGATGTGGGCAAGGACGAAAAGAAGGGGTCGGGCGGCTGGTGGGACTGGCACCCGTCCAAAACCGCGCTGGAGTTTCTGTGGCGCTCCGGTGCCCTGACGGTGACGGGACGTGACGGGTTTCAGAAACGCTATGACCTGACCGAACGGGTGATCGAGGCACATCTGTGCCCCGGCCAGTCCTCCTGCGATGCAGAGGTGACGGTGGATTGGCTGTGCAACGCCGCGCTGGACCGTCTGGGCTTTGCCACCTCGGGCGAGCTGGCGGCGTTCTGGGACACGGTCAGCCCGGCTGAGGCAAAAGCGTGGTGCGTGCGGGCTTTGGATCGCGGCGACGTCGGGGAAATCGAAGTCACCTGCGCCGATGGGCGCGCGCGCAAGGTCATGGCCCGCCCCGGTCTGGCGGATCAGGCGCAGGCACTGGCCCCTGCGCCCGGACGTATCCGGGTGCTCAGCCCGTTTGACCCGATGCTGCGCGACCGCAAGCGGGCCGAGCGGCTGTTCGGCTTCCACTACCGGATCGAGGTGTTTGTCCCCGAGGCCAAGCGGACCTATGGCTATTACGTGTTCCCTCTGCTGGAAGGCGACAAGCTGATCGGGCGCATCGACATGAAAGCGCATCGCGACAGCGGTGCCTTGCGGGTCCGGGCGCTGTGGCCGGAACGGTCCACGCGCTGGTCGGACGCGCGCAGTCGCCGATTGCAGACCGAACTGGACCGGGTGTGCCGCTTTGCCGGTCTGGACCGGGTGGAATTTGCCCAGGACTGGCTGAAAGACCCTAAATAGGGTCTAATCCACCCCTGTCAGCGTCAGTCGGATCGGGTCCGGCCCGACAATGGTATTGACCGGGTGCGTCTTGGTGAACCCTGCACTGTCCACACGCATCCCCTCCACGCCAGTTTCTGCCAATGTCCCCGCCGTGTTTCGGCGCGAAGTCGCTGAATTCCGTTGGCGCGGGCATGGCCCGTTTTCTGCAGCGCCCTGGTCCGCATAAATACCGTCAGCAGGGGCAGAGCCGGACCGGGCCACTCGCAAATATTGCATCGGGCCGCCTTGGCTTAATCGCAGGTTGCGCTATGTCCTGCGGTACGTGAACAGACAGGCCCGCCGCGCGACGCGGTGACTTGGGCCGGAAACACCCGCCCGGCGCGACGGATCGCCGGGACAGAACAGCAAGATCATATTGACCTGAACCCGGCCTCTGCAACGACACCCCCTGCCGGGCAACGGGTCGCGGCAAGTTCGGAGTGCGCAGACGGAAGGGCCCATCCCCCTTGGACCGTTCCGATCTGATCGTTAACCCAATTTCGGGTTCCGCAATGCTCCGAAGCGTGGGTCGGACCGTCTGAAGAGACGAGGCGCAACCGGCCCCGGGCCAGGCGCATAATTCAGTTTTCAGTCTGGCCATCCCGCCGGAGGTTCCCCCGGAACCCTCCGGCGGGACCCTGCGCAAAAGGCTATCAGATGGTTGGTATCAGCCTTCTCGTTCGCTCAACTCGTTCAGAAGATCCAGCAGAAGCTCGTGCTTTTCGGCACCCAGGCGGGTTTTGATCCCTTCGGCCAGTTCCAGGCTGACCGTCAGATTGTTCTGGATGATCTGCACGCCCTGCTGGTTGATTTTCACGATCTGACGCCGCCGGTCCGCCGGGTGGAGTTGCCGCACGATCAACCCTTTTTGTTCCAGCTTTTGCAGAATGCGCGTCAGGCTTGGCAGCAGCAGGCAGGCACGCTCGGCGATATGGGTGGGTTCCTGGGGGCCTTCTTCGTCCAGAACGCGCAAAACACGCCACTGCTGCTCGGTCACGCCGGCATCGGCAAGCAGCGCACGTATGGGTCCCATTACCTTTTCCCGCGCCCTTAACAGCGCAATGGGTAAAGATCGCGACGTCAGGGGAAGGTCCTCAGACATAGGGAATCTTCGCTCAAAACAAGGTTTTGTGCAAGCAAACGCACGGATTAGTTATCGGTTACGCCGGTTTGTTACATGTTAAAGACCTGTCTTCCGGTCGCGCCGGGCTGACCGAAACAAACAGAATTGACCCCACCGGCGGTTTACCTATCACTGTTGGGTGCAGGCAGCGATTTCATCCGCCCGCCGACGCACCAGCACAGGAGACCGCCCATGCCCGCCCCGACAAACACGTTCAAACAGGCTCTGAAACAGGGCAAACGGCAGATCGGTTGCTGGTTGAGCTTTGCCGAGGCGGTCACGGCCGAGGCCATGGGCACCGCCGGGTTCGACTGGCTGGTGATCGATGGGGAACATGCGCCGAACGACATCCGCTCGATCCGCGATCAGCTGACGGCGCTGGCGGCCAGCGCGTCGCATCCGGTGGTGCGGGTTCCCGTGGGTGAGACCTCGCTGATCAAGATGGTGCTGGACGCCGGGGCGCAGACCATCCTGGTGCCCATGGTCGAAACCGCCGATCAGGCGCGGGAGCTTGTGCGCGCCTGCCGTTACCCGCCCGAGGGCGTGCGCGGGGTCGGGGCAGCCGCCTCGCGGGCGACGATGTACGGAACGGCAAGTGAATACATCCAGACCGCAGATCAGGAAATCTGCCTGTTGCTTCAGGTCGAAAACCGCGCCGGGATGGCGGCGCTGGATGACATTCTGAGTGTCGGCGGGGTTGATGGCGTCTTTATTGGCCCTGCGGACCTGTCCACCGATATGGGGTTTCAGGGCAACAGCGCCGCGCCCGAGGTGCGCAGCGTGATCGCCGACGCGCTGGCGCGGATCCGCGCGGCGGGCAAGGCGCCGGGGATTCTGGGCACAAGTGACGAAGCGATTCAGGCCTATCTGGATATGGACGCGCAGTTTCTGGCGGTTGGCATCGATGTAATGGTGCTGGTCAACGCTGCCCGGGCGTTGTCTGCCAAATGGAAATCGACGTGACCCGTCAGCCGCGCATGGCGGCTGCCGCCTGCGCGTAGCCGCCCGACGCCCCATCGACGAAATGCACGTGATCGTCGCGCATGGCGGAGGGAACGAAACAGGTCATCATCGCCTCGTCCTGCGCGTGCAGCCCATAGCGGATTTTGCCGCGCGTGCGGGCCCCTTCCAGAATCTGTTCGATCTGCGACTGGGTCGCCGGGTCGCAATCCAGCGTCATTTTCAACCCGTCGTCGAATTTCCGGAAATCGGCGTTGCGGCTGACCATGCGCCGGTAATGCTCGGGCTCGAACTGTCCCAGCCGCTTGCCCGTTTTGAACAGCAGCGCGATCATTAGGTTCTGGCCCAGAAGCAGCAGCTTTTGCAGCCACAGCCCGCGCCCGCCGCGCGACACATGGGCGTCGATGTCGATGCCCGGCGGCGGCCATGTCATCGGCGGGCCGTTATCTGGTACCGGATGGCCCCCACGATCCAACCCGTCCGAGGCGGACAGGACCGATTGCGCAAGATCGGCAAAGTCGCTTTCGGTCGCAGTCGATGTCGGCTGCACCACGACCGACACGATCCGGCCCAACTGCGCCTTGCTGTTGGACCAGCGGCAGGACAGGCCGGTCAGGTCCGGCTGCGCGCCGGGGGCGGATATAGGTATTTCGAACGTGCCTGCTTTCATCTGCGCCTCGGCCCAGGCCAGGCCGCCGCCCGAGAACATGGCGTAGTCCACGCCCTTTGAGGGCGCATAGCGCGCAACGCGCAGATCCTTGCCTGCCTTGCGAATCTCGGCCACCGGAACCAGCGCCGCGCGCAGGGGCATCGCGAATTCCTCTTCCGCCCAGCGCCGCAAATCCGCAAGCGACGTGCGGGCGGCATCGGCGGCGCTTGGGGGCACGGCAAACCCCGCCCCGTCCCCGCCGAACACATAGGGAAACAGCGTGCCGTCCAGCGTGTTGATCATGGCCGAGATCACCGCCGCGCCCACCGTGTTCACGGTCTTGTAGCGGCCCTGCGCGATCTGTCCGGTGGAATCGACGATATCGGCCACGCCCAGCAACCAGTCATCCGGCACGGCGGCAAATTCCGCCGGATTTGCCAGCCGGTTGAACTCGGTCAGCAGGGGCAGGTTTTCGTAAAACCCGGAATGAAGGTCTTTCATTATCTCTCTCAAAAAATCTGCTTATGAAAACGATAGCCCAAAAGGTGCGCTCTGCAACGATCCACACGCGCTTTTGCGTTGTGCCATGCCGGGCGGTACTGGACGAACTCTTGCCATCGACGGGGTGATCTATCTATTCAGCGTGGACTGACTTGGACAACGGAGAGCGCCGTGCCGGAGATCGAGGTGATCGCACCCAACCTGAAACACAGCCTGTCCGGCGTGACCACTACGGTCATCCGCCTGTTGCCGATTCAGAAGCAGATGATCGGGATCGTGGCCACCGGCCCCGGCCTGCCGGATGATCTGCCGCATATCCCGCTGATCCGGGTCCCTTTCCTGCCGAACCGCACCCGTCGCGTCTGGCATGCGCGCCGCAACACCGAGATGCTGATGGGGCTGTTTCTGCGCAAGATCCTGCGGCGGAATTTCCGGCTGCTGTTCACCTCGGCTGCGCAGCGGGATCATTCGGGGTTCACGAAATGGCTGATCTCGCAAATGGACGCGTTGATCGCCACGACGCCGCAGGCGGCCTCGTTCCTTGAACATCCGTCGACCGTTATCATGCATGGCGTGAACACCGGGTTGTTTCATCCCGCAAAAGACAAATCCGCGCTGCGGCAAAAGCTGGGCCTGCCCGGTGGTGTATTGATTGGCTGTTTTGGCCGCATCCGCCCGCAGAAAGGCGTTGATCTGCTTGTGGATGCCGCGATCAAGGTGCTGCCCGCGCATCCCGATGCCAGCATCATCTTTACCGGCCGCGCGACGGCTGAGTTCGAAGCGTTCCAGCGCGAGCAGGAACAGAAGCTGCAAGAGGCGGGGCTGGCGGATCGGGTGCAGTTCCTTGGCGAACGCCCGTGGGAGGAAATCGTCGAGACCTACCGCGCGCTTGATCTGTTCGTCGCCCCGGCGCGGCACGAAGGCTTCGGGCTGACCCCGCTCGAGGCGATGGCCTCGGGCGTGCCGGCCATTGCCTGCCACGGGGTCGGGGCGTTCAGTGCGCAGATCAGGGATGGGGAAACCGGGCGTCTGGTCGAAAAGGACAACGCCGCCGCGCTGGCCGAAGCGCTGGACGGCATGCTGCAGGACCGCGCCGCGTTGGCCGCCGCAGGGCAGGCCGCGCGCGCCCATGTGGAACAGAATTTTCGAATCGAAGGCGAGGCGCAGGCCATCGTCAGGGTCTACCGAAGGCTGTTGAACCGGAACTAGCGCACCGAACCGCATCAATTTCGTGCCAATCGGCATATTCGGCCCCGAAAGCTCTTTTTTCTTTTCTGCAACGCGGCTATGAACGCGCGTCCTTTATTCAGGAGACCAGGAAATGGGCTATCGCGTCGTTGTCGTCGGCGCCACGGGTAACGTGGGCCGCGAAATGCTGAACATTCTGGCTGAACGCCAGTTCCCCGTCGATGAACTTGCCGTGCTGGCAAGCCGTCGTTCGCTGGGCACAGAAGTCAGCTTTGGCGATAAGACACTGACGACCCAGGATCTGGCCACCTTCGATTTCACCGGCTGGGACATGGCACTGTTTGCCGTGGGGTCCGCCGCGACCAAGGATTACGCGCCCAAGGCAGCCGCCGCGGGCTGTGTGGTGATCGATAACTCGTCGCTCTACCGCTATGATCCCGAGATCCCGCTGATCGTGCCCGAGTGCAATCCGCAGGCGATCCACGACTACAAGAACAAGAACATCATCGCCAACCCCAACTGCTCGACCGCGCAGATGGTGGTGGCGCTGAAGCCGCTGCATGACCGTGCGAAAATCAAGCGCGTTGTCGTCTCGACCTACCAGTCGGTGTCGGGCGCAGGCAAGGAAGGCATGGACGAGCTCTGGGATCAGACCAAGGCGGTTTACAACCCGATCAACGAGGTTGAGCCGAAGAAGTTCCAGAAGCAGATCGCCTTTAACGTCATTCCGCATATCGACGTCTTCATGGAAGACGGCTCGACCAAGGAGGAATGGAAGATGGTCGCCGAGACCAAGAAGATCGTCGATCCGTCGATCAAGGTCACGGCCACCTGCGTCCGCGTTCCGGTCTTTGTCGGCCATTCCGAAGCGGTGAACATCGAGTTCGAAGAGTTCCTCGACGAAGACGAGGCCCGCGATATCCTGCGCGAAAGCCCCGGTATCATGGTGATCGACAAGCGCGAAGCCGGGGGTTACGTGACGCCGGTTGAATGCGTCGGCGATTTCGCCACTTTCATCAGCCGCATCCGTCAGGATTCGACCCTCGAAAACGGTCTGAACCTGTGGTGCGTCTCGGACAACCTGCGCAAGGGTGCGGCGCTGAACGCGGTGCAGATCGCCGAGCTTCTGGGCCGTGAGGTTCTGAAAAAGGGTTGATCGGCCTTGTGCTGAATATTGCGGGGGCCGTTTCGCAAGAAGCGGCCCTTTCTTGTATCTTGCGGGCCTGCACCTAATTTCACATTATGCGCCCCAAACAGGAACAGAGGCAGAGCGTGCGTTACCTGACCGGCAGTGGGCTTGTGCGAACCTCGATTCTGGTTTGCGCGACCCTTTTGATGGGATTGGTGATCTTCGGGTTCACCGGCCACTATTTTGCGCCCGGTGATTCCATCGCCCTGTTGCGGCCCCAGGTCGGCTTGTTGCTGCTTCTGTTCGCGCTCATCCTGCTGGTGGCGCGGGCCTGGGGGTTTGCGCTGGCCTCCTTGGTTTTTGCACTGGTTGCGGTGGGCTCGGTTGCTGCGGGGCTGGTTTCGGCCCCGAAGGAGTGTGAGGACGGGTGCCTGACGCTCTATCAGAAGAACCTGATGTCACAGGCCTGGCCGCGCTATGGGTTGGCGGATGACATCCTGCTGTCGGACGCGGATATCGTGACGCTGCAAGAGGTCTCGCGCCACAACCAGAAATACATGAGCAACCTGTTCGCGCATTACCCGAACTCGGCGATCTGCGAGTTCCGCCCCGAACAGAACGTGGCTATTCTGACCACCCTGCCGGTTGTCCAAGGATCCGAGTTCTGTGCGCCGGGCGACGGGCTGGTCGGCGCTCAGCTGATCACCCCCAAGGGTGAGGCGGTCTGGATCGTCTCGGTTCACCTGCGCTGGCCCTATCCCTATAACCAGTTTGAGCAGAGCAAACGCATCGCCGAACGTATCGAACAATTGCAGGGCCCGGTCGTGATCGCCGGGGATTTCAACATGGCGTCCTGGGGCGCCAGCGTGCGCCGCATCGGGCTGGCGGCGGGCAATCATGTCTTTGGCTCGGTCCTGAACACCCATAATCTGGGCAGTTGGATGATGCCGATGCCCATCGACAACCTCTTGCTGCCCAAAGGCACAACCGGCACGACCGAGCTGCGCCCGTTCATGGGCTCGGATCATCTGGGCATCGTGGCGCGGATCAGCCTGCCGTAAGGCGCGGGTGTCGCGGGCTCAGGTATTTCCGACGGGCGGCGATTGTCTGGCCGGGCCCGGGAACCGGTCACGGGTCCGGTTGGCAAAGGCGACCAGCGACAGCATTACCGGAACTTCGACCAGAACACCCACAACGGTCGCCAGGGCCGCGCCGGAATTCAGGCCAAACAGGCTGATGGCGACGGCAACCGCGAGTTCGAAGAAGTTCGAGGTGCCGATCATGGCGCAGGGGGCGGCGATGCGGTGCGGAACCTTCAGCGCGAAAGCCGCTCCATAGGCCAGCGCGAAGATACCGTAGCTTTGGATCAGGATCGGCACCGCGATCAGCGCGATGACCAGCGGCTTGGCCAGAATGGTCTGACCCTGCAGCCCGAACAGGATGACTACCGTGGCAATCAGGCCCATGATCGACCATGGCTTGACGCGGGTGGAAAAGGCGTCGATTGCCTGCTGCGACCCAAGCCTGCGGCGGGTGATCAGACCGGCGATCAGGGGCAGCACAACGTACAATACAGTCGCCAGCACCAGTGTCTGCCACGGCACCGCGATATCGGTGACCCCCAGCAGGAACGCCACGATAGGGGCGAAGGCCACCACCATGATCAGATCGTTCACCGAGACCTGCACCAGCGTATAGGTCGCGTCCCCGCGCGTGAGCTGAGACCAGACGAACACCATCGCCGTACAGGGCGCGGCCCCCAGCAGGATCAGACCGGCGGTGTATTGCGCCGCATCCTCGGGCTGAATCCACGGGGCGAAGACATAGTCGAAGAACAGCACCGCCAGCAGCGCCATGGTGAAAGGCTTGATCAGCCAGTTGACCACCAGCGTCACGATCAGCCCGCGCGGCTGGCGCGCCACCCCCACAACTGCGCCGAAATCGACGCCGACCATCATCGGATAGACCATCGCCCAGATCAGCAGCGCCACCACCAGATTGACGCTGGCGATCTCGGCCCCGGCAACCCGTCCGACCAAACCGGGCGCGACAAGGCCGATCAGCACACCGCCGATCATCGCAAGAGCGACCCAGAGGGTCAGGTAGCGTTCGAAAATGCTCATGTATAAGCCTCGGTCGTCTGGTCGGTCAGTTTGCCCGAGGTCAGCGCCGCCAGCGCGACCATGATGGCAGCCGTGCCCAGCACCAGCGCCAGCCCGCCAAGCTGATAGGTCAGGCCGGACAGGACGGTGCCAACCAGCCGCCCGGTCGCGTTGGCCATGTAGTAAAAGCCCACATCCATCGTGACGCGCTCGGATTTGGTGAAGGCCAGAATCAGATAGGAATGCAGCGCGGAATTGACCGCAAAGATCGCGCCGAACACCAGCAGGCCCAGAACCAGCGTAACGGTCAGCCACGTCTCGGGGCCGGAAGACAGCAAAACAGCCAGTGTCAGAGCCGCAGGCACGCAGAACAGGGCGGCGGCCCAACTGCGGGCGGCGCGGATCAAATCGCCCTCGGCCCGGTCCGGGGCGCGCAGGATTTTCGGCGCGCTGGCCTGAACCGCGCCATAAAGGATCACCCAGACCGCCATGAAGGTGCCGATCATGAAGAACGCGGCGCGATTGCCGTCTTCGGTGCCGTCAGACAGGACCGCGTAGAAATAGATCGGGATGCCGACCACGAACCACACATCCCGCGCGCCGAACAGAAAGACGCGCGCCGCCGACAGCCAGTTCACATTGGCGGATTTCGAAAACACCTCGGAAAACTTCGCGCCCTTGCGGCCCTTGGGCAGGCCCGGCGGCATCGACAGGGCAACGGCAATCAGGATCGCCGCCAGTATGACCGCCATGACCAGAACCGCCCAGACAAAGCCAAGCGTCGCCAGCAGGGCCGCACCCAGCAGGAAGCCCAGACCCTTGACGGCGTTCTTGGACCCGGTCAGGACGGCAACCCAGCGGAACAGCCCGCCGCCCGTCGTGGGGGCCAGCAGTTTGACAGCGGATTTCGACGACATCTTGGCCAGATCCTTGGCCACCCCGCTGGCCCCCTGCACGATCATCACAAAGGCCACGGACATGCCAATCGCCCAATTCGGATCGAGTTGGGTCAGGGCCAGCAACGCCAGAACCTGCAGCCCCACCCCGGCATAGAGGGTCGAGGTCAGCCCGAAGCGTGCCGCGATCCAGCCTGCGGCCAGATTGGTGACCATGCCCGCGATCTCGTACAGGACAAACAGGTAAGCCAACTGGACCGGCGAGAACCCCAGCGTATGAAAGTGCAACAGCACCAGCATCCGCAGGGCCCCGTCGGTCAGCATGAACGCCCAATAGGCCGCCGTGACCGCGATATAGGCCGACAGGCCCTCGGGCCGATCCGTCACAGCGATTGTTCAACCATCAGCGCCACATCGACCAGACGGTGGGCATAGCCCATCTCGTTGTCATACCACGCGTAAATCTTCACCTGCGTCCCGTTCACCACCATGGTCGAGGGCGCATCGACGATCGAGGACCGTTCGTCATTGGTGTAATCGGTCGAGACCAGCGGCCGGGTTTCATAGCCCAGAATGCCCTTCAACTCGCCCTCGGCGGCGGCTTTGAAATAGCTGTTGACCTCTTCGGCGGTGGTTTCGCGCTCGACTTCGAACACGCAATCGGTCAGTGAGGCGTTCAGCAGCGGCACCCGCACCGCGTGGCCGTTCAGACGCCCCTTGAGCTCGGGGTAAATCAGCGTGATCGCCGTGGCCGAGCCGGTTGTGGTCGGGATCAGCGAATTCAGCGCCGACCGCGCCCGGCGCAGGTCCTTAGCCGGACGGTCCACGATGGTTTGCGTGTTGGTCACATCATGGATCGTGGTCATCGAGCCGTGGCGGATGCCCAGATTTTCATGGATCACCTTCACCACCGGAGCCAGACAGTTGGTGGTGCAGGACGCCGCCGTCACGATCTGATGCACCGCCGGATCATAGGTTTCTTCGTTCACGCCCATGACGATATTGGCGGTCGGGCCATCCTTGACCGGGGCCGAGACGACAACTTTCTTCACACCCGCAGCGAAATAGGGCGCCAGCCTGGCCTCGGTCTTGAAGACACCGGTGCAGTCGATCACCACATCCACACGGTCCAGCGGCAGATCGGACAGATCCCGCGCGCCGAAAAAGGGCAGGCGAGTGCCGTCAATTGTCACGCTGTCGGCATCATGTTCAAAACGTGCATCCCAGCGCCCGTGCACCGTGTCGAATTCCAGCAGATGCGCGTGCATCTCGGGGTCGCCCACCGCATCGTTGATCCAGGCGATCTTCGCGCCCTTTTCCAATAGCGGTTTCAGGGCCAGCTTGCCCATCCGGCCCAGCCCGTTGACGGCGTATGTTGTCATGTCAGATCCTCGTCAGACGTTCTGCCGATGTCATCCACGGCAGTTTGCAATGCAATCCGGTCGAGGCTTTCGACCGGCAGCGATGTGAACGCCTCAATCCGGCGCTTCAGCGCGCCATAGGCATTCTGGAAGGCAAGGCTTTTCTCGGCATCCGTACCCGTTGCCTTGACCGGATCGACCATGCCCCAATGTCCGCTGATCGGCTGGCCTTCCCAGGCCGGGCAGTCCTCATTCGCGGCCTGATTGCAGACGGTGAAGACAAAATCCAGATCGGGCGCATCCGGCCCCGAGAACTCGGACACATTCTTGGACCGCAGGACCGAGATGTCGTGCCCCTTGTCGTTCAGCACCTGCAGTGCAAAGGGGTTCAGTTCGGACATGTGTTTCGTCCCCGCCGAATACACGTTGAACCGATCCCCGGCGATTTCGCGCAGCAGGGATTCGGCAAAAATCGAGCGGGCAGAGTTGCCCACGCAAATGAACAGCACATTGAACTTCCGGTCCGTCATGGTGTCATTTCCTTGGTCAAAAGGCATGCAAAGATCAGGGCGGCCACGGCAGCAATCCACGATCAGGAAATCGAGCATCTGCTGCACGTTCTTCATTTCAATCGCATAGAGCAGAGACGTCCCCGACCGCGTCTGGCTGACCAATCCCGACCGCTGCAGCGCGTTCAGGTAGTTGGACATCGTGCTGGGCTTGATCCCCAGCTCTGACGCCAGCTCACCCGCCGGAACAGTGTCAGGAAACCGTCGCATCAACATGCGAAACACGGTGATACGCTGCGGATGGCCCAGAATGGCGAGTTGATCGGTTATCTGTTCTATCATGTTTCATGAATTATTGAAATAAATTTGCCGAGTCAATTTGATCCGAAGGCTGTTACAAAAAATTCACAGACCGATGCTCTGACAGCGACCTGAACGTGTTGGACATGGGAAGGCGGTGCACTCTCCTGCGCCGAAATGAATGCATCTGGACTTGCAGGCGCAGGATTGACAGTTTAAACGAGCCATCGCACCCGGTCAGAGCCAGTTCCGGGTGTCAAACAGTGCCGCTGTAGCTCAGCTGGTAGAGCACGTCATTCGTAATTAGCGGGTCCCCGCGAGAATGACTTGCAAAACCAAGGGGTTCGCGGCAAAGACATAGAACTAGTAGGGCCATAGTAGGGCCTGAAAGCCTCAATAGCTCAGCTGGTAGAGCAGGTCCTTCGTAAGGACAAGGTCGGGGGTTCGAGTCCCTCTTGAGGCACCATCATTTTTCTATTGTTTACCGACCGAGTTGTAGTTTCCAGTGCAAACCGGTGACTTGACACTGAATCGATTTGAACAAGAACATCATCAAGCGCGGAACCCTATATTCCCATAGTGCGGTTGCATAACCGACCTGTCGTTCCAAATTACGACGGCGACAAAGTTGTGCGATACGCGCTCAGTGCTGGGACGGTTCAGGCGGTATGCTGAGCCCGGTTGACGATATTCGATTTGCGATCGCCGTGACGCTGGAGGTCGAGAGCGAAAACGGAGTTCGATCTTCACGCCGCGGGCAGGATGCGTTCCTCGCGCTGGAGGTCTTCGGGATCAATCACATCGCCCTGGTTAAATGAATAGAGCTCATTAATTCGGCCACCATCCCAAACATAGCGGTAGTGATCGCCCTGGATCGCACGCTCAAGGCTTTGGGCATTCAGTACCGCATATCTGCACCCGGCTGGCCGTTCGGGAGAATGGAAGACGACGCCGTCCACGTCCCGGTCCCGGATTTCCGCTCCAAGCGCCCATCTGGAGTCCTGATCCAGAGCGCAATCCACGGTCCGGGCATCGAGGAACCGACCAGAGATTTGGCGCGACAGAACACGCATGTCCAGATTGAGCCGCCCCTGTTCGGTCTGTGACAAGAAATTTGTACGCTTCGCGACAGAGACGGCAAGGGCCGTCTGGATGTCTGCCGACAGTTCCAGGCAGGGTGTTTGCGGATCAAAAAACCAACTCCCTTCCGGATTGAAATAGGCAAAGGGAGCATGATTCCAGTTCTGTAAACTCGGGCTAGAGTCATCGACACCAGAGGATTTGATTATTTGATTTTTCTCCCTCAATCGGGGATTTGTCAGAGCCTCTATGTCGGTGACGGCATCATGAAAATTCCCCGCGATCCGCTCATAGAGCCGAATCGGTGGAAACCGCGAGGGTATCAGCAGGTAGGTCTTTTCCGTAATCTGCAGGATAGGGGCGTTAGCCACCGCGTTGGGCATCGAGATACTGCCTTACTTGATAGATGTTATAGAACTGTCCATCGAGCATGACGTCCAGTGCTGTTCGGTTCTTGAAGAATTTGTTGGGTTGCCTGATCCAACCATCGGCCTGGACCTCGTCCGGGACAAGGATCTGCAGGGCTTTGAAGATACCCAGAAGATGGGAAATTCGCTCCACTGTATCTTGGGGAAGATTACCCCCGGATTTTTTCCACTTGAAGAAGGTTGATCGTCCTGGCGAGCCAAGAAGTTTGATTTGTTCGTCTGTTGTTAGCTCCCATAGCTCGGCGAGATTTGAAAATGCCTCCATGGCGGCGGGAATCGAAACCTCTCCCGCGACCGCCTCGGCCGCAGGGATGTCATAGGTCATGCATTTTATCCTCCTGAAAGTCCATTTTTGGACTTGAAGTCACAACAAGTCTCGATATAGACTGGTCTCCATCGGGACTCTGAAGTGATTTTAGTCCAAAATGAATGGCACTTCAAGAGTCTGACGGCGCCAGACCGTTTTCTGGCTTGGCTTTTGAAGGGAGAAACCCATGGCCGATATTGTATGTGAAGCGTCATTTGCACTCGATGTAGATGGGCGCGAAGTTTCCCTCGATGACCCGAAAGTGACCGGACGGCAGATCCGGGCTGCTGCGGGTTTGAACCCGGCATCCTCCTACGTGCTGATCATGATCACGGATCTCGGCGCGCAATCGATCGGGTTGGACCGCGAGGTTGATCTTAACGCGCTTGGCGAGACCGTATTCAGAAGTTTCAAAAGCGATCGTGTCTTCCGCATGACGTTGAACGAACGTGGTTTTGAATGGGGCGCTCCGGAAATTTCGGAACCCGAGTTGCGTCAGTATGGCGAGATCCCCGATAACCATGATCTTGTCCTGGATTCAGGTGGCGACCGGGTCCTGGAGCCTGACGATGTGATCAAGCTGAACCGGAAAGGCGTTGAACGGGTCATCTCTCAGCCAGCTGAAGACCTTGAGATTTGCATCATCGTGAACGCCCGGCAAAAATTGGTATCCGTCCGTAGGTTGACGTTTGAAAAGCTGATCGAGATCGCGTTTCCAAACCCGCCGACAGGAGCGAACATCTGCTTCACCGTCACCTATCGCAACGGACCTCGTAACCGCCCGGAGGGCTCCCTCGTCGAAGGCGACCGTATCCGGCTCAAGAAAGGGATGGTCTTCAATGTCAGCTCAACCGACAAGTCCTAGTCCTGATTTGAACCGCTTGATTGCCGATGGCTACGAGATCGAGCTGAAACATGGGCACCTCATCCTACATGGGGTGCCCTACGTGACCGAAAACCGGGATATTCGCCGTGGTAAAATTGTCTCGGAGCTGACCATGGCGGGCGACCGCACAACGCGGCCTTCGACGCATGTGGTCATGTTTGCCGGTACGCGGCCCTGTGACAGGTTTGGGCGTCCTTTGGCAAAGATCATAAACTCCGAGGCGGCAAGAAAGATCGGTGATGATCTCACGGTCAATTTCAGCTTCTCCAGCAAGCCGCAATGTGGTTTCTACGAGGACTATTTTGCGAAGCTGACAGCTTATGCCAATATCTTGGTCAGCCAGGCACAGGCAATCGATCAGGACGTGACGGCCCGGACATTCCGTGTCATTGAAACCAAGGATCGCGAAAGCCCGTTTCTCTATATGGACACAGCTTCAAGCCGGGCGGGCATCACCGCGTTGTCCAAAAGGCTGGAGGTCGAAGATGTGGCAATCGTCGGCCTCGGGGGCACCGGGTCGTATGTCCACGACGGGCTGGCAAAATGCCCGATTAGACGCATTCACACCTTCGACGACGATACGTATTTGCAACATAATGCGTTCCGCGCTCCGGGTGCCGCATCACTCGAGGAGCTGCGAGATCTGCCAAAGAAGGTAGATTACTACGCGGCGATTTACGGCAATATGCATGGTGGCATTCGACCAAATGCAATCCGCATCACCAAAGACAATGTTGAAGCGCTGCGTCCGATGGATTTCGTCTTTCTGTGCATGGATGCAAGCCCTGACAAACGGGCGATCATCGACGCCCTGACACAATGGGGGACCACTTTTATCGACATCGGACTAGGCTTGGACCTGGTAGACGGCGGCATGATCGGAACGGTTCGTGTCACCACAAGCCACGCCGGAAACCGGGAGGCCAGCATTCAACGCATCCCGTTTGGGGGGCTCGGCGGCGACAACCTTTACGATCGCAATATTCAGGTCGCGGAAATGAACGCATTGGGGGCGATGCTAGCTATCATAAAGTGGAAAAAGCTGCGAGGGTTCTATTGCGATTTGGAGCGGGAGACCTCCACGATTTTCAATGTGGATGGGAACCATCTTCTGAACGAGGGGCTGCAATGCATCCAATCCGTCGCTTAGAGCCTGTCTTCGTTCAGCACTTGCCAGACATCCTAGAGCCGGGGCGGCTTTATGTGTCAATCGACTTTGCGTCAACAGCACATCTTTGCTGCTGTGGTTGCCAATCTGAAGTCGTTGCCCCGCTGTCCCCCACCGACTGGAAGTTGACCTATGACGGGCTGAATGTCTCGCTGCACCCCTCAATTGGAAATTGGAGTCTCGCGTGCCGCTCCCATTACGTCATCAGAATCGGTAACATTAGGTGGGCGAACGAGTGGAGCGAAGAGAAAGTCGCACGCGGTCGCCGAAATGATCGGCTCGCAAAGGGTCGATATTATTCGCGCGATGCTGAACCTGCGTCCGTCGCCACCAAGGCTTCGCCACCCGCCGTTCAGGCACTTGAGACGACGCATGGCCTCATGTCGAAAATCCTTGCATGGATCTGGAGGTAACGATGCGTTTTGCGTTATCCGAAAGCAAGCGCATAGAGGCCTCGCCGGGTGCTTCTGGCACATGTCCGGGTTGCGGCGCGGATCTGATAGCCCGGTGTGGGACCAAGAAAGTTTGGCACTGGGCGCATAAAGGCAAACGCCATTGCGATCATTGGTGGGAGAACGAGACCCGATGGCATCGGGAATGGAAGAACCACTTCCCCTGCGCCTGGCAGGAAATCGCAGCGCGCGACGAGCGTGGAGAACTCCACATCGCAGACGTCAAAACGCCCGATGGGCTGGTCGTCGAGTTTCAACATTCCTACATCAAGCCGGTAGAAGCCCGGACCCGAACAAAGTTCCACAATCCGATGTTTTGGGTTGTCGATGGTATGCGTCGGAAAACGGATCAAAAGCAGTTCGAACAGGCCTTGCGTGACGGCGTTAGACATCCGACGAAGGATGGAGTTGTTCACCAAATTTGGGTCCATGACGCTCGGCTTTTAAAAGAATGGGTACATGTCGGTGTGATTGTCGCCTTTGATTTTGGCCGGGATACGGTCTGGATGCTGAGGCGGGTTCGGAATGATTGGGTCTATGGTTTTGAATATCCAAAGCCGAAACTTGTCGAGGACATCACAAATAGTACTCCAATACCAGACGTTTTGTTTGGCGTGCCTGTGAGGTCAAGGAAGGGATATGGACGGCGCGCAAGGTTCTAAGTGGCATCAGTTAACGGATGCTGTAACGCCTACAATCATAGGGGGCAGTACGAGGCGACCAAGCTCCAGTTGCGGTCCTCCACGACAAATTTAGTCTAGATTGTCAAAACCTTCCTGCACCGCTAGTGAACGTCTCGGCAGGCTGACGGCAATATCGTCAAAATCAAGCGCGTACCGTTTAAGCAGAAAAGTGTCTGGCTGACGGCGTATTTCGTAAAATTTGACCGGTCGCTCTCGGT
This sequence comes from Ruegeria sp. AK4, assembly GCF_056541025.1. Classification (NCBI taxonomy): domain Bacteria; kingdom Pseudomonadati; phylum Pseudomonadota; class Alphaproteobacteria; order Rhodobacterales; family Roseobacteraceae; genus Ruegeria; species Ruegeria sp. AK4. Next base: position 143,792 of record NZ_JBQFXS010000003.1, read on the forward strand.
CTTCAAGCGCTCGCACAACCGCATACATGACAGAGATTGGGCAACGCATACCAAAAACAACCTCTTCGAGTTCAATCGGAGAGTCTTGTGCACCTCGCTTGCCGATCAAGCGCCATTCTTTTTCATATTGCCAGTCACGGGCCTTTTTGAGCAGGATTGCTTCATCAACTTCTCGCCGAGCAGATTGGTCGTTGTTCAACATGGCCGCGACTTTGCTGGCATAGACCAAACTGTCGCCTCCGTACTTCACTTTGAAAACTTGGTTCAGACTGCTCTCAGGTGCCGAATAGCCGATGGCCATTCCTTTATGTTGGTCGCCGTAGTGACTCCACATCAAAGGACAGTTACTTCGCGTCGCTAAGGAAACAATCCCGCCATCGTACCGCCTAAGAAGTTCCCCTTGAATGGCTTGCTTCAAGAGAAACGATAATGGATCATCTGCACCTAAATCGGGATCGCTCGAATTATATCGAATGTCTTCAAGGATACGCTCTGCCTGCCTTCGGCTTTGCCTGAAAATGTGCTCCTTAGTCTTTGGACCTTTGTAGCGAATGGTATTTGCGGCCGCCGCCATTTCGCCGGACACTCGCTGCTCAACAAGTTGGGTGAGCATCGTTTCGAGCTGCCCTACCGGCACATCGACCTTGAGTGACGGTTTTGTATCAAGAGGATCGTTGAAAGTACTTGGGTCCGCAAAGTAGAGCCTATCCTCAACCAGGTTGCTCAGCGAGCGTTCTGAAAATGATCGGTACTTATAAAGGCGTTTTGGTGTTTTCATTCGTAGATCAGTTCGATGTCCAAGCCCGTAAGGTCCTTAAGCTCTGCAGGTCAAACATCGCAAGAAATTCTGACTATGTCACCAATGTATGAGGCACACCAGGCCGAGGCGCACGTGTGCCGTTGGAAACCAGCTTTGGTACTTAAGACTTGAGATCAAGTGGTGACTGATCTCTTTGCTGAATATGTCAGCCTTCCTGATGAAGGCACTCTCATGTCAGATTTTACCTAGCAAATAATACTTCCATAAACTTGGCAGATTGGCTTCTGAACGTCTGCTCTCGGACGACTTTTTTGGAAGCGCATTAACCACAGCGAACTTCTACTTTCCGCCCATATTACCATGCCCAGGAGCAATATCCCGGATAGGTACCCTGGAACGGACCCGCCGCTGCTTGAACCGCCGCATATGTCCGAAAAAGATCATACCTCGCGCACCTGCCACACAGCCCTTTTGAAATCATAACCGCGCCGATGTCTTGGCCGTTGGGAAGTTCGCAGCGCCCTACTTCCCGGTCATAGGTCCTATCACCGTTTAAGATGCATTTCAGCGTTCGGCCTGAAACGAGCGTTCGCATCGCCGCTGTCGCCTGGTTTCCCAGAGAGGAACCTCTTTCATCACAAGTTAGACCATTCAATCGAATGGGCCGGCCTGCGACCTCAATGGTATCTCCGTCGCGGACACGTGTGACCGAGCCCACGAGTGTTTCTTGGGTGCTGAAAACTTGTAGCTCTGGGTTTGCCCAGTAGATTGCCAGACCTATTGCCAAAGCAACAAGCCACAGAGGACTAACTCGAACCTGTTTCAGTGCCGGTCGCCTTTGGCGTTTATGCCTGGGCTTCTGAAATTTTACGACATTGCCCGAACCCGACGAGCTATGATGTCTTCGGCGGCGAAAACGGACCATGACTTGGCGCATAGCGAAAACAACCAGAAAACAGACGCCGACCAACAATCCCAATGCAACCACATCGCTTGAAATCTCAGCCATGCTATCAACTTCTCTCTAAATGGGACGCTCGAGCTCCGATATGAAATGCTCCATATTGCGTGTTCATATCAAATTGCCGCCGTCTGTCGCGCCAGACCAGAATGGTGCTTTTCAGGCGAAACGATACCTCTGTCGCTACCGATAAGAACCTCAGTTTCGTTACTGATTTCGGGAATCCCACACTGCAGCAGATACGCGTAGGTTTTGTCGTAAAAGGCTGGTGGACGAGTAAGGTCTGTAAGTTCGCCGTAGGGAACAAAGATCACAAACCCCTGCCGCGCCCTCGTCAATAAGACGCGATATGCATTCAATAGGTAGCTGCGCTTTGTTTGATCTCGCACGTTTTGCCATTTTGTTCCTTTAAAGGCATGGAATTGCCATTCATCTTCAACCCTACGCAGGTCTGCATCCCAACAGACACCTGCCCAATCGAGTTCGAGCCCCTGAACATCGAATTGCGTGGCAACCTCTTCCAAATAGTACGAGGATCGCACATCAGTCTTTTCATTTAGAAACCAGCTTGCTGGGTCGATGCTTGATTTGACGTGAATCCCTTCAGGGCGAAGTCTTAGGGCCCCGGACGAGGCGACAAGACCATAGCGTTCTGTTCCTCGAGCGTGACTTCGCAGCCAATTGCGCGCCAGGTTTAGATCGCGTGTGATCGCAACTGGGTAGCGGTCTCGGAGTTGGTCTAGCGTAGCACGCGCTCCATCGGCATTACCATCTAGGATATAGCTGACAAACGCCGAGAGCTGCTCAGCCCGAAACGAGCGCATTGAAACTGATAGATGAAGGTCATGGTGTTTCTGAATATGAGGTGCCGACAACATCTCTATGGCCGTTCGATCAGCCGTATAGTGGCGATCACTGAGCAAATCGGAAGCATGAACGTTCCAATTGGAAAAACGCTTTTTTAGCGCATTTAGCCATTCTGAAAGTCCTGCCTCGCCGGTGTTGATTTCTTGCCCACCGCCAATCAAGCAAACGATCGTGCACCAATCCTGATGGCGATCCATCACACTAATCAGAAATTCGGGCTCTGACATGTCAAAGTCGGTTTGCCCTCGTTTGGTTTGCATGAATTTTGAGGCTTGGTCACTTGTCCAAGCGCGTTGGGCCTCATCGAATACGACCACCTTTTCAAATGGTACTTCATCTGAACCGACATAGTGATCGCGGAAATGATGAATATTTTGGATGAACTGTCGAACCGAGCGCAGCGCATCGCTTTTCTTGATGCCATCTCGGGTGACCTGATCCCGAGCGAGCGCTTCTCTCAATACGTCAACCAGCGGGCCGTTACCCGACAAAAACACGGCGTGTTCATCTTTGTGACGTTGGGCGCGTTTGGAGGCGATGTTCAAACCAGCTAATGTTTTTCCAGCTCCCGGTACTCCGGTAACGAAGCAAATGGATTTTCGTTTGGCTCGTTTGGAGGAGTCGATGATTTCAGCAATACGGTTAGACGTGGCCTTAAGGTTTTTTGCGCCGGCGTCAGAACGCGATATCTCATCGACGGAATGATCCCGGTACAGGGCCTCAGCTGCTTCGATGATAGTGGGCGTCGGGCGGTACCCCGATGCGCGCCAGGATGAAACATCTACATCTTCCCCGGGGGCGCCCTGGGGTCCTTCCAGGGTCAGTGCGGCACCCAAACCCGTACCCCCTACCAAAACTGGGACGGCCACCAGGTCGTCTGCCCAGCGCGCCTCTGTCGTCGTCGCTTGGCCCCGTGTTGCCACAAGTATAGGTAAGATCGCCAAAGCGTGACTACCGAGGTGGAAATTCTTTAAGTCCAGGGCGTAGTCGTGAACTTGGTCAATCGCGTAGCGATCAAAGGTTGCGGAGCCTACTTTGAACTCGATCACGAAGACTATGCCGTTCCGGACCAGAACGACATCAGCTCGCTTACCCACGCGAGGAATGGAAAATTCCAAGAAAATGTAACCGGTGCGGTCAGCCTTCAGTTGATCCTTAAGTATCGTGATTTGCTTGATCCAGGCGTCGCGTTGCTGGTGCTCCAACGCGTGGTGATGGGCGCGGGTAAGTTCACCAAGGATTGCGTCGTCAGAGGCACAAAGAAAACCGGCTACAGAAGAAAAAAAGTAAGAGTCTTTCATGGTTTGTAATGTTTGCCCATCGTCGACTGAACACAACCAAAAACGTGCAAATTCGAAGACAATTGTTTCGGAAGTGGAGCCCTTGCGTGTCCTCGTGCCACGCAAAAATTCGGCTGAGAACGGTTTTCTGATTTTGGAGCATATACGGACCAAGTGGTAGGGCATTTGCAACCGGTGGCGGTGCTTAAACAAACCCGGCAAACCATACAAAGCCGGCGCGGGTGTTGCTTCCCGCGCCGCTAGCTCGTGTCTGATGTCCTCCAAAATTCAGAACGGAAAATTATCTGGCGGTGGCGGTTCATACGTTGTTTCAGAACGCCCAACCACTTCGACACGGTAGAGCTTCGATCCAGCTGAATCCGATTCCGCCCGAAGAACACGGCCATTTACGATCCGGTCTTTGTGTTTCATCAACAAACGGCCGATACTCTTAGCGTTGAACTGCCCGCCTCGTGTCATGGAGGCTAGAGCCCGGTAGAGGTCGCCAATCTCCTGGGATTTGTTCTCTTCGGCCATCACCCCGATTTCCGCCAAACTTTTTGCTTGCTGCCCGAGCGCGGCTTCCCAAGTGTGAAGAAGATTTGCCAATTCCGATTTCTGGGGATCGTCGATTTTGTTGCGCTCCACAGTAATCACCGGGTCAGGTAAACCGAGCCAGATGATTGCGTCCCGGATCAAGTTCCATTCGCGAAATGAGCCGAGAGGCGCCGATTGCTTCGGTTGGCCAGCCGCGATGAAAGCCCGCAAGATCGTCAATCCAGCAGAAACCAAGGCTGCACGGTTCTGTTCTGCCTCAACTCTGGGGTCAAAGTCGTGTTCCGCCAATTCGGGATGCTCGGTCCGAGGATCGAGGCGGCAAACCAAGGTGCGGCGAGCCATATCCCCTGCAATCACGAGGTTGTTCCCAGTTGCCATGAAAAGCGCATTCGTAGGGGTGCGAGCGAGTTCCGATTTACCAAGAATGCGAGCCGCCCAAATATCAGTGGTAAGTACGGCGCAGAGCGTATCGCCTCCGATGGGGCGTTCGCAGTTGTCGATTACTACGATCGGATCGCCAGCGATCAACACCGTTGCAATGCGCTTTTCGTCTTCTTCGTCGCTTTTCCCCTGCGAAATAATAGTGGGTGTGTGACCTGAAGCGATGATGCCGATTGTCTGGGCTATATAGGTTTTCCCGCTACCGGCGGTGGGCGCATCGACAGCAAACAACGGTGCCGTACGAAGCGATCTACGCATAAGGGCGGTCAAGGTGGCTGCCAGAAGAACGCTTTTGTCGACAGGTTCCGCGAAAGGGAATTCGCGAAAGGGCATCAAGAGTGTCGGGAGGCTGTTCAGAGCATCGTCACGCGACGGGGCGTCAGGGACCGGTTCGAATTCAAAACCCTGAGGATTGTAGAGCAGCCCTGATTCATAATCGAAGCCAGGTTGCTGCAGGATCGAGCCATCAGCACGCAACGTAGGCGTGGAAATCATCCCGGTCAGAACAGGTACACGCCATTCACCGACGCGAGCCAGATAAGCAGCGGCATGTTCATAAGGCGGATGCACAGGAACGCTACCGTCTTTAGTTGCCTTTTCCCAGTTTGCCACGCGTGCAAATGTCTCACGCAGCCAGGGCGAAACGACCCTAGTCAGCACCAACGCACCGCCTGGGCGTTCGATACCCTCGGCACTGATTTGCTTCGGAATGCGGCTCACCCGAACGAGCTGTTCTCCACGTTGATAAACATCTGCCTTCACCTCGATCAGCGCATCCTCGGCTTGATCGACTTCTGCAGGCAAGTTACCAGCTTCCACGAGAATGGTTGGATTGGCGTTGTTTTTCGGACGAGAAAATCCTTCACTTTTGAGACCAATCCACTTGCGCAAAGTGTTTTCGAGCTCCTGAATATCCAAGCGGTCACAGAGCTCCGGCAAGCCCCAGATGGGATCCCCTGCCTGCAGCTTCTCCCGAGATGCCAAAGATTTTCCGCCGCGGTTTTCGGCCTCGTCGTCTCCGGCTGCAAACGCTACAGCGACAACAAGACGATCAACTTCTTCGTCGCTCAGTTCGGTGCGGATCAGGGCGCCGGTGAGAGCCAAGCAGATGTTGTCCCGATCTCCTTGATGACGCGGATAGAACCGCAACACCACGGCCAACGCGGCGCAAATCCCGCACCGTTTTTTCAATTCCTCGGCCGGTACGGTCGGGATCTTTGTGGGATCGCCCATCCATTGCACCTGTTCACCTTCGGGGTGCGTGGAAGGGGGAAACATGGTCTGTGTACCGTCGCTGCGGATTTCGAGAACGACGCTGCGGCCAAAACTCAGGTTTTTTGCTGCGTTCGGGGGAAGCTGAAACCGGGTGCTTTTCATCGGCGTGGTCACCACCACGCGGTGACTGCGCGGGGAACTCATGCGCCCAAATGCGATGAAATCACCAAGGATTTGATCGGCAATAGGGATTGCTTCGGGAATGTCCAGGTCAATGTCTGCCAGGCCGCCCGAGCGTGTGCCCGTCGCGATGCCAATATTGCTGTCGGGCGAGAACTCGGCTTCAATATCCGCTTCTTCCCACTTGCGTGTTTCACTCCAGTTGCCGGCGGGTTTCTTGGAATTCGGGAGGAGCCGCAAAGGCTCCCATCCCATTTTTACATATGCCTTCGCTGCAATAGCAGGGTTGAAGTTTGCCGGAAGGTTCTGTGCTTTTTGCTCAGTCATCACCACCCCCCTGTTTGGCGAAAACATTGTCTTCAAGCCAGTCTTGGACGTCCTTGAGCGTGTACCAAAATTCACCGAGTTTTTCGGTGTACTTGGGACCGATGCCCATGACACGCTTGGTTTCCCAGTAAATTGCGCTGGTTGCGGTCAGTTTCGCGAGCGCGCTGGTGTGCAGCAGCGTCGTTTCACGAAAATGGTATGCTTCGACGCATAGGACAAAAAAGTCCCAAGTGACGCAGGGAGTCTCAGCAGCCATCACAACCCCCATCTGTCAGAAAGGAATTGAGACCAGACTTGCGATAACGCACCGCCTTGTTGCCGAGTTTGACGTATTTCGGGCCCTTACCCTGGCTGCGCCACTTTTCAAGCGTTGCAGGACTCAGGCCCAAATAACGAGCTGCCAACTTAGTCGACAGCAGTTCTTCATGATCGTGTACCACAGTAAACCTCCTTTATTAGTGTGGAGGCCTACCTATTAGTCAGACGTTTCCTCGAAGGGAAAAGATCTAAGGGGCCCGAGATAAATCTCTAATAAAATCAGCTGGTTCCGACATTGGTATTCCCACTGGTCCAAGAACCGCACGTAGTTTTCTAAACCTCTCGACAAGCATGGGAAGATCACCGCCTTCGTAGGCGAATCGAATTATTTCGTGAAATCCTTCCCTGAACTTGACGCTAAGGCGTGTGGCCGCGCTACGGTCTGCTGCGACTTCCTTTGGACCGCCGCTTTCCTGTTTAATTTGAAGGGCAAGTTCAGCCAGAGTTTGGACCGTGCGGTGTTTAGGATCATCCAACGCAATGTAGAGAAAATGGCCCTCATTGTCTGTGGGAACGCTACCGTTTCGGTCTTCGAGGTAGGCTTTGCCCATCCAAACGAGCTCCGGTAGATCAAAGTATTTTTTGTAACTGCCGGTGCTAGGCTTTATCCCGAACAACGCTTCCTTCGCTGCGCTGAGGCGTTTTGCTTCGCCATAATGACTGCGAACATGGGGCGCGTTTTCTGTTTGGGCTGCCTGCTCCGGTTCGTCGACTTCTTGCATCGGGTGCGCTCGAATAAACGCGAGAAGAACAACATCGATAAACGCGTTGGTAAGGGGGCTGCCTCGCCAGTCTCCGTTGTCAATGTGATCGCCAAATATCCACCACTCGTCGTCGCTTGGGGTAATGCTCATGATGCCACCTCCAAATTTTCCCAATCATTCATTTCCAATATCCTCGACGCGACTGCCTCGGCAGGGCCGCGCAGGCGCTCAATATCACTAACAATATAGCCGGCTGTGACATCTCCGGACAGCCGATGGTTCAGAAGACGCTTCAAAGCGTAGTGCGGGATGTCGAGGCTTTCCGCGATGGTGATGAAGGTGCGACGCAGGTCGTGCAGGGTGAACTTAACGCCGCTACGCTCACTCACGCGCGCAGTGAACTTCTTGGTTTCAACGACGTGGCCCTTACGGCTCGTGCTAGGAAAAACCCAGGGCGACTTTTTGGTATGCATTCGCCGGTCCCGCAACAAACTCACGAGATAGTCTGACAACGGAAGGTCCAGCGGGTCTCCGTTTTTGGTCTTTGGGATATGCAAGGCCCTTTCTTCCAGATCGATGTATTCCCATCGAAGCGAAGCAATTTCGTTGCGGCGCATACCAGTGAAAAGAGCGACCAAAAGAAAGTCGCGTGAGCAGTCAGGCTCTGCCATGACGCCCAGCCACCATGATGGGAGATCAGACGCGGAGACTACAGTACGCCGTCGTTTCTCCGGGAACCACGCGCGCGCTTGCGTCAGGATATTTACAGGGTTGGGAGGGAACTCCTCGTGTGCGGCGGCCGTGACGTTGTAGACTGACCGGAAGTGACGCATAACGTTGTTTGCAGTGACTTCACCATGGTTCTTGGCGATACGCTGATGACGCTTCAGAACCGATTGACGGCTAATTCCAGTAACAGGCTTACGTTTCCAATCTTTCAGATAAAGGTTGATGCTACGTTGATACCTGTCACGTGTGCTGTCCGCGAGGTTGGGCCTAGTTTCGAAAAAGTTGTCAAATGCTTGGCCTAGCGTAACGCCCTCTTGAGCTATGCGCCGCTTTTCGGCATTTGGATCGATGCCCGCGGCCATGTCGCTAAGAATGCCCAATGCTCGTTTGCGAGCTGAATCGACGCCGAGCACATCAGCCCGCCCAATGGTCACACGCCGGGTACGGTTCTGTACTTGCCCTTCAGCAAAGTAAACTTTGGAGTTGGAGCCAACCCGCAACCCGAACCCGCGCAACATTTCATCGCGGTAAAGAATCTGACCTTTGTGAGTATGTGGAAGCGCTTCGATCGCGCGTTTCGTAAATCTAAGTGTTGGCATTGAGACCTCCTATGGCCTCAACTCAACTTAGGCATAAAATCTCGAAATTACAATCATTATCAGATACTTATCTTGTTTAAGGCGGCGTGTTCGCGCACGCGCACGCACGAGCAAAGAGGCACAGGATCACCCGATAAACAGATGTGGCAAGCGACGATGGGTATGTTTTCTCGCTTTGACCGCCGTAACTGCCAGTCTGAAACGAAATCAATTGTTCTTCATTGGAAGGCGGCTCTCAACGAGGGACAAAATCGCCCGACTTCCTTGTTCGCTGGGATTGCGGAGTATCCAATCAATCGTCTGCGTTTTTCCTGCGAGATCGACTTCATCCCATATCGCTAGGCGAACAATCGGAAACCCAATGATTAGTGACGAAACTTCCTTCAAAAAATCGTAGAAAGCGCGTTGTCGCCATCTTGCGGGCCCGGCCCCATCCAGCTGACCTCTGATTGGTGAGGCTCCAAATTGCCTTTCGCAGCTCGGGTTTGTCCATTTCTTACCATGTTTACCAGCACGCAGGCATGCATCTTCATGGCGCGAGCAGTATGAACGGTAGGAGTTCAAAGGAAAGCACTTCAAAGCCTCATAGGCTTGTGCAGAGAGGGTAATGGCACGGTACCTATTGAAATGCAGCTGTTCATCTAACTCGACTGCGATGCCTTCAAATTCAATATCCCAGGTAGCCCTTGGGTTGACCGGGAAATCGGATTTGATACCGCCCAGTCTTCGATAGACTTCTTGTGCGGCCCCAAAGTAGGTCGACCCACGTATGTCGTGCTCAGTTAGGCGTCGCAGCTTGCGCCCACCAACAGAACCTTGGCGTGAAAGCGCTTCCTTCAGAGCATCTTCCCTTGCCGGCATATTTGACCTCAAGCAATTTCAATTGAAAACGCTACTTTGGAAGTTTCTCCCAGCTGTTCAGGGCAGAGTCAGGAACCTGCCATCTACGAATATCTCCATTACTTGGGTTCTTTTGGTTCCACTCGGAGGCATCCCACAGTTCGCGAATCTCCACAGAAGTAAGCACGTACATTTCTACGTCTTCTGGATCAGGAAGTTGGGTGGGATCTCTTGGTGCCGAGACAAGCACCCAAATAGCACTTCGATCTATGCTAGGCTGGGTGCGAACGAACCAAGTTGGTCGTCTTTGGCGGTCCGCCTTCACCTCCACGCCAAAGGTGGCGCCACTTGGACTGCGTACGATCAGATCACATTGGCGAGCATTATTGTTGGTCGGAATGACACTGTAGCCGAGCTCTGTCAGCCGGTCTGCCACAAGGATCTCACCAATGGCACCAGTCGACTTTGCCATAATTCTTTCTAAAAGCTTCGGGTGTTTTCGCGCAATTCTTTGGATATCCAATGATCAAAACCTCGGTCAGATGGTGTGACTTTAACAATGTGGAATATCTGGCTCAACTGGCCGCTTGGTCAGTTCAAAATTACTCGCCAATTCCGTCGGAACGGGATAGCCCTGCAGGCTGGTCTTCTATAGAGCCGTCGATGGGGTGGGGTTGCCCGGGTTTGCAGCGTTTACCGGGTTTGGCGCTGCCCTGGCGCCGGCGCTACGGGGTAGCCAAACAGCACTACATACCAGTCTATACATAAGGGCGCTTACGTGCGTCTACTGTCGTTCGGGCCAGCTTTTCGGCAACTGTGAGGAGCTCTGACTTAGGCAACAAAGGGTTTCAAGGCCCTCTATGCCAGTCGCAGTAGTCCTAAATATCGTGGCTGTCTTCTCGGCTCCTCTTGCATGCGACAAGCTTCTGAATCAAGCTCACGGTGTTCTCGCGTCGATCTATTCGCCGGGGCGAGACAGATTTTCTAACCCATCAAATCAAGGAATATTTCTTGGAAAAACATCCCGTACCCCCTCGACCGCTCTTTAAGTACCTGACAGGGGAACGGGCTCTGCAAGTGCTGCGCGATCAGACAATTCGGTTCACTCAGCCCAAGTATTTTAATGATCCATTCGAATTCTTCCCATCAATCGATGTCGAAAGGCTGAAAAAAGAGTACCTCGGTAAGATTACGAGAAGCAGGAAGATCTCCCCAGAAAAACGCAGGGAGATTTTGAAGCAGCAGTTTGGGGAAGTCGTAAGGCGATATGTTGAAGAATTTGCGAGAACCACCGAAGAGTACGGTGTACTGAGCTTGAGCCACGAAAGCGATGTACCCCTTATGTGGTCTCACTACGCGGAAAATCACACTGGATTGGCTATTGGCTTCAATTTGGATCACGGGATTGGACCAACTCATGAAGAAAAGAAGTCAGATCTGATCTGTTCTTCCGCACCTATTATTTATTCCACTGAAAAAGCATCGATTCCAAACGATTATGGCTTCTTTTCAGCACTAAACACCAAGGATAATTGCTGGTCTTATGAAGAAGAATGGCGTGTCATAAGGCGGCTCGGAAACCTCCAACAAGCTTCGGAAACAGTATTTGTTGCACCCTTCGAAAAACAGTCCGTTCGATGCGTTGTTCTGGGTGCAAGAACACCCGACAAATTACGTGATGAAGTCTTCGAGGTCCTAAGAGATTATGGAGTTGTGCATCAGCTCGCAGCAACCCTTGACGCTGATGCGTTCACCATGGACATCGATACCGCCGTGGGTGAGATGTTAAGACAAGCTGACTACGCTTTTGATTCCAAATTTCTTCCTGGCACAAAAGACTTTCATCAATATGTGTCGGAAGCAAAACTCTACACCGCGATGGAACTCTTGGACCCAAACATCAAATACGAACGTACAAAGGACTCAATCGACTTTAATCCTTGAACAAAAATTTGGACAACCAATCTGTCTAGATAGGTTTTGGTCACCAGTCATCGCCGGCCTCGACTCAGTTTGAACGATGGTACTCTCGGACATCCAATGCGATCGCTCAAACGGCAGCCATTAGTCCCAAATAGTAGCAGTTGGTCGGGGAGCCGAATATACCGTCATCTTCGAATGTGGGAAGCGTGTTCATTGTTGCCTTCTGCAATATCCCGCGCTCATAGGTGTATGTCACCAATGATCATGGCGGAGCGATTTTTTGCAGGGGCAGTTCTATTTACTCAAGAATCTTGGAATAACAGGATAGGCGTGTCTCATCTCCTTTGACGCTGCGTATGCACCCCTATTGAGCCCAGGTAGAGTTTTGTTTGGCTAGTTCTACTTCTAATGCCCACCGCCGACCCAACGGCCAATTCAGGTATTATCTCAAGATCTCAAGTACCTGCTCAACCTGCGCGTTTCTTTCACCCCAGAAACGCTTTCCGTTTATTTTTTGTAGTAGGCTCAAAGGAGAATACTCAACGTTAAAATCCTCCATGGCCTTCCTAAGCGATACAAGATGTTCGGTCTTTTCCGTAAGATCATCAGCGCCTTTGATTGCGGACAAGATTGCCCTTAGCGCTGCAATGTTAATCTCCATCGGCGTTCCACGGTGAATCCTTAGCTCATTTAAGTGAAGTTCAGATCCAGTCAGATCGCCGGCCACCATACTGGCAAGCGCCAACCTAAACGTCGTAAATGGCCACGAAGCCCCCATTGATTGCGCTTCTAGATACAGTCGATATGCTGCTTCTGGTCTACCTTTGACTAGTGAAGTATCGCCAAGGTCCATCTTTGACTTATAGTCCTCAACGTTCCCTGGCTTTGGCGCAGTCAGACTGCCTTCCATGATTTTGGATCGAAGTCCTTCAATCATGGGGTTATTTGGCTGTAGCTCATCCGCGCGATTAATATCCTTCAAGGCCTGCTCAGTTTCTCCGGAGAGGAAGAGCGCTCTGGCTCGACCAATAAAAAGCGTATAGCTCGTAGGCTCAAACTCTATCTTTTTGTTGTAGACTTCGATTGCTTCCTTAAGCCTTCCGGCTGCCAATAGATCTCTGACTTGCAGTCCTGAGTCGGCTTCTGGCTGAGAAGAGACAGATTTTTTGGCCTTTGGTTTGCTTCCACTGGTACTCTCAATCTGATCTAGCGTCAGGTCTCGTTGCAAGTCAGATAGGACATTCAACTTTAGACTCTTGTCCTCACGCTGAATCGAAGCAAATTCTCGATCTGCAATTTCCAGCAAACCCGCAAGAGCCAAAAACTTTCGCCTTACTGATTTGGGGATGTTTGCACTTCCCTTGTATTGGATGTCGTGCTCCATCTCTGCCCATGCATGTTGAAGCACAGTTCGAACTTGAATTTCACAGACCAAATTTTGGTAAATGGAATTTTCCGGCAACGCCAATCGATCGTCAGTTAATTTGACAAGATAGTGAATACTCTGGTAGCCGAACTGGCCCTTTTCAGCTCTTTCTTCACCCACATCTCTCTTCTCGATAATGTCAAAATGGTTATCTATGAAATTTGTAATTTCTCGGATGTCATCAATTGTGTACGTAATCACCCTTACAGCCGCTAGATCAGTAATCTCGGTTAGAGGTTGAGTGTACTTGGGCGTTCCGTCCTCGTTTGTCTTCTCAACTTTCCGTGCAAAGCTGTCGATGGACTTAGCGCGCGCTTCTATTGAGTGGGTCCTCAGGCTGTTTTGCGAGAAAGAGCTGACGAGTATTCGTTTAACTTCGGTACAAAACTGATCGAAGTTTTGCCTGCAGGTTCGATACTCGGCGACTTGCGTATCGCTCATTTCCAGAAAACTCCAATCTTACAACGCCTTTGATGATTGAACGAAGTTGGTGAGGCGTCAAGCCCGTGTCCGGGCGAACGCTCTCAGATTTTCGGCGGCCGTTGCTGCTACTGGAACCAGCGTGAAAACAGAGGCGCTTGCGCGATGCGTCCGCTCAAACGCCGTCCGATGCGTTACAAGTCTACCGCGTTGATTTCTTGAAACGCGCATACTGGTACGACAAGGAAACCGACTCCAACTTGTGATCGATAGGCTTGCCTTCAAGCTTCCTGTATGCCGTGGCCCGTAGGGTGGAAGAAATCATTAGCATCCCCGATTTTGGGTTGATTGCGATCATGCCTGCGTCAAACAACGCGTGGATATCTCGCCTGAGGATCAGGCTATTCTCCGGAACTTCGAATGCCGGGTTTCCGGTGTGGGGTATGACATGCGCAGCCTCTAGGACGACAGGGACGTTGAAGCCGGTAACCACGCAACGCCCTGCGTGACGATTCATTGCTTCCTCCCGGAATTTCTGTTGCTCGGGTCTGGCTTTGACGGTCGTGGTTTTTCGCTCGTTTTCGGCGGCCAGGACGGCGTCACGGTCTTCGGCAAGCGCGCGATCCAAACGCGACAAATGCACATTCTCAACGCGCGAAAGTGCTTCAGTCTTCCTTGAGCCGTAGGCCAAAATAACCTTGTCAATTTCCGCCTGCTCGTCAGAGGTCATAGCCCAAGCCCTCGGGCTGCGATCCTCATTTATTCGGTCGAGAACCGTTGAACGCCAACCTTCATTGCCGAGGATCCTGAAGCCAAACGGATGCTTAAGTAATGCAAGGTCACCAAGTTGAATCTGCAAAATACCTTCTTCTTCAGTGACGCGCTTCGCGTTCGCGACACCAGTTAGACCCAAACCGGACCCGAAAGCCTCATCTTCGTGGGCCCAAAGATAAAGGTGATCGCCGACATTAACTTTTGGGCCGGGCGACTTGTCGCTGCGTGAGCTTGCTCTAGAGCTCTCCCACGGCATGCGCAGGACCTTGTCGTTCCAGTCTGCCAGTCGTTGTGGCCGAGCGATGCCGTCGGGACCGTGAAGCTCTCCGTTGAACTTCAGTAGAAATGCGTTCCGCCCAGTATCGCCGTCGGCAACCGAGGGGCCCTTGAGCGATGCCTGCCAGATTTGCTGTCCACCGGGAAGCCCGTCTGAGACCGAACGTAGTTCCGGTACCTTGCTCCAATCGTAGGCAAACACCTCGTTTTGGGCGTCATCAATGTCCACGTCGCCAATGACCTCACGAATGTATTCCAGCGCATCGTTATCTGGGTGGCGATGTCCTTTTCTCACAAGGATCGTCGTTAGAGGCGGCAACTTTGTATCATGCATGTAGTGAAGTACTGCATAAAGGTTATTGCCCAGTCCTCGCCCCGTTGGATGTGCCCAGCCGACCGCAGCTGCCAGCTCTTGATAGGTGGTGCGCTGTCCTTGCTTTGCCCTGGAAGCGAGGAAGCGGGCTAACTCAAACTGAAATTCGTTCATAAAACCTGATTACCTGATTGCTCTCCAAATGAGGATTGCCGTGAACCTCTCGTTCTGCAAGCAGGTGCCGGTCGGCAAGCCCCAACTCTAGAATGGGTCAACAGAGAAGTCGAGCGGGGTGAAAGGTGACTGCCTGCAGCTCCTTTTGCGAATAGTGTATTTGAGACCCTTTGGTATCACTAGGAAGGTCACACAGAAGCCTGTTACCGCCAGAGCCTGGCGAAAGTGTCGGGTCTTGATCCTCAAAAACGCTCCGTTGGCACCTTGTGCGAGCAAATTGCCCCTTAGTTGAGTAAAGTTGATACTATATAAGATAAAAAAACAGTATCATATTGTACATACGATACCTTGGGAGGACGATATGACTACTCCGATACACCCTGAAGCCCTTAAGGCCGCTCGAGCCCATAAGCGCTGGACACAAGACGATCTGTGCGAAGCAACGCTTGGCCCCAACAAAGTGAGCTTGCCAACGATCAAACGCATCGAAAGCGCCAAAGAAGGCCCGTATCAGGCGAATGACCGTGTGGCACAGACCTTGGCAAAGGCCCTTGGCGTTAGCGCCGAAGAGCTGGGTAAAGCGCCCACTGAACGCGAACAACTTGAAGAGTCGCTGCGGAAGGTTGGTTACCGGCCCCTGCGGGCAATGATTGAAGCCGAAACCGCCCTGGCCTTCAACATGGTGCAGAACATCTACGGAATTCCAATCCGATCTCAGATCGAGATGGCGCCCTTGTTTATGACGTTGCTTGCTGAAGGGAGTCTCTCTTGGCGCCGAGCGCGGGTGGCTGAAATTGAAGAAGCCTCGGATGCGCTGCAGAGCTTTGGCGGGGGACATTCCTCCTATGTCTATACTGCCTGGCGCGTAGATGAAGGCATCGCAGCTGAACGCGAGTCTATCGAGAAGAAAGACCTCTTCGGGGTCGATGCCTCTGAGCAAGCATTCGATTGTGGCTATGATCGATCGGCTAACAATCCCTTTGCAGACTACCTTGCAGAGTTCGCCCAAAAGGTGGGCGCAGCGTCTGTCAGCTTCGACGGAGATTTTGGCTGGAAGACTAGTGAAGGGCTGCCAAGCTATCGCATCGGAGCCGAGAATATTTCTCGGCTGACTGGGGAAGATCCTGACGCGGAGTATGCACTGCTACGCGGTCACGTCCGGATCGGCGATATACCAGAAGCACTCTTGGGCGACGATAAAGCCGCCGAGCGGGCTGCTTGGATGATAGACCAAATCCCCGCAAAGGAACTGGCCGAACGCCGAGCAGAGCGTGAAAATCTCATGTCCCTGATACGTATCAACGAAGATCACAGTGCGGGACCCAACACGTCGAGTTCGGGAGGTCAAGATGCCTGAACTACAGCTAACACACCATGCGACGGCGCGGATACGGCAACGGGGGTATCGCGAAGACGACGTCGATCTTGTTTTCCGTGTCGGTACGCGCGTTGCCGATGACGCTTTTCTGCTCACCGACAAGGACGCCGCACGAGCAATCCGGAAGCTCAAGCACGAAATCCAGCAGTTGGAACGTTTGCGCGGCAGCAAAGTCATCGTCGAGGGCGAAACGCTCATAACCGTGTACCGCGTAACGCAACGGCGCCCACAACAAAGCTCCCACAGGTCAAAGAGGTCCCAATGAACCGCTCCATGAAAGAACCAACGGTATCCGTGCGTGTTCCCGTTCACTTTGTGAACGCACTACTTCAGGTGCGGGATAGCCTAAACGGAGATCTGACTGAGCTCCTGAAGGCTAGCTTATCCCCACAACAGAAGGAAATGGGAGAAGTCGCCGTAACGCAACCACGTGTCCGGACGCCATCGCACCGCCAAAAATACCACGCCGAATACCTAGGCGCGCCGGTTGGCGGCAACACATTGCCCGAGGTCTTCGCCCAGTTGGTTGACCTCACCAACGAGCTCGCCCCGGAAGCCCTTGAGGCGCTGGCTGACATGCGCGCCTACTCCAGACGCTACATTGCCAGAAAGCCAGAGGCGATCCACCCGGGCAGCCCAGGACTTCCAGTCAAACTAACATCCTCCGGTTGGTGGATCAGCAAGAACATCGGCCAGGATGACCTAAAGCGCGCAATGAAGGCTTTGTGTCGAGCCAGCGGGCTTAAGTTCGGTGTAGACGTCAGTTTCTCAGCGCAACTTCGTGCGGGATGAGCAACGCCGATACAGGCAGCGCGTGTCGCAGCCTCCAGCCCATCCTACCTCTGTTCGGCAGGCTGGGATCGCAGGAAATCCCAGGAACCCGCTCACGGAATACTAAGGTGACGGCTGTCGACCTAGTAGGGGATTAGTAGGGAATGTACGTCAAACGTTCTCTGGCTAGGTCCGGCGCCGTCCAAGAAGGCCAACGAAAATAGTGATTTAATCGTAATGATTTATGCTACTTCAGAGGGCTTTGTCTGGTCAGGTCCAAGTCATAGACGGCAAAATTCGTAATGATGGGGTCGGGGGTTCGAGTCCCTTCAGCGGCACCACCAAGTTTCACCTATGTGATAACTGTCAGCGGTTCATCGTTTGGGGAACATACCCTAACTGCACTGCGCCTCACCCAAAACAGCTATTCCCCCGCTGGGTTTGACGACCACACATGTCCTGTCCACGCCATCAATCGCGATTCCGCCAACTTCAATCACATTCGAACCGTCTTGTTCGTCAAAGTAAGAACTCAATACTGGAAGCGGATCGCCATTGGGGAGTGTAATTGTTGTGAACAGCTGATCTCCGCCCTCGCTGGTTTTTGTCCAGACAATGACCTCTAAAACTTGCGCATCGTTGAAGCAGAGCCGAACAGGGAATCCAGAAAATCCATCGTGCGCTCTGATCGCCTGACTTCTTATCGAAGCTGTTGTTGCCCGGCAATCGGCGTCAAAGAGGCCGACAACGATTTGGTCGCGCAAGTCAAAGGTTGGAAACTGATTTCCGGGCTTAACCTGGGGGTTTCTGAATGCTCCGACCGAGGCGTACAGAAGGCGCGACATCTCACCAGAAGGATCAAACTCCATGAAGATAAGGTGGCGCCTGTCTGGTTGTGTCGAATGTAACCGAACATCTGCCGCCACAACCTCTCCGTTTGGCGTCTCGTCTACGATGGTCCACAAAACCTGCGATTCCGGTGAGAGCGGGCGACCAATATCCGTTGCGCCCAGAGCCTTTCGCAGGTTTGGAAAGTGGTCACCTCTGGTCGAAAACATCTGTTCGAGACTGTTCATACCGGCAGTGTCAGACGCGGCGTCAACCAGCCGAAGCATTTCTGTCGCATAAAGCGTATAGGCTTCCGGGTCGCCGCCAATTCCGTCGATTCCATCCTGACCATGTAAGATGGTGCTGCCAACCGGCGTCCACGGTGCGGGCAAATCAGCGTTGTTTCGGTCTCCAAACCGTGGTCCGTCACCAAAATCGACACGAGAAAACTGAACGACGTTGGCTTTGGCGTCTGTGAGGCCATCCTCCAAGGCCGTCATTTTCACAGAGTTTTCATTGTAGACTATATCTCCTGACCAAAGCGGCCAAAGTGTCCATTCCGCGTACCGTTTACTGCCTGTGAACCTATGCTCTGCTGCGGTCAGCACATGGCACACTTGCGATGCGGTGCTTCGCGTGAAAACGGGTGCCGGGAAGATCCCGACATCTTCGGCCCATTTGGAAATGGCGCGTGTCGCGCCCCCGCCCGGAGCACCGTCAACTCCGTTCGGATCGAACCCGGCATCAAGCAGTGCCTGCTGCCCGCAACGCGCATACTCTCTGCTTGCTTTGAATTCCAAAGCCTCAGGAGAAGACACAAACATGGGATCTGGTTCCGGACGCGCATAGTCCGGATGAACGACAATCGCGCCATCAACGGGCACATTCGTTGCCTCGGTCGGACAGCAATGCTTGCCGTAAAAGATCACAAAAAATACGTGACCATCCTTAAGACCCACCTGAAGGGCATTGTCCGGCCCCATTTTGGTGCTCCAAACGAAGTTTCCGGCTTCCAGGGCGCTGTCCAGGTCACTGCCCGCAAACCCCGCTTGGGCCAGCAGAGCCAGTGTTTGCTTTCGATACGCGCCATCTGGCCCAAGCAGCTGCGCCATTTTCCCGAGATCTTCCGCCAGTTCCGGTTCGAGAAACGCGATGTTGTCGATAGATTGCGGAGCCGTCAGAGCCCAATACGCTGTGTTGCCTTCCCTTGTGCGCCCTTTGATCCAACCGTCCGGTCTGAATCGATACAATTCCTTTGCAATGACCGGGATGTTTTGATCCCTTATGAAATGCAGCTGCGCTTCGCTTTCATTATCCATTTGAGCGGAAGCTACTGCCGGAAGACCAATGAATATGGCTGCAATCAGAAACAGAAACTGCACGTCAACCTCAACACTATCAAACATTCAGTTTCGATAGAGTGCACGCGGGATGACCCAAGGTCAACAAAAGCCGGAATGCGGGATTTGAGTGCGATTGGCTGAAAGCTGAAATGGCCGGGCTGCACCGAAACAGAACGAACAAAGTGGCAAGGGCCGCAGAATAGCTTCAACCGTTCAGAATGTCTTCTCGATGCTCAAAGAGTCCAGTTTCTGGACGAAGACGATACAGCTAATGGTTTTGGAAAACCCAAGAGCGTAGTCCCGGTGTATTTCGACCCGGTGACCTGCTAGAAACCCGCCATGGCACTGACAGCTTTTGACCACGTAAACATACGTACCTCGAATCTGGATGACATGGTTGAGTGGTATGGAGAGGTTCTGGGCTTGAAGCCGGGGAAACGACCGGATTTTACCTTCCCCGGAGCGTGGCTTTACCTGAATGACGTAGCGGTGGTGCATTTGGTCGGCGTCAGTGATGAGCCCGCCGTTGGTGGAAATCCCTCGCTGGAGCATTTCGCCTTCAAGGCTGAGGGTTTCGACGAGTTTGTCGGCAAATTGGATGGGATGGGCATAGCCCACACGGTTGATGCGGTTCCGGGGATGGCGATTGTGCAGGTCAATCTCCACGACAGTGACGGCAACCACATTCACGTTGACTTCAGGACTGACGGATAGCTGCACCAGACCACGGCCCCGACCGGCGAAATTCAGCGACCCTATGTAACCAACGTCACTGACCGCCCCACCAGAATCGGCCATATTGGGTGTATTAAAGAGTTGGCGCTCTTGTTCGGTTTCGAGCGCAGGTTTTTTTCATCTCCCTACCCTAAGACAGGGCGCGCTGGTGGTTGAGCGCGCCCTTGTTTTTGGGCGCATTGGCCGGGAAGAGCGATACGGCCAGAAAGCCGTTGGGCTTTGCGGAATCCAGTGCCTTGCATCAATGGTGATGATGGCCGTGCCCTCCGTGATGGTGCGGATGCCCGTGGCCGTTGCCCTGCGGATATTGATGGGGCGCAGCTTGATAGAGGCGATTGGGGTAATACGGGCCATAGTGGCAGGCCGGGTCCTGAGGCGCGTGATAGCAATAGGGTCCCGGAACCGGATGGTAGGGGTGATACGGGTGGTAATATTGGTTCCAATAGGCGAACCACGGGTAAGCCTGATAGTGGTTTTCCCAATAGGCCTGGCTGAATTCCACAATGGCAATGCCCAAAGCAGCGGCCACAACCGGGTTCATGACTTTCTTCGTGCCGTCGCTTTCTGTCAGAATGTAGTTGGATGAAATCCAACCCCGGGCACTGTTCCATCCTGTGTCGCACCAGCTATAGCCCGTCTGGCAGCCGTAAATCTCGATCGTCGCATCTTGTGGCAATGTCGCGACCACCGGGTAATTGGTGCCCGGTCCGGCGCGCATGTGGACGGATGTGGTTGTGAAACCCTGTGTCTGGGAAAGGGCGGCGGTTGCCAGCAGCGGCACGAACAAAGCGATCTTGATGATGAACAGTAACTGTTTCATTGGCTTCCCTGTCTTTGTTTGGGTTTTGTGAAAACTAGATCGCTCCGGGCGATTTCAGTCAAGGCTCCCTAATCCGCCCTTACGCCTGTTTTCAATCGGCGCGGGCTCAGCCGATTGACGAACCTTCCGAAGCTTTTCGGGTTTCTGAACCGCATCAGGGTCCGGTCAACCATCTGGAACTTGCGGTCGTTTTTGTTAGGGTCTGTTTTCAGGATGCATACCCTCACAGAACATTTCGAAAGTCTCGTCCAGACCTATGGGCTGATCATTTTGTTTCCCACGATTTTCCTTGAGACATTTGGCCTGCCGCTCCCCGGTGAAAGCGCCTTGGTCGCAACTTCGGCGCTTGCGGCGAAAGGGTCGTTGAACATCATCGCGGTTGCGGTGGTTGCAACCCTTGCGGCAATTGCGGGCGACAACGTTGCCTACCTGATCGGGCGCAGATATGGCCGGGCGGTCATTCTGGCCTATGGGGCGCGTTTCGGCATCACCGAGTCTAAGTATCAGGCCGCAGAACGCGCGACCGAGACATATGGTGCCTATGTGGTGGTATGCGCGCGCTTCTTCGTCTTGCTGCGGCAGCTCAACGGGCTGGTCGCGGGCTCGGCGAACATGCCATGGGCAAAGTTCTTTATCGCAAACGTGGTAGGTTCAGCGCTTTGGGTTCTGATCTGGACGACACTTGCCTATCAGTTCGGGCAGCACGTTTCCCAGCTGCATCAGGTTCTGCATCAGGTCTCGCTGATAGGCGCGGTGTTGATACCTGTGGCCGTGGTGCTGGTGTTTGTCTTCGGGCGCAGCGCGATGAAAAAGCTCAGCGCGTTGGCACAAGGGCAATCTGACCAAGACTGACTTCCTGTGAAACCAGTGCGCGCAGAAGCCCCGGCTTATGTTCGTGCCGCCATAGGAAGACAGATGGTGCCGGATGCGCCCGCGAAGTGATGCAAGGCAGACACGGGTCAAGGCCCAAACCATTCCGTCATGACCTTGCCCGAGCGGCCCGCCCCATAGCCTGAGCGAATTCGCGCCAGTTGCACAGCGAGTTTCCGCAAAGCGCCAACGCGTTCTCTATGCGGCTGATCGGGATTGCTATAAGGCGTTCTGACCATTTTGGTGGGGGTCAAAATGAAGATGAGCGCACTGGAAGTATTTTGCATCACCATAGCCGGCGCTGTGGCGCTGGCCGGGTTTGCCGGGGCTGCAAGCGTCCTGATTTCTGTCATATGAATGCGCTCTGAATCCGGGGCGTAAACGCTGCATCGTCTCGGGGCCTTGTCCGACGAGACTGCAGCAATCCGACATCAATACGTTCGTGAGTGAGGCGTATGCGTTCAGCGCATCGCAGGCCCGGTTTGCCAAGAACCCGCCATTTCCGGCTTTGCCTCAACCGCGTTGGGTTCCCTGATCGGCATTGCCGCTGCGTTTGACGTTTTTGGGCATGTGAGAGCAAATCTCGTCCAGCCAGCTGGCGTCGGCTGCGACGTTGTAGGCGGTCTTGTCGCCCCGCGCGAATTCTGCCCGGGTGGCGTAGGTCAGAGCGACTGCGTGGCAGCGCTTCTTGTTCCAGTATCCTTTTGGCTTTTTCTGTCCGGGCATTCAATTTCTCCTGCGCGGATTGTCGTGGCGCAGGGTAAATTGGGATTGTGAAATTTTGCCAAAATGTCGGTTACTTTTTCGTCCGGTGTCCGCTTGGCCAAAAACGGTCCCGGTGCGCTGGGATCTACCCGACGTTTGACGGCCCTTAAGCGCGTTTTTCGCCGATCGAGGTGACGCCCAGAACATCCAGCACTCTGGCTTCGATCTGTTCCGCATTCATGCCGGCCACCGCGTACATATCGGCGGGGCTGGCTTGGTCGATGAAGATATCCGGCAACACCATCGAGCGATACTTCAGCCCGGAATCGAACACGCCTTCTTCCGCCAATAGCTGCGCGACATGGCTGCCGAAACCGCCAATGGCGCCTTCTTCGATGGTGATCAGCGCCTCGTGGTGCGCGGCCAGATCCAGAATCAGGTCGCGGTCCAGCGGTTTGGCAAAGCGGGCATCGGCGATGGTCGGCGTTATCCCTTTGGCCGAAAGCGCCTCGGCCGCCTTTTGCACCTCGGCCAGACGGGTGCCGAAGGACAGCAGCGCCACGCGAGCCCCTTGCTGGATCAGACGGCCCTTGCCGATCTCCAGAACCTCCCCGCGCTCGGGCAGGTCGACGCCCGCGCCTTCGCCGCGCGGATAGCGAAAGGCGATGGGGCCGTCGTCATGGGCGGCGGCGGTGGCGACCATGTGCATCAGCTCGGCCTCATCGGCGGCGGCCATCACGACCATGCCGGGCAGGTTCGACAGATATGCGATGTCGAAAGACCCCGCATGGGTCGCCCCGTCCGCGCCGACCAACCCGGCCCGGTCGATGGCAAACCGCACTGGCAGGCGCTGGATGGCGACATCATGCACCACCTGATCGTAACCGCGCTGCAGGAATGTCGAATACATCGCGCAGAACGGTTTCATCCCGCCCGCCGCCAGCGCGGCGGAAAACGTAACGCCGTGCTGCTCGGCAATTGCCACGTCGAAACAGCGCGAGGGGTAGCGTTCCGCAAACAGGTTCAGCCCCGTGCCATCGGGCATCGCGGCGGTGACGGCCACGATCTTGTCATCGCGCGCGGCCGCTTCCACCAGCGTTTTGCCAAAGACCGAGGTGTAGGAGGGCGCGTTTGACGGCGCCTTTTTCTGCTCGCCCGTGACCACATCGAATTTCGCCGTGGCGTGGCCTTTGTCGCGGGCTTGCTCGGCGGGGGCGTAACCCTTGCCTTTTTTGGTCAGCACATGGATCAGGATCGGCCCGGTCGCCCGCGCCCTGACCGTGCGCAGAACCGGCAGCAACTGGTCCAGATCGTGGCCGTCGATGGGGCCGAGATAGGAAAAGCCCAGTTCCTCGAACAATGTCCCGCCCACGGCCATGCCTTTCAGCATTTCCTTGGCGCGCTTGGCGCCTTCGCGGAACGGTTCCGGCAGCAGCGATACCGCGCCCTTGGCGGCGGCTTTCAGATCGTGAAAGGGTTCTTCCGCGTAGATGCGCGACAGGTAGTTCGACAGGGCACCCACGGGCGGCGCGATGCTCATCTCATTGTCGTTCAGAATGACGATCAGGCGTTTTTTCAGATGGCCCGCGTTGTTCATCGCCTCGAACGCCATGCCCGCAGACATCGAGCCATCGCCGATCACCGCGATTGCGTCACCCAGCCCCTCGGGCGTCACGCCACCCAGATCGCGGGCGACCGCAAACCCCAGCGCGGCGCTGATCGAGGTCGAGCTATGTGCGGCCCCAAACGGGTCATAGGGACTCTCACTGCGCTTGGTGAAGCCGCTCAGGCCATCCTTCATGCGCAACGTGCGAATGCGGTCGCGCCGTTCGGTCAGGATTTTATGCGGGTAACACTGGTGGCCCACATCCCAGATGATCTTGTCGCGCGGGGTGTCAAAGACAGCATGCAAAGCGGTGGTCAGTTCCACCACACCCAGACCCGCGCCCAGATGCCCGCCGGTGACGGACACGGCCGAGATCGTCTCGGCCCGCAATTCCTGCGCCACCTGATGCAGTTGCGCGTCCGAGAACTGCCGCAGGTCCGCGGGGCGGTTCACAAGGTCCAGCAAGGGCGTGTTCGGGCGGTCAGACATGTGGCGCGTTCCTGGCTTAGCTGTCCCGGGCAATAACGAAGCGGGCGGCGTCCTTCAAGGTTTCCGCCTGTGTGCCGTACCCGTCCAGCGCGGCACAAGCCTGATCCACCAGTTCGGCAGCGCGGGTGCGGGCGGCATCCAGACCCAGCAGCGAGACAAAGGTGGCCTTGCCCGCATCGGCATCCTTTTGCAGGCGTTTACCGGCCTTTTCGGCATCCCCCTCAACATCCAGAATGTCATCGGCGATCTGAAAAGCAAGGCCAAGGGCTTGGGCATATTGGCGCGACGGGCCCGGGTCCGCCTGCGCCAGACGCGCACCGGCACAAGCCGACCATTCGATCAGCGCCCCAGTCTTGCCCGCCTGCAGCCGGGTGATTTCGGCCAGAGTCAGAGGGCCTTTGGTCTCTGCCGCGATATCCAGCGCCTGACCCAGCACCATGCCCTGTGCGCCGCTGGCTTTTGCCAATGTTAGAGTCAATTCCGCCCGGATTCCCGCATCCCCGACCTCGGGCCGGGCGCAGAGCTCAAAAGCCAGAGTCTGCAACGCATCCCCGGCCAGCACAGCGGTGCCCTGATCCCATTTCACATGAACCGTCGGACGCCCCCGGCGCAGGTCGTCGTCATCCATGCAGGGCAAGTCATCATGCACCAGCGAATAGGCGTGCAGCGCCTCAATCGCGGTGGCGGGCCAGATCGCGCGGGCCGGATCGACATCATGCAGACGGGCGCTTTCCAGCACCAGAAACCCGCGCAGCCGCTTGCCGCCTTCGGTGGCATAGGCCATCGCACGGGTCACATCCAGATCGTCCAGCGCGCCCAGAACCAGATCGAACCGGGCCTGAATCCGCGCCGCATCCTGCGCAAGCTTTTCGCGAAACATCTACAGCCCTTCGACAGGCGTGGTCCCGGTCGGCTGACCATTGGCATCCAGAGTGATGGCGGCCACTTTTTCCTCGGC
Organism: Ruegeria sp. AK4; assembly: GCF_056541025.1. Lineage (NCBI taxonomy): Bacteria > Pseudomonadati > Pseudomonadota > Alphaproteobacteria > Rhodobacterales > Roseobacteraceae > Ruegeria > Ruegeria sp. AK4. Next base: position 169,380 of record NZ_JBQFXS010000003.1, read on the forward strand.
CCGCTTCAACTCATCCTCGCAGCGTTTCTTCAGCGCCGCCCCGCGTTCGTAAAGTGCAATGGACTGATCCAGCGCCACGTCGCCGCGTTCCAGCTGGCCGACTACGGCCTCAAGCTCTTTCATCGCCTGTTCGAATGTCATCTGGTCAACGGGAGTGTCAGTCATCGGGCTGCCTTCATCAGTTCTTCCACATGGGCACGCGTAGCATCGGCCAGTGCGTTCAGATCATACCCGCCTTCCAGAGTCGAGACGATACGGCCCTCACACACCTCATCGGCGATCCCGCACAGCTCAGCCGTGATCCAGGCGAAATCGCCGGTGGACCAGTTCAGATTGGCCAGCGGGTCGTCCTGATGCGCGTCGAATCCGGCGGATATGATGATCAACTCGGGCCGGAACGCCCGCAATCGCGGAAAGGCCTGGCTTTCATACACGGCCCGCATCTCGGCCCCGCCGGTGCCCGGCGACAGCGGTATGTTCAGAACAGTGTCGTAAGCCCCGGTCTCATCCGGGCGGCCCGAGCCGGGCCACAAGGGCATCTGCTGGCTGGTGATCACCAGCGCGCGCTTCTCATCCCACAGCAGGTCCTGCGTGCCATTGCCGTGATGCACATCGAAATCCACCACCGCCACGCGGCTGAGCCCATGATGATCCAGCGCGTGTTTCGCGGCCAATGCCGCATTGCCGAACAGGCAAAACCCCATTGCAGTGTCTGTTTCCGCATGGTGACCCGGCGGGCGCACAGCGCAGAACGCGTTCGGGGCCTCGCCCCCCAGCACCAGATCCACCGCGCGCACGACAGCGCCAGCGGCGCGGTAAGCGGCATCGACGGAACCGGGGGACATGAAAGTGTCCCCGTCAATCTGCGCAAACCCGTCCGCAGGTCGCGTGGCCTTGATGTCCCGAATGTAGCTGTCCGGATGAACCCGCAACAGATCATCATCCGCAGCCAGTGGGGCTGTCACCCGGTTAAGGTCCAGAGCTTCAAGCGCATGCAGGATATGCTCCAGCCGCGCCACCCGTTCCGGATGCCCGTCCGGCGTCACATGACCAAGACAGTCGGCATGGGTCAAAAGCGCAGTCTTCATCGGGATCCCATCTTCATCTGTCTAAAAATATCCTCGCCGAAGGCACAAAACCGCCGCGCAGCGGCAAAATCAATCCGGCGCCAGCATATAGCCCGCGCCGCGCACGGTCTGCAAATACCGCGGCTGCTTCGGGTCCTGTTCGATCTTGCGGCGCAGTCGGGTGATCTGCACGTCCACCGCGCGCTCCTGCGCCTGCCCCTTGTCGCGGCCCAGATCCTCGACCAGTTTCGCGCGGCTGATCGGTTCTCCCGGCTGGGCCGAGAAAATTTTCATCAACTGGCTTTCGGTGGCGGTCAGGCGCACCGGGTCCTCGCCCTGCCACATCTCTCCACGTTCGATATCATAGCGGATCGGTCCGAGGGTCAGGATTTTCGCCGCCGTATCCTGCGCCGGTGTTTCCGGCATCCGCCGCAGAATCGCGTTGATGCGCAGCAGCAATTCCTTGGGCTCGAACGGCTTGGCCAGATAATCATCCGCCCCGGCCTCAAGCCCGGCAATCCGATGCTCGGTCTCGCCCCGGGCGGTCAGCAGCAGGATCGGTGTGCTGTGCGTTTCCCGCAGCGCGCGGGTCAGGCTGACCCCGTCCTCGCCCGGCATCATCACATCGAGCACGATCAGGTCGAAATCCAGACCCGACAGCACCCGCCGCGCATGCGCCGCATCGCGGGCCGAGGTCACAAGAAATCCGTTGCGCATCAGGAACTTCTTGAGCAGATCGCGAATGCGCTCGTCATCGTCGACAATCAGAAGATGGGCGTCCATATCGCTCATGAGGTGCTGTCCCGCAGTTTGGTGTAGGCATGACGCATATCAGCATCCATCATCGCTTCAAGCACTTTACGAAACCCCGCCACCGCCTCGGGGCCCGCATCCTTGTACGCCGCCCGCATGCGCGAGCGCTGGGCGTCAGACAGTTTCGCCTCAAGCGCGCGGCCCTGTTCGGTCAGAAACAGATGCCGCTCGCGCTTGTCCGCGGTGCCGACGCGGCTTTGCACCAGACCATCGTCGATCAATGTCCGAAGCACCCGGTTCAGAGACTGTTTCGTCACCCCCAGAATGGCCAGCAGGTTGTTCACCGTGGTGCCGGGCGCGCGGTTGATGAAGTGGATCGCCCGGTGATGCGCCCGCCCATAGGCCATTTCCGACAGGATGCGGTCCGGGTCGGCGGTGAAGCCGCGATAGGCGAAAAACATGGCCTCGATTCCTTGTCGCAACTGCTCATCGGTTAGAAACAACAGGCTCTCGCCGCCAAACAGCGGGGCGGGGCGGATTTCGGACATATCATGCCTCATTCATTACACCGGGCCGAGTTTATGTCAGCGTTATTGACATTCCAAGGGCGGACAGGTATCGATTCTCAGTTTTTGCGCAACATTATGTCCGCTTCGGACCTAACTAGCGCAACAATCGGAAAATCAACCCGGATCAGGAGGTTTCGCATGGCTGGGTATGACGATCGTGATGGTGTCATCTGGTTGGACGGCAAGCTGGTGCCCTGGCGCGAGGCCAATGTGCATATTCTGTCGCACGCGATGCACTATGCCTCGTCGGTGTTCGAGGGCGAGCGCGCCTATAACGGCAAGATCTTCAAAAGCCGGGCACATTCCGAACGCCTGATCGCCTCGGCCGAGGCGCTGGACATGCCGATGCCCTATTCGATTGACGAGATCGAGGCGGCAAAGGAAGAGGCGCTGACAGCCAGCGGGCTGCAGGACGCCTATGTGCGCGTGCTGGTCTGGCGCGGTTCGGGCGAGGATATGGGCGTGGCCTCGGCCAAGAACCCAGTGCGCATGGCTGTCGCGGTCTGGCCCTGGGGCGCTTACTATGGCGACGCCAAGATGCAGGGCGCCAAGCTGGACATCGCCGAGTGGAAGCGCCCCAGCCCGGAAACCATCCCGGTCCATGCCAAGGCGGCGGGTCTGTACATGATCTGCACCATCTCGAAGCACAAGGCCGAGGCCAAGGGCTGCTCGGACGCGCTGTTCATGGACTATCGCGGCTATGTGGCCGAGGCGACCGGCGCGAACGTGTTCTTCGTCAAGGATGGTGAGGTGCATACGCCGCTGGCCGATTGCTTCCTGAACGGCATCACCCGCCAGACGGTGATTCAGATGCTGAAAGACAAGGGTATCAACGTGATCGAGCGCCATATCATGCCCGAGGAAATGGCCGATTTCGAACAATGCTGGCTGACCGGCACCGCCGCCGAGGTCACGCCGGTCGGGCAGATCGGTGACTACACGTTCGAGGTCGGCGACATCACCCGCGACATCGCCGAAGAATATGAGGCGCTGGTGCGCGCCTGATCCAGCGGAACACGCTACAGGAAACCCCCGCATTTTCGCGGGGGTTTTTTTGTGCCGAACGTCCGCAAGACCTTGCAGATCGTTCAGACTGGTGGACGGGCGCGCGCACGGGTGTAGATTACAGCCATGTTAGACCTTCTCAGCGATATCCTGACCCGCCTGTCCCTGCGCGGGACGTTCTATTTCCGCACATCGTTCACGCCGCCCTTTGGCATTCAGGTTCCGGCCTTTGAAAACGTGGCCCGGTTTCACTTCGTTCAGCGGGGAGAACTGAAGGTATCAGTCTCTAACACAGGCGAAACGCTGCGTCTGAAGCAGGGCGATCTGATCCTGATCCCGCATGGCGCCGCCCACGCGCTGCTGTGCAATGAGGTCAAACCGCTGGACGCGCTGCCGCTGGAACAGGTGCTGGACGAGGCCGGATACAAAGGGGATGGCGTTCTGATCTATGGTGGCGAGGATAAAAGCCGCGACACGCAGGTGATCTGCGGCCATTTCTCGTTCACCGGTCCTCCGGGGCGGCAGGGCACCGGGCATATGCTGATCGACCGGCTGCCGCCCTATATCCTGATCGAGAATTACGGCGAAGAGGCCGGGGCCTGGATCGAATCCACCCTGCGCATGATCGGGTCCGAGGTGCGCGGCGCGCGGATCGGGGGTGATCTGATCGCCCTGAAACTGTCCGAGGTGCTGTTCGCGCAGGCCATCCGCGCGCATCTGGAGCATCAAAGCCCCAGCGAATCCGCGCTGGCCGGATTTGCCGACCCGCGCGTGTCGCGCGCCCTGACCGCTTTTCACCAAGCCCCGGCGAATGACTGGAGCGTCGAGGCGCTGGCGCGTGAGGCGGGCATGTCCCGCACCGCTTTCGCCCAGCTCTTTGCCGAGAAGATGGGCACCACGCCGATGCAATACCTCACCGACTGGCGGATGCAGATCGCCTGTCACGGGCTGACCGAAAGCCGCTGGAACGTCGCCGATGCCGCCGCCGAGGTCGGATATGCATCCGAGGCCGCGTTTTCCCGCGTGTTCAAGAAACAGATCGGGCTGTCCCCAGCGGCGTATCGGGCGATGCACTGATCCGGTGGATGATCTGAACGATCTGCAAGGTATTGCGAACGATCCGGGCTGATACGTTCGGCAACCTTCTCCTAGCTTAGAGCTATGCCAAGCAAGGAAAGGAATTCTCATGTCTGTCCGTTTTATCACCCGTAACATCCACGCCTATCTCGACTACCCCGTCGCCATTGCCCTGATGACGCTGCCCTTCGTGCTGGGTCTGGGCCAGTCCAACCCGCTGGCGCTGTGGCTGTCGGTCGTCACCGGGGTCGCGGCCTTTGGTCTGACCGTGCTGACCGATCACCATCTCGGGATCTGGCGCGTGCTGCCCTACAAGGTCCACCAGGCGGTGGACCTGACCGTCGGCATCGTGTTCCTGCTGGCCCCTGGCCTGCTTGGGTTCTCGGGTCTGGACGCGTGGTTCTACTGGCTGAACGGCGCGGCGGTTGTGGCCGTCATCTCGCTGAGCGCGCCCGAGCAAACAGCGGCGGCGTGAGCATGTTGTCCACAGGTGTCACAATATCATCGTGATACCTTCAAGAAACTGAGCCGTCTGTTTTACAAACGGGCGGCTCACTACCGCTCACCAATCGCGTGGCCTGCGATGGCCACCAGACAGGAGAGCACCCATGACCCGAATCCTTCGCCCCAACCGCCGCGCCTTTCTGGCCGGAAGCACGGCATTTGCCGCCTCGCTTTCAGTCCCTGCGATCAGCCGCGCGTCCTCGCGCCCAGTTTTTACGCACGGGGTGCAGTCGGGCGATGTCGATGCAAATTCGGGCATGATCTGGACCCGCACGGACCGCCCGTCGCGGGTGATGATGGAAATCTCGACCACCGAAAGCTTTGCTGATGCCCGTAAACTGTCGCCGATGGACGCGATCCCGAACAGCGACTTCGCGGTCAAGCGGCTGGTCGCGGGGCTGCCCTCGGATCAGGATATCTTTTACCGCTTCGTGGCCGCCGATCTGAGCGACATCAATGTCACATCAGAGCCTGTTGTGGGCCAATTCCGCACCGCGCCGACCTCGCGCCGCAATATCCGCTTTGCCTGGTCGGGGGACACCGCCGGTCAGGGCTGGGGCATCGACGACGAGGGCATGCGCACCTATGCGACCATGGCGCAGCACAAGCCCGATTTCTTCATTCACTCGGGCGACACCGTCTATGCCGACGGTCCGATGAAGGACGAGGTCGAAAAAGACGGGCAGGTGATCTGGAAAAACACCAAGCTGATTGACGAAAAGCGCAAGGTGGCCGAAACGCTGGACGAATTCCGCGCCCAATGGAAATACAACCTGATGGACGATCATGTGCGCGCGATGAATGCCGTCTGCCCGACCTTCTTCCAGTGGGATGACCATGAGGTAGTCAACAACTGGTCCGACGCCAAGGACCTGATCTCGGATGACCGCTATGCCGAGAAATCGGTGCATGTGCTGCAATCCCGCGCCGGGCGCGCCTTTCACGAGATGACGCCGCTGCGGATCACCCCGTCAGAGCCGGGCCGCGTCTATCGCAAAATCTCATACGGTCCGATGCTGGACGTGTTTTTCCTGGACCTGCGCAGCTATCGCGGCCCGAACGGTGCGTCGATGGAGGATGAGATCACCGATCAGTCCCGCATCCTGGGGGCGGAACAACTGGCCTGGCTGAAACAGGAACTGGCAGGCTCGAAAGCCACGTGGAAGGTGATCGCCTCGGACATGCCGATCGGCCTGATCGTCTGGGACAACTGGAAGGAAAAAGCCGGGGCCGAGGCCATTTCCAACGGCGACAGTGGCCCGGCGAAAGGGCGCGAACTGGAAATTGCCGATCTGCTGCGTTTCATCAGGACGGCTGGCGTTACTAATACTGTCTGGTTCACGGCGGATGTGCATTACACGGCCGCGCACTACTATGACCCTAACAAAGCGCAATTTCAGGATTTCGAACCGTTCTGGGAGTTCGTGTCCGGCCCGCTGCACGCCGGTACTTTCGGGCCCAACGCGCTGGATGGCACGTTCGGACCCGAGGTGAAGTTCGTCAAGGCACCCACCGAGGATCAGGGCGCCAACCTGCCCCCTAGCGCCGGGCTTCAGTTCTTTGGCCTGGTCGATATCGACGGGGCCACGCAGCAGATGACCGTGCGACTGATGGACCGCGCCGATACCGAGCTGTGGTCGGTCACGCTGGACCCGCAAAAACAGGCGATCTGAGCCTCAAAAGCCACGGATCACGCCCCGGATACGTTCGGGGCGTTTTCAGGCTTGAAAATTCCGACTAAAATAATCAGATACACATCAACACCAGATGCAGGTCATCCAGCACTTTCTTTCGGGGCGGTCTGCGGGCTTAGCGTATGGTAAGGTGAGGGCCAGCCACCGCCCCGGAAACGAAGACGGGCATGGATGGTACAGGGTTGATGAGGTCTGAAATGAGCGACTCGCTGGACGAAATCATGGCGCGGCATGATGCCGCCACGGCCTGCGGGTGCAATTGCTGCGACGACGATTACTGCGCCTATGTCGAACGGCAGAAACGGCAGGCCTTGCGAGAGGCCGGAACGGCAGCGGAAACGCTGCCCCAAAGCGCAGCGAGCCAACGCAGGTCGCTGCGCTATCAATTTGAACATCAAATGGCGCCAAGCGCCTGAGTTTTCAGAAATCGACACCGCGCTGGGCCTTGATCCCGGCCTTGAACGGGTGCTTTTCCTCGGTCATTTCCGTCACCAGATCGGCATAGTCGCGCAGCGCCTGAGGCGCGTCGCGGCCTGTCAGGAAGACGCTGGTTTTATCGGACCGCGCGTTCAGCCCTTCGATCACCTGATCCACGGACAGATATTCATAGCGCAGGGCGATGTTGATCTCGTCCAGCACCACCAGATCGTAGTCTCCGCTGGCCATAAGATCGCAGGCCTTGCCAAAGGCCGAGGTGGCCGCGGCAATATCGCGCTCGCGATCCTGCGTATCCCAGGTGAAGCCTTCGCCCATCGTGTGCCATGTCACGAGGTCGCGCTCTTCAAAGAAACGCCGCTCGCCGGTTTTCCATTTACCCTTGATGAACTGCACCACGGCAACTTTCTGCCCCCAGCCCAGTGCCCGGATCACCACGCCAAATGCGGCCGAGGATTTGCCTTTGCCCTTGCCGGTATTGATCAGAACCAGACCGCGCCCGGGATCGACTGCCTCGGACACTTTCTTGCGGTGCTTGGCCTGCACCTTCTGCATCTTTTCCTTGTGATCCTGCGCGTCGCTCATGGGGGCACCCTCTTTCTCTGTCCGGCCCAAACTAGGGGAGTTTGGCGAAAGGTAAAGTCACCCCTTGGGGTCGGTGACCGACCGGGCCTTGCCGCGCTCGAGCCCCAGCTGATGCTCGCGCCAGATCACCACGACATTGCCCGCGATGACCAGCGCGGCCCCGATCAGGATGGCCAGCGTCGGCCATTCATCAAACCAGACATAGCCGATGACAATGGCGAACAGCATGCTGGTATAATCATAGGGGGCCAGCATCGAGGCCTGCCCGAACCGGTAGGACGAAGTGATCAGAATCTGCGCCACGCCCCCCGTCAGCCCCATTGCGACCAGAATCGCCGCCTGTTCCCATGTCGGCATGGCCCAGCCCCAAAAGGCGGTCAGAGCCGACAGCAGCGTTCCCGTAACGCAGAAATAGAACACGATGGCCGCCGGGTGATCGACCTGAACCAGTTGCCGGATATGGATCTGCACAAAGGCGCGGGCGATGGTGGCCGCCAGCACGCAGAGCGCGCCGATGGTGGCGGCGACCTCGATATCGGTGCTGCCGAGGCGGGGCCAGATCATGATCAGCACGCCCAGCAGGCCCAGGGCGACGGCGCCGATGCGGATCATGCGGATGCGTTCGCCCAGCATCACCGCCGCCAGAATCAGCGTGAAGATGGGCGTGCCATAGCCGATGGCCGTGACCTCGGGCAGGGGCAGCAGGCTGAGGCCGGTGAAGGTCAGCGCCATGGCACCGGTGCCCAGAACGCCCCGCCAGAAATGGCCCATCGGCTTTTTGACGACAAAGCCCTGCGCCAGTTCCCCACGTGAAATCAGCCAGATGAGGATGACCGGTATGGCAAAGAGCGAGCGGAAGAACACCAGTTCCCCCGGCGGAAAATCCTCGGACAGGGCTTTGACAAGGGCTGACATCGACGTGAACAGAAACAGGGCGCTGAGTTTCAGCGTCACGGCCAGTACGGGTCGATGCGATGTTAACGATTTTGCCATCGGCGCGACCCTGCGCTTTTGCGGCGCAAAGATCAACGGCTGGGGTCAGCCGGTCACCCAGGATTGAGGCAGAGGATTGCCGATTTCCTCGGCGAAGTCTTCCAGAAAGCGGATCATGCGCGCGGTGCGCTGTTCCGCGATCTGTCTGCCGGTCTCGGTCAGCATGTCGCCCGGAAGATTCAGAAGTTTGACCTTCCAATGGTCGAGAGAGAAATGCAGATCGTCCAGCGGCCGGTTCAGCGCATACGGGTCGGCGGGATCGTAAAGCATACGCCCCAGCGCACCGGACACCGAGAAGTTCCGGGCAATCCCGATGGCCCCCAGCGCGTCCAGCCTGTCGGCATCGCGCAAAATGCGGGCCTCGGCGGTCTCGGGCGGGATATTGGCCGAGAAACTATGGGCTTCGATCGCGTGCCGGATGGCGGAAATCCGATCCCGGTCATAGCCCAGATCCCGCAGAATAGGCTCTGATTCCGACGCGGATCTGCGCGAGGCCATGTGCCGTTCGGGGTCGACTTTCGACAGGTTCACCAGATCGTGCAGATAGCTTGCGGCCAGCAGCACCGGCATGTCGGTCCGGTCATCGGCGATGGCCCGCGCGTTGACCCAGACCCGGTCCAGATGGGCCAGATCATGGGCGGGGTCGGTCTCCATCCGCTGCGCGACGATGCCGCGCAGGCGGCTGCGCAGATCAGCCGATCCGTCCACGGTTCTCTCCGATCTGGCCGCGATGCAGCAGCAGGTGGTCGAGGATCACGCAGGCCATCATCGCCTCACCCACCGGCACGGCGCGGATGCCGACGCAGGGGTCGTGACGGCCCTTGGTGATGATCTCGGTCTCTTCGCCGGATTTGGTGATGGTTTTGCGGGTGGTCAGGATCGACGAGGTCGGTTTGACCGCAAAACGAACCACGATGTCCTGCCCGGTCGAGATGCCGCCCAGAATGCCGCCCGCGTGGTTCGAGCTGAATTGCGGGCCGTTCTGACCCATGAAAATCTCATCGGCATTGGCCTCGCCGGTCAGTTCGGCGGCGGCCATGCCCTCGCCGATCTCCACGCCTTTGACGGCGTTGATCGACATCATCGCAGCGGCCAGATCGGTGTCTAACTTGGCATAAACCGGCGCGCCGATCCCGGCGGGGACGCCGCGCGCCACGACCTCAACGACCGCGCCGACCGAGTTTCCGGATTTGCGCAGGTCGTCCAGATAGGTGGCCCAGTCCTCGGCCGCCTGCGCGTCGGGCGTCCAGAACGGGTTCTGTTCGATTTGCGACCAGTCGAAATTGGCGCGGTCAATTTTGCGCGGCCCCATTTGCACCATATAGCCGGTGATCTGCACATTTGGCGCGATCTGTTTGATCGCTTCGCGCGCTAGCCCGCCAGCGGCGACGCGGGATGCGGTTTCCCGGGCGGAACTGCGCCCGCCGCCGCGGTAATCCCGGATGCCGTATTTCTGCCAATAGGTGATATCGGCATGGCCTGGGCGGAACTTGTCTTTGATGTCGCCGTAATCTTTCGAGCGCTGATCGGTGTTCTCGATCATCAGCTGCACCGGTGTGCCGGTGGTCTGGCCTTCGAACACGCCGGACATGATCCTCACCTGATCGGGCTCGCGCCGCTGGGTGGTGAACTTGTTCTGCCCCGGTTTGCGCTTGTCCAGCCAGTGCTGGATCATCGCTTCGTCGATGGCCACACCCGGAGGGCAGCCATCGACCGTGGCGCCCAGAGCGGGCCCGTGGCTTTCGCCCCAAGTGGTGACGCGGAAGAGGTGTCCAAAGCTGTTCATCGACATGGGGCATGCTCCTTTGCCGGTCGTGATTAGCCGGGAGTGCCTTGGGCCTCAAGCGGATTTCGGCAAAGGGGGGGAGGGGGCCAGCCCCCTCTTGAGCCTGCGGCTCAATTCACCCCCGGAGTATTTGGAAAAAGATGAAGCGGATCAGGTTGGCACTTTCAGGGCCTCACGGGTTTCGGTGATCCTGAGCGCGGCCTGGGCGGCTTCGCGGCCTTTCTCCACGAAATGGGCGCGGTAAATGGCGTTGTGGTGGTCGGTTTCCTGATATTGGTGCGGGGTGAGCGAAACGGACAGGACCGGCACGCCGGTCTCCATGCCAGCGCGCATCAGCCCGTCGACGACCGCCTGCGCCACAAAGTCGTGCCGGTAGATGCCGCCATCCACCACGAAGGCGGCGCAGGCCACTGCGGCATAGCGCCCGGTTTGGGCGAGATCGCGGGCAAGCAGCGGCATCTCGAACGCGCCGGGTACGTCGAAGACGTCAATCTGCTCGGCTGGGATGAGCTGCTGGAACCCGTCCAGCGCACGGTCGACGATATCGGAATGCCAGTTGGCTTTGATGAAAGCATAGCGGGTGTGTGTCATTTGGACCTCCTGAGTTACAGACACGGCACCCAAGGCGATCACGAGCAGGCGCGCCGGTTCAGCGGCGCGCTGCGCGTTCTCTTCCATCCGGACTTTCACCGTCGGCTCTGGCCTCTCACCAGATCTGCTTGTCACCCCGGATGATCCGAAGCCGCTCGCGGGCTTACGGGTCATGGCCCGCATACCGCCGGTGGGGAATTTCACCCCGCCCTGAGAACGGCGTGACCTTGCCAAGCTGCGGGCGGTTCTGCAAGAGGAACGTAGGAGGATCGCCATGCACCCCAACCCCGCCTTCCGCGCCGAGGAACGCGCGCGCCATATCGGTTTTGCCCGCGAACGCGCCTTTGGTGTTCTGGCACTGTCGACCGCAGAAGCTCCTGCTTTGAGCCATGTGCCTTTTCTGTTGGATGAGGATGGAGCTGTGGCGGACCTGCACCTTGTGCGGTCGAATCCCATCGTTCGGATGTTGCAACAGCCTGGCCGCGCCACAATCGCCGTGTCCGGGCCGGACGGGTATGTGTCGCCTGATTGGTATGAGATCGGCGATCAGGTGCCCACGTGGAACTATGTGGCCGTGCATCTGACCGGGCAGCTTGAGAGGCTGCCCCAGGAGTCTTTGCCGGACCTGCTGGACCGGCAGTCTGCGTTCTATGAGGCTCGGTTGCTGCCCAAGCCGCCATGGACCACCACGAAGATGTCTGACGACGCGTTGGCGAGGATGATGCGCATGATCGTGCCCTGCCGCATGCATATCGACGACATTCGGGGAACCTGGAAGCTGAACCAGAACAAGCCCGACGCGGTTCGGACGCGCGCGGCAGAGCGGGTCGCTGGCGGGATTGGGGCGGAACTGGATGCGCTCGCGGATTTGATGCGCGCGGCGGGTCAGACGGACGGCTGACGGGTTTTGTTTTGCCCCGGCTTCTGTACTGTGCCCCTTAGCCAAGGAGACCGGATATGAAGCTCTATCACAGCCCGACCTCGCCCTATGTCCGCAAAGTCATGGTTTTGCTGCATGAAACCGATCAGTTGCAGGATGTCGAACTGCAGACCGTCGCCAGCACGCCTGTATCACCGGCGGAACCGCTGATCAGCAAGGCGCCGCTGACCAAGGTTCCGGCGCTGGAGCGGCCCGATGGGCCAACCCTGTTCGACAGCCGGGTGATCTGTGCCTTTCTGGATGCGCGTGGGCAGGCGGGGCTGTATCCCGACGGGTCCGGGCGCTGGGATGTGCTGACGCTGGAGGCGCTGGCCGATGGCATTCTGGATGCCGCCTTGCTGATGACCTACGAGGACCGGCTGCGACCCGGGGACAAGCAGTGGGACGACTGGACCGAGGCGCAATGGGTCAAGATCGAACGCGCCTGCGCGGCGTTGAATCAGCGCTGGATGGCGCATCTGTCCGGATCATTGGACATGGGGCAGATCGCGGTGGGCTGCGCGCTGGGCTATCTCGACCTGCGCCATGACGCGCGGGGCTGGCGCAAGGGCAATGACGCCCTTGCTGCATGGTTTGCCGAATTTGACGCGCGGCCCAGCATGGTGGCGACGCGCCCGCCGTCGTGATTGCCGGGTTTAGGGCGCGGTGAATGTGGCCAGATAGGCGGCGATATCCTCGGCGCCCTTCTTCAGCTTGATGCTCATGTTCGGGCGGGCGGTTTCGTCATCCAGAAACGTCTGGATGAAACCGATCGGGTCCCTGGAATAGGTGGCGATGTTCTCTTCGGTCCAGATCAGACCTTCGTCGCCCGCGCGGATCATGTCGTCGGTGAACAGGCCGATGGGCAGGCGTTCGCTGCCATAGCGGTAGTCGTTTTCAGAACCCGCAACGCGGCCCACGACGCCATAGAGATTCGGGCCAGTGATTCCGCCCTTTACCAGCACCTCGCCATCTTTGATGATCGCGTGGCAGGATGAGCAGCGGTTATACAGTTTTTCGCCTTTTGCCGGATCGCCGGCGGCTTGGGTGGACAGGGCCGCCAGCAACAGCGTGGCGGCCAGGGGGGTCTTGAACATCGGGGGGTCCTGATTGGAGTACGTGTCATCGGGGCTTTCCGGTATTCGCGTAAAAAGTGCAACCGGAAACGTGGCTTCACCTGAGTTGAGAAAAAATCTATTTCTCAGTCGTGATTTATCGGTGAACAAACGCGCAGGGGCGGCGGGCTTCTTGTCCGATCCCGCATCAATCGGATCAGTTGCGTTGCGGTGCAGACGTGCCTGCTGGCGGGTTTGCGCGCTGTCTGCCGTCCCGGCACGGGGGCCGAATCGAATCGGCCCGATCCGGGGGGATCGGTAAAACTTGTGCCCGAGAATCATGAAAAAAGCCCGCCACGTTGTGGCAATATGCGCAGATGCGGCGTATTGCGCGTTTATGACCGCTAGACGAACTCTATTCTCCCCGATAGTAAGCGCGGTTAAGACACCGCATTCGTGCGGTGCGCGAGCTATTTGCCCGTCCGCGGGCGCCAGATAATCGGAGATAACCTCGTGTCCCACGCAGAAGACCACGAAGGCACCCGCAGAGATTTCCTGTACTACGTCGCTGGCGGCGCAGGTGTCGTTGCGACGGGGGCAGCCGTTTGGCCCCTGGTGAATCAAATGAACCCCTCGGCGGATGTGCAGGCGCTGTCCTCGATCCGTGTGGACGTAAGCGGGGTCGAGCCGGGCACGCAGCTGACCGTGAAATGGCTGGGCAAGCCGGTGTTCATCCGTCACCGCACCGGTGCCGAGATCCAGAAAGCGCAGGATCAGGATGCCGAAGGTGTGGGCGCGTTGCCTGATCCGCTGGCGCGGAACTTCAACCTGAATGCCGATGCCCCCGCGACCGACGCCAACCGCGTGATGCCCTCGCCCGAGGGCGAAGCGCCGGGCGCGTGGATCGTTCAGATGGGCGTTTGCACCCACCTGGGCTGTGTGCCGCTGGGCGATGCTGGCGACTTTGGCGGCTGGTTCTGCCCCTGCCACGGCTCGCACTACGACCTTGCCGGTCGTATTCGCAAAGGCCCCGCGCCTGAAAACCTGCCTGTCCCGCCCGCTGAGTGGGTCGACAACAGCACCATCAAACTCGGCTAAGGGAGAGCCTGATGTCCGGAATTCCCCACGATCATTACGAGCCGAAGACAAATGGCGAAAAGTGGCTGAACAGCCGCCTGCCGATTGTCGGCCTTCTGTATGACACCCTCATGATCCCAACGCCAAAGAACCTGAACTGGTGGTGGATTTGGGGCATCGTTCTGGCGTTCTGCCTGGCGCTGCAAATCGTCACCGGTATCGTTCTGGTGATGCATTACACCCCGCATGTCGATCTGGCCTTTGCCAGCATCGAACACATCATGCGCAACGTGAATGGCGGCTATATGCTGCGCTATCTGCACATGAACGGCGCGTCGCTGTTCTTTGTCGCGGTTTACATCCACATCTTCCGTGGCCTGTTCTACGGTTCGTACAAGGCCCCGCGTGAGATCACGTGGATCATCGGGATGCTGATCTACCTGATGATGATGGGCACCGCCTTCATGGGCTACGTTCTGCCTTGGGGTCAGATGTCCTTCTGGGGTGCGACCGTGATCACCGGCCTGTTTGGCGCGATCCCGTTTGTAGGTGAGGCGATCCAGACCTGGCTGCTGGGCGGACCGGCGGTGGACAATGCTACGCTGAACCGCTTTTTCTCGCTGCACTATCTGCTGCCGTTCGTGATTGCGGCGCTGGTGATCGTGCATATCTGGGCCTTCCACACCACCGGCAACAACAACCCGACAGGTGTTGAAGTGCGCCGTGGCTCGAAAGCCGAGGCCGAGAAAGACACGCTGCCGTTCTGGCCCTATTTCGTGATCAAGGACCTGTTCGCGCTGGCCGTCATTCTGGTCGTGTTCTGGGCCATCGTCGGCTACATGCCGAACTATCTGGGCCACCCCGACAACTATATCGAGGCCAACCCGCTGGTCACACCCGCCCACATCGTGCCCGAATGGTACTTCCTGCCCTTCTACGCGATCCTGCGCGCCTTCACCGGTGAGGTCTGGGTGGTGCAATTCGCCAGCTTCATCACCGGCGGCATCATCGACGCCAAGTTCTTTGGTGTGATCGCGATGTTCGGTGCGATCCTGGCGATGGCTCTGGCCCCGTGGCTGGACACATCCAGCGTGCGGTCGGGCAAGTACCGCCCGATGTTCAAATGGTGGTTCTACCTGCTGATCATCGACTTCTTCGCCCTGATGTGGCTGGGGGCGATGCCTGCGGAAGAACCCTATGCGACCTTCTCGCTGATCGCATCGGCCTACTGGTTCGCCTATTTCTTCGTGATCCTGCCGATCCTGGGAGTGATCGAAAAGCCCGAGCTTCCGCCGGAAACCATCGAAGAAGACTTCAACGCGCATTATGGCAAGGCGAACGCCGACGCCACGCCGGCCGAGTAAGAAGAGGGACCGGAAACATGTTCAAGAAACTTGCAATCGGTGCCGCGTTTGCCCTGGCCGTTACCCCTGCTGCGTCCTTCGCGGCAGGTGGCGGCGAGCAGCACATCGAAGACTTCGCATTCTCGTTCGAAGGCCCCTTTGGGACCTGGGACGAGCATCAGCTTCAGCGCGGGCTGCAGATCTATACCGAGGTCTGTGCCGCCTGCCACGGCCTGCAATATGTCCCCCTGCGTGATCTGGAAGCGCTGGGTTATTCCGAAGAAGAAGTTATCGCTTATGCGGCGACCAACTTCGAAGTCTTCGACCCCGAGTTGGACGATTTCCGCCCGGCGATCCCGACCGACCACTTCCCGGCCAATACCGGCGTCGGCGCACCGGACCTGAGCCTGATGGCCAAGGCGCGCGCGGGCTTCCATGGCCCTTACGGTCTGGGTATCAACCAGTTGGTCAAAGGCATGGGCGGCGCGGAATACATCGCCTCGCTGATGGACGGCTACACCGGGGAAGAAAAGGAAGAGGCAGGCACTGTCCTTTATGAAAACAAAGCCTTCCCGGGCGGCTGGATTTCGATGGCTCCGCCGCTGTCGGACGATCAGGTCGATTTCGCGGACGGGCACCCGGCAACCGTTGAAGCCATGTCCGAGGACGTTTCGGCCTTCCTGATGTGGGCCGCTGAGCCCAAGATGATGGAGCGCAAGACCGCAGGCTTTGTCGGCGTTCTGTTTCTGACCTTCCTGTCGGTGATCCTGTACCTTGTGAACAAGCGCCTGTGGGCCCCTGTGAAAGGCAAGAAATCGGTCTGACGGAACCGCATCTCTCAAAACGCAAAAGCCCGGCCACCAGCGCCGGGCTTTTTTTGTCTGCCCCAATCGGTGCTATACTGCCCTCGGCCCGCCCGCGGTCGGGTCGTTTTGAGCAAGCACATTTTCAGGAGGGGGAATTATGAGCGTTCAGTCGAATGCGGACAAACTGCGCGAAGCTTATGCCAAATGGAATGACAGCAAGGGCGCAGACCTGACGATGTGGGATCAGTACACAACCGACGATCTGTGCATGTGCTCGCTGGGCGAGGGGGATTACGGTCTGGAGTTCAGCTGCCGCCGACAGGGTCGCGCGCAGATGCACGCCTATCTCAAAGACCTGACCGATGCGTTCGAAATGCAGCACTGGACCCTGATGGAAACGGTGGAACAGGGCGACCGGGTGGTTGGCATCGGAACCACGGCCTGGACCCACAAGACCACCGGAAAACTGGCCGAGACCCGCGTGGTCGTCATTTGCCGCTTCCGGGATGGTCTGGTCTGCGAATACGAGGAATTATACGACACCGCCGCCGTTGCCGCCGCTGTCAGCTAAGACCCGTGGGTCAGGCGAGCAACTGCCCGTTTGCGTGGCCCGAGACCTTTGCCTGCACAATCTGCCCTTCGGTCTGAGGGGCTTTGAAACAGACTTCGGTGAATTGTTCGGTGCGGCCCATATGCGGGTTTTCCATCAGGATATGATGGGTTTTGCCGATCTGGGCGGACAGGTGTTTGCTGATCTGCGCCTCACCGACGGCACGCAGGCGGGCGGCGCGGTCCTTGATGATGATCCCGTTGACCTGCTGCGGGATACGGGCCGCGGGCGTGCCGTTGCGCTTGGAATAGGGGAACACATGCAGCCAGGTCAGGTCGCAGTCTGTGACCAGCTTCAGTGAATTCTCGAAATGCGCCTCGGACTCGGTCGGGAATCCCGCGATGATGTCCGCTCCAAAGGTCATGTCGGGGCGCAGTTTGCGCGCCTTTTCGGTGAAGCGGATGGCATCGTCGCGCAGGTGGCGGCGCTTCATCCGTTTCAGGATCAGGTCATCGCCATGTTGCAGCGACAGGTGCAGATGCGGCATCAGGCGCGGCTCGGTCGCGATGGCCTGAATCAGGTTCTCATCCACCTCGATCGAGTCGATTGAACTGATCCGCAGGCGCGGCAGGTCGGGCACCAGCTTGAGTATCCGCATCACCAGATCGCCCAGCTTGGGCTGCGCCGGCAAATCCGCGCCCCATGAGGTCAGGTCCACACCGGTCAGCACAACCTCGTTATAGCCCCGGTCCACCAGCCGCTTGATCTGGTCCACCACAACGCCCGCAGGCACACTGCGCGAGTTGCCGCGGCCATAGGGGATGATGCAGAAGGTACAGCGATGGTCACAGCCGTTCTGAACCTGCACATAGGCGCGCGAGCGGGTGCCGAACCCGTCGATCAGATGGCCTGCGGTTTCCGTGACGGACATGATGTCATCGACCTGCACCGCCTCGGTCTGGCCGATGAAATCGGCGGCCATGCCTTTCCAGGTCTCGGGCTGCATCTTCTCGGTGTTGCCGATCACCGCGTCGACCTCTTCCATCCGGGCAAAGGTCTCGGGTTCCGTCTGGGCGGCGCAGCCGGTCACGATCAGGCGCGCATCGGGGTTTTCGCGGCGCAGTTTGCGAATCTCCTGCCGGGCCTTGCGCACAGCCTCGGCGGTGACAGCGCAGGTGTTGACCACGACCGCATTGCTGAGCCCGGCCTGCTGCGACAGTTCTTTCATCGCCTCGGTCTCATAGGCGTTCAGGCGGCAGCCCAGCGTGGTAAACTTCGGCGGGTTCATCCCAGCGACTCCAGAAATTCCGGCGTCAGCGTGCCGGAAAACACATGCGCCGTGGGTCCGGTCATCCAGACACCATCCTCGCCCCAGTCGATCCGGATCGTGCCGCCATCCAACTCGATCTGCACCTTGCGCCCGGTCAGCCCGCGCCGCGCGGCGGCCACAGCGGTCGCGCAGGAGGACGAGCCAGACGCCAGCGTGATCCCCACGCCGCGCTCCCAGACGCGCATGCGGATATGATCCGCGCCGATGATCTGAGCCACCTGCACATTGGTGCGTTCCGGATAAAGTGGATGATATTCATACCGCGCACCGAACTCGGCCAGCGGGATCGCCTCGGCATCCTCGACGAAAAAGGTGCAATGCGGGTTGCCCATGCCGGTCGCGGTCGGGCCGCCCTCGATGGGCAGTTCCAGCGTATCGACCTCTTCCGCCAGCGGGATCTCGTGCCAGTCCAGCTGTGGATGGCCCATATTGACCGAGGTCAGCCCCTCACCCGCGTCGCGCGCATAAAGCGTACCGCGTTCGGTTGTCAGGGTCAGGTCGGATTTGCGGGTCTCGTCCATCAGAAACCGCGCGATGCAGCGCGTGGCGTTCCCGCACGCGGCCGAGGTCGACCCGTCCGCGTTGTAAAACACCAGATGCGCATCCGATTCGCCGTTTTCGATCACCGCAAGCTGGTCGAACCCGACCCCGAACTGCCGGTGCCCGATTCCCCGTGCCAAGGCGGGCGTCACCGCAACAGGCTGCGCGCGCGCATCCACAATGACAAAGTCATTGCCCAGCCCGTGCATCTTCATAAAGGGCAAACCAGAGTTCGGTATTTGTTGCATGGCGGGCATATAACGCTGCCGTTTGAATGAATCCACCCTGTAGCGCAGATTCCGGAAAAAAGGTCTTGACCCCCCCGCGCCACCCACCTAATTAGGCCGCCTATCGGGGCGCTGGACATAAGGTAATATCCGGCGAAACGAGGTGCAAAATAAGGTCTTGAACCCGATCGGGAAAATGCCTTAGACAGCGCCACGGATCGACAAGATCCATCAAAAGAGTGGGCCGTTAGCTCAGTTGGTAGAGCAACTGACTTTTAATCAGTGGGTCGCAGGTTCGAATCCTGCACGGCTCACCACTTTTTTCAAAAAAGAAAAATACGCTGAACCTGGCTGCGCTACGCAAGTAATTGACTTCGAGCATAAGCAGGTTCGTGGCCTGAAATTGGTCCAGCGGATCAGGTGCTGCCCGTGCAGTATTGGTGCATATCAACTCCTAACCAGACCAAGCAGTGGGATCGTCATTGCCGTGATGGATGGCGTCCAATGCGTCCTTGTAGGCCGGCTGCTCACGAATGACCTCCATGTAGGCGTCGCCCAACAGCTGCCCGGAAACGACGTCCATTGGGTAGTGCACGCCGCCAATCACACGACCATAACCGATTTCGCGCCCGAGCTTCTCTAGCGCGTCAGAGTGCTGCGGAAACAGATCCGAAAGAACCGAGGTGTAAACAATGGCCCGGATCGTATGTCCACTGGGATAGGACGTCACCGGGAACGCAGTGGCGACCGGCTCAACCTTATCATTGACAACGAAAGGGCGCGGAATGTCGTAGTTTGCCTTGACCAGATTGTAGTCGTCGCGCACCTCGTCGATGATTTGATCCAGCATGCCGCTCAGGGCCTGCGTATCTACATCCAACAATTCAGGTGCAACGATCGGTGCGAAACGTTCCAGATCGACGGGTTTTTGCACGAAATCAACCTGTTCCTGCGTTCGACTTTCCTGCATCCACATGACAGCGAACATTTCCTTGTCGAACTCCGCCGTGCCGGGTTCAGCCGGAGGGCCAATCAGTGTGACGCTGTCGAGACTGTTGGGCGGATAGAACTGACCTGAAATAGCAGGCCCACACAAGGCTACCAAGGCAATAGCGGCAACGGAACTCTTGAACACGGCAACTTCCCCCATGGCTTTTTCAATGCATTTCCAGAACCTGTGTCAGGCTTCGGCGATCATGGTTCCCCAACTGGAAAAACCACCGTCGGTCTCGCAGATAATTTTCTCGGAACCCGTCACGGCATCGGTTCCGAAGTAGCAATTCGCGAATGCCGGGGTGCTCAGATAGGCCAGGTTCAGGGCAACAAGACCCAAAGCGGCAATGTGTTTCATGGTACTCACTCCCATTAGGTGAACCTCATGTGGTGACGGGTACCAGCCGGGAATATTGCGCAGGAATTAAGATTGCTTAATCCGGAAACCACACATGCCGTAAAAGGCCGCGATGCGCTTGTGATGGCGAGGGTTCAGCGACGACGGCGGCGGATTGCGTGTTTGCCGAGCCCCCAACCTCGGCACACGGCTTGCCGCGACGGTCTAACGGGCAATGACGATGACTGCCTGATGAGCATTTGGGGAACTCTGTGAGGAAGTGTAGATCAGCGGCGTGAACAGAGCATTGCACACCGCTGATACGCGCGTTTTACTTCGCCTTCTTTTCGAGGTTTTGCCAAAACTTCAGCTTTTCATCGAATGTCTTCTCCATCTCTTTCGGCTTAACCTTGGGGGCGGCCTGCTGAACAACATGCGCCACCTCATGCCCGAGCAATTTTTTTGCCGCAGAAGCAGTCTTGGCGGCCTTCGACACCTGAACCAGAAGGTCTTTGTTGGCCTTTGCATCCATGCCTTTCGCCTTTTTGGCGCTAGAGATGGCCTTCTGCGCAACTTTGCCCTGTTTCATAGCCACGGCAACGGCCTTCTTGAGTGGTGCCAATGTCTTTTTCGCCACTGGCGAGGCTTTTTCAGCCTGTTCAATTACCTTGGCCTGCCGGACGGCTGCCGCCCCAATTTTGTCCGCCTCTTTTTCAAGCTTAGTTAGGTCTTTGACTTCAATCTTCACCTTGTGTCTCCTTGGCCCGATATGTTCCGTTGTTTCGTTTGGCAGATGTGCCCGATTCCGTATGGGCGTTCAGTGAAGTCGGACACCTTGGCAAAAAAACGGCGGCGGTTAGCGGTTGTGCTGTTTTTGCCCGCTGTGTTGAACGCCAGCGGATGCGTCCGCCACTGACGGTTGTACCGGGTTCAGGAGCTTGGCGCCCATCGGCGCGCGGCATTTCCTTTGTGTTGAAGCAACAACGTGATTTATTGGACCTACATTTTTTGCCTGGAGAAATACATGAGACGTCTTGCAGTTATTCCTTTCATTGCTGCCTTGGCAGCATGCGACACTCCGACCGACATTGAAGGCACGGCCATTGATGCCGGCGAAGAGACAGCAATCATCAAAGGATTTCAGACCCCCACACCGACCGAAGCAGAACAAGCCAACGCTGAAGTTCAGTGCGGCGGACCCGCCACGTTTGAAAGCGCAACCCCCGTGGGAGATGGATTCTACGACCTCAAGTTCACGTGCGACTAGCGTTTGATCTGCTTTAGGCGCCCTTTCTTTGCCGCCTGCTTGCGATGCTTTGCGCCCGAGAGTGCATCGACCACGGCGAAATTCCAACTTAACCAGAAGTTGGACCCCGCTTAATGTTTGGCTGCTATCGTTTGGACCTTCGCGATGGAAACATCGACCAAAAATGGGCAGCGACTTTCAGTAAGTCCAAGCGGGAGTGGAACGATGGGTAGGACCCGGTGCCTTGCGTTATCCGTTACAGCTATGCTGGCGATGGCATCGACCAGCCATGCTGAGGAGTCGCACATTGGATGCGGCATTACTGAACTGCTGCACAGCAATACCTCCATAAGGTTCGTCGGAGATAATCCAACCGAAGCTGATGTCGGCGACAGACGCATTCTGCACTGGTTCCTCGAGGACCTAAACGGGCTATACGTTGGGTCCTTTGATGTTGTCACAACGGTCCTGGGCGGAACACCGGAAATGGGTCATTACGTTCGAGTGGACGGGTCAATCAACCTGCCCAATGGAAGCATCTTTGTGGCGACCAGCACGTCTCTGAGCGACGCAACAGACACAATGAGTTCTGGCACCGCACAGGAAGTCATCGACTGG
This sequence comes from Ruegeria sp. AK4, assembly GCF_056541025.1. NCBI lineage: Bacteria > Pseudomonadati > Pseudomonadota > Alphaproteobacteria > Rhodobacterales > Roseobacteraceae > Ruegeria > Ruegeria sp. AK4. The sequence goes on from NZ_JBQFXS010000003.1 coordinate 191,480, forward strand.
GCTGTGATTGGAGGAACGGGCGCGTTTTCGAATTCAAGCGGTGTGGTGTCCATCGAAGTGCCGGACGAAGGGGCTGATCACCTTGAGAACCGCCCAATGACATTGACGCTGAACTGTTAAGAAAAGCCTTCGACTTCTATACGCTTGCAGCCAGTCCAGTTCTTCGATCCCAAGTGTCGCGTATTCTTGATCCGTCATTATTGTTCGGTCTGCCGTAACGAAATACCCCGCTCAGGGTACGACCGGAACGTAAGCAAATGCTATCAGCAGGCGTGTTCTTCAGGAATAAACCGGCGGGCTCGTCTTTTTGGCTGGCCAAATCCCCATAATTGTCAAAAGTTACGCGGAACCATCATTTTGAAGTAGAACGCGAGATTAAAGACATGAATTTTAAGTTTGTTTTCCTGCCCCTAGTCATGGCGTTGGCGGTTCCCGTCTTCCCGAAGCTGGCAAACGCGAAAGGTGCTGACCAGTTTTATGCACTCTGGGCTGAGTATCAGCAGTTTTGCAGCAGCGCATTCGCAGCACCCGAGGGCGTACATGCCGATCCGATGGAGGATTTCGGTTTGTCCCGTGAGATTGAGCTGATCAGGACCGATGACAGGGCACATGTGGATTACCTCGTGATCAGTGCATCACCCTTTCCCCCGGATACGCGCATACACGGGATTGTCAGCGACAAAATAGGTAACCAAATCGAGCAATCCTGCTTCGTAAACGAGTCCTTTTCAGGCGAACTGTCACAAATCGCCATGGCCCAGCTTGGCGACAGTGTAGAAGCGGCTTTTCGCGCCTCTGACGGGTTTGAGTTTGTGGGCGGTCGGCGAGCCATCCTAATGGGTGGCGATACAAATGATGTTGACTATTATTTTATTCTGAAAGGCGCATTTGTTGGCCAGGACATCATCACGCATGTGACAATCTCTTTGTACGATATGGCAATCGAGCATACGAAGGTCTTTCAGATAGCCGAATGACAGGCCTGTCTATCGTGAATTTCATTCACCATCTGAACCGGTTTATTGAATTCTAAATGCCAAACATTTGCGCTCTACTACAGCTGTCGAGGGGCGCAAATGGTCAGACGGACGCGAAGACGGGAGACAACAGAAGATAGCTCGGGTCCGAGCCCGTCACCTGCCTTTCAGGTAGGCGGCGCTTTGCGGCCGTTATCGTCGTCCGAACTGGCCGCCATCGAGGCGCATGCATATGATATTCTTGCGACCGTGGGCATGTCCGGCTTGCCGGAAGGGGCCACCAAGCGTGCGGTTGATGCGGGGGCGTGGCATCGCCCGGATGGACGCCTGTGCTTTTCAGCCGAGACAATCCAAAGCGCGCTGGCCCGCGCCCCGCGCGAGATCACTTTGCCGGGGTTTACTCGGGACAGGGATTTGCAGATCGGTGGTCGCCGGGTTCACATCGGCACCGGCGGCGCGGCAGTGCAGACGCTTGATGCCGCAACCGGCACTTACAGGGACAGCACGCTGATCGATCTTTACGATCTGATGCGCGTGTTGGAGGCATCACCGAATATCCACTACGGAGTTCGGCCCGTAGTTGCCAGGGATGTGCCGGACCCGTTCGAGTTGGACATCAACACCGCCTTTGCCTGCCTTAAGGCGACGTCGAAACCCATTGGCATCAGCTTTTGCCACCCGGACCATATCAATCCGATTGTCGAGATGTTCGATATGGCGCTTGGCCCTGCGCACTCCTTCCGCGAAAGACCGTTCTGCATGGCGGTCATCGTTCATGTGGTGCCGCCACTGACCTATGCCGCCGAAGGCATTTTGATGCTTGAAAAGGCTGTGACGGCAGGCATGATTCCGCAGATTTGTTCGGCGGGGCAGGCCGGTGCGACCAGTCCGGTGACCCTGGCGGGTGCGCTGGCTCAGGGTCTGGCGGAATGCCTTGCGGGCTTGGTCGTGGTTGACGGGATCCAAAAGGGCAGCCCCTGCATCTATGCGCTGATGCCCTTCATCTCCGACCTGCGCACCGGAGCAATGAGCGGTGGCAGCGGTGAAGCTGCGATCGCAAATGCCGCCGCAGCGCAGCTTCTGGCCCATATCGGTCTGCCGTCCACCGTCTCGGCGGGTATGACGGATTCCAAGGTCGTCGATGCGCAAGCCGGCTATGAAAAAGGCTACACTGTCGCTCTGGCGGGCCATGGCGGTGCCGACATGATCAATCTGTCGGTGGGGATGCTGGGCTCTATCATGGTGGCTAGCCCCGAGGCGATGGTCATCGACGACGACATGTGTGGCGCGATCCTGCGCAGCATCAGGGGGATCGAAGTGAACGCGGAAACGCTCGATCTGGACGCGGTAGAGCGTGTCGTCACACAGGACGGGCACTATCTGGGTGAAACCGAAACGCTGAAACGCATGAAATCTGACTACTACTACCCTGCGCTTGCCGATCGTCAGAGTGTCGATGACTGGGTGTCCGCAGGCTGTCTTTCAATCTGGGATCAGGCGCGAACACGTGTAGCAGAGAATCTGGCCGCACCGCCTTCGGCACATCTTGATCCCGAGGCGGAAGCGCGTATTCGCGCCCGCTATCCTATCCGTCTTCAGCCGTAAAAAGGTACCGACATGCATGTTTTCAGAAGTATGATCATCGATGCCGACATCAACACAGTCTGGGCGACGGTTCGCGCCTTTGACGGTGTGGTGCACTGGAACCCGGGCGTGGTGGGGGCCAGTCTGGAAAACGGATCACCGACCGCCACCGGCACAGTCCGACAGCTGGATATCGCCGATGGCACGGTGTTCCGGGAAACCTTGCTGGCGCATTCGGATACCGATCATTTCTACACCTATGACATCCTCGAAAGCCCGCTGCCCGTGACCGGATACGTGGCAACGCACCGATTCCTTCCAATCACCCATACAGGTCAGACTTTGGGGATATGGCAAAGCCGCTTTGAATGTGCGGCAAGCGACGCCGCTGAATTGGAGCAGGTCGTCGGTGATGCGATCTATATCGGCGGCATGAACGGGCTGAACCAATTCCTGAAGGAGACAGAAAATGGCTGATACCCTTGCCCCCCGCGCCGTAATCGGCGTCATGACACCCGCCATGAACACCGTCGTCCAACCCGAATTGGAATTGCTGCGACCATCCGGTGTGACCAATCAGATGCAGCGCTTTCGCTTGGGCGGCGATGCGGTGTCGGAAGACTTGCCCGACGAGGCGGCCAAATTGATGGACTGCGCGCCTTCGGCCATTGCCATCGGTCTGACAACGGATGCCGGGCCCGGCGGCCCGGATAAGCTTAAGGCACGGTGCGAAGACATATCCAAGCAGGTTGACGTACCGGTGATCGGCGCCTCGCAGGCAGACTATGAGGGATTGCGCCGACTGGGGGCTAAGCGGGTTGGTATTGTCACGCCGTTCAATGCGGAAATCGACGCTGTTGTGAAGGCAAACACGGAAAGCGCAGGCTTCGATGTGGTCGCAGTCAAGGGCACCGAAGCGCCGTCGCTTCCGGCGATTTGTGAAACCTCGTTGGACGACATCCGGGCCGTCTTTGCGGCAGTCGCGGCCTCGGATTGCGACGTCATTCTTCAGGTTGGGACCGCATTGCCTGTGGTGGCACTGATTGGCGAGTTGGAAGAGGTTCACGGCAAGCCAATCGTGGCCTGCAATGCGGCTGTCTACTGGCGAACGCTGCGCGCGATCGGGATCAACGATCCGATCAAAGGTTTCGGAAAACTGCTGGAGTCACACTGAATGCAAAGCCATGCGCAGGTTGTTGTCATCGGCGGTGGCGCGGTCGGTGCCGCCATTCTGTATCATCTCGCCAAGGCGGGCATCACCGATACCGTTCTTCTGGAAAAGAACGAACTGACCGCAGGGTCGACCTGGCACGCGGCCGGGAATATTCCCACCTATGCAAACTCGTGGCTGGGCATGCGCGCCGGAAACTATGCCTGGCGGCTGTACAAAGGGTTGGCCAAAGACCCAGCCGCGCCGATCACCTATCGCCACACGTCCGCCATCTGGCCCGCGCATACACCCGACCGTATGCAACTGTTCCACCATCTGTGCGGAGTGTCCCGATCAGCCGGGTTTGAGCTGTCGATGCTGACCCCGTCCGAGATCGAACAGATGCATCCCTACTGGAAGGCGGACGATACCGTCCGCGGCGGAATTCTTGATCCCTACGAAGGCGATATCGACCCCAGCCAGTTGACCCAGGCGTTGGCGAAACACGCCCGCGACCTGGGCGCAGAAATACGCCGCTTCACACCTGTCACAGGTTTGCGTCAGCGCGCGTCCGGGGAATGGGAGGTTGAAACGCCGACCGGCATAATCGTTGCAGAAAGCGTAATCAATGCAGCCGGTTCAAACGGCGGACGGATCGCGGTCATGGCGGGTTTGCAGGTGCCGGTCGTCACGCTCGAACACCAGTACATGGTGACATCGCCACTGGCTGCTTTGGAAAAGGACACGGCCACATTTCCTTTGATCCGCGACCCCGACATCCGCTTTTACCTCAGGCGCGAGCGCAACGCCCTGTTGCTTGGGTCCTACGCCCATGAAGGTCGCCCGGTCTGGCAAAACGGGGTGCCTCAGGATTTTGACCACCAGCTTTTCCCGGATGACATCGACGGGATGATGGCCGTGTTCGAGGCCGCCTCTTCGCATGTGCCGCTGCTTGCCGAAGCGGGTGCCCAGCGGTTCGTGAATGGCCCGATCCCCTATGCGCCCGACGCGCTTCCGCTTGTCGGGCCCGCCGCGGGGGTTCGAAATTTCTATCACGCGACAGGCGTTCAAATTGGCATCACGCATTCCGCCGCCATCGGCAAAGCCATCGCTGAATGGCTGACGACAGGCGAAACCGAATGGGACCTGTCCGCCTGGGATCCCCGCCGCTTCGGATCCTGGGCCACGCAGGACTACGCCGCAGCCCGCGCGTCCGAGCATTATGACCTGCAATATGCGATCCCTTACCCTCACCGGCTTATGGAGTCCGGGCGTCCGCTGAAGCAAACGCCGCTTTATGCGCGTCTGGTCGCGCAAGGTGCGATCATGGGGCAGATCGGCGGCTGGGAACGTGCGTTCTGGTTCGATCACGGCCAGACGAACGATCCAGATGCTTTGAGTTTCGGTCACGAACCTTGGCAGGATGCCGTGCGGGCCGAATGCGAAACCGTCCGCGACCACGTCGGGATCATGGACCATGGCGGCTTCACCAAATTCACTCTGGAAGGGCGCGACGCGGCCAAGGTGCTCGACACAGTGGTCTGCGGAACGCTGCCGTCGGTCGGACGAGTGCGTCTGTCCTATATGCTGACACCCAAGGGGCGTATCTGGTCCGAGGCTACAATTGCCCGGCTGGCCGAAGACAGATTTCTGCTGTGCGGGCCGACTCTGGCTGTCGATCGCGACTACGACTGGATTGCCGACGCCTGTGGCGATGCCGATGTTCGGCTGACCAAGGGATACGCTCGGGACGGTGCGCTTTTGGTGATGGGCCCAAAATCCCGTGATCTTTTGCAGGGCCTCACCGCCGCCGACCTGAGCGCGGCCAGCGCCCCGTGGATGAGCCTGGCCGAGATCGAAATCGCCGGCATCCCGGTCACGGCTCTGCGGGTCAGCTATGTCGGGGAATTGGGGTGGGAGCTTCATGTCGCCACTTCAGATCTGGTCGCCCTCTACGATGCGATCTGGACTGCGGGTTCCCCGCTTGGCATCTGTAATTTCGGGTCTTACGCGCTCAATGCGATGCGCATCGAGAAAGGGTATCATGGTTGGGGTGCCGACTTTGGTGTCGAGTACACGCTGTTCGATGCTGGTCTTTCTAAATTCGCGAATATGTCGAAGCCAGCATTTACCGGCCAGAAAGCGGTTGAAGAACAGGCTGCGAAAGAAGCTGCATGGGCCTTTGTTGGGCTGGAGATCACCGATCCCGGGCCGGAACCCCTGCCATCCGACCCGATCATCCAAGGGGGCCGGGTGATCGGATATCTGACATCGGTTTCGATGGGATATCGAACGGGAAAGCTGTTGGCGCTTGGCTATGTGGAAAATGGCGCGCTTGGAATGGGGGAAACCTGTTCGGTGCAGGCTTTCGGAGAGTTACGCACGGCGATACGCCATTCCCATCATGTTTATGACCCTACGAATGAAAGACTGCGGTCCTAGCCGAACCCACCGTTTTCCGAGGACCACCGCGCAAGGGCTTGCGCAACGTCCAGAATGGGGCCTGCGCCTTTGTCCTCGGAACGGATCAAGGCACCCCAGGGCACCTCTATCCCGTCCTTGCCGACGCGCACTCCGACAATGCGTCCTGCTTGGATGGCCGGGCGCACGGCCCAGCCGGCAAGCACACTGCTGCCCTGACCGGCGGCCACCAATTCGATGATGGCCGCTGGCATCTCAACCGTTGTGGTCCAGCGCGGATACCTTCCCGAGGGGCGGAACAGCCGGGCAAACTCGCGATCCGGCTCGGGCGTCAACGTGTAGGTGATGAAGTCTTCGCCTTCGATGTCGCTGCCTTCGACATAGGTCTTTGCGGCAAGGGGATGATCCGGCGCAAAAATGAACAGCAGTTCGTCCCGGAACAGCGGAATTCGATGTGTCCCGATGAGATTTGCCTCGCCTGAGGTCACAACAATGTCGGCCCCCCGATTTGTAAGCGCAGCGACAGGTTCGCGCGTCACGCTCGTCATGACCTGCAGTTCGATCCCGGGCAAATGGGTGTGCAGGTAGCGGCTGAAATTGGGCAACCAATGGTATGCGCTGTAGGCTTCGACCGCGATGCGCACGACATGTTCCACACCGCGGTCCATCCGCCGCACGTCGCGTTCCGCGCGGTCCAAATCCGACAGGACGCGATCCGCGACCTCGGCAAGGTATTCCGCCGCCGGGGTCATGCGCAGACGTTTATGTATCCGCGTGAACAGAACCAGATCCAACCGTCGCTCGGCCTCTTTAATGCGATGCGACAGGGCGGACGAGGTAACACCCAAGGCCTCGGCCGCATCATTGACACGCCCGTACTCGGCAATCGCACGGATCATCTTCAGATGACGCAAATCGAGAAACGGACCGTCTGCCATGCCAACCTGAGAGAAATTCACATAAACAGGAGACTTTCTTTATTGCCATTCATCTCAGGTCAAGTCGATACTTTTGTTGTAAGAGGCGGCAGAGACCGCATTGGCCTGATAAAACCACCGAAATCTCAGAGCGCTGCGCGGTATGGCGCGAATGGCGGTTTTGTCAACTGGTGCCCATCAAGCATCTGCAACGGCGAACAGCGTCATAGCACGGAATCTGCGATGAAACCTGCTCGCAGTCCGCGCAAGCCCACCTCTCCAACCCAAGGCGGGCGTTCATTGCGGTCTGTCAATTCCCTTGATTGCGCGCTTCCAGCCGTTCCAGATTTACAACTGTCGAAAGCATCAGACGATCATGGCTCCAATCCTGGGTCTGACGCACCGAGGCCGAACCAATCGCAAGCACAACAACCAGCGAAAGCGTCAACCCAAGGAAAAGCGCTGACAGCTGGCTTGTCGTCACGGGTGCATCGGTCAGGGCAATGACGCGCTGACGCAAAGCATGCTTTGCTTTCGGTCCGTTAACCAGGGCCACATGAAGAATACGAGGGCTTTTCAGCTTGACCGACCGGGTGCAGTAATCCAGCAAGCAGGTGGTATAGTCGGTAGCGTCAATCCCCTTGCGCGAGACGACGGACTGATCGCAGGCCAATTCGCGAAGCCGGTCAAACTGATGCTTCATGGCCAGATAGGCCGGGTTCCAGAACAGCAGCGGGCGCAGAAGCTCGAATCCCAGTTCCCATTCCACGTCCAGCGCGCGGATGTGCTGGAATTCATGTGCCAGAGCAAAGCGCAAATCGCGTGGCGAGTTCAGCAGATGGCTGGGCAAAACGACGTGCCGGCGACGAAGGCCGCGCACCGCAAATGGCACGGTTACGCGATCTGACAGACGAATGTCCACCTTGGCCGACTGCCGCCAAAGAAAGCTGGACCGAACAGCCTTGCGAATTGCAAGTGCATTGCGGACAACCCGAAGTGCCAGAACAGCCGCCACCAGCGCCAGCGCAACCAACGCGCAAGTCACCAAGACAGAATTGCCTGACAGGACATGATCGACCCAGCGTTCGCGCGTGTTCAGAAGGGTTTCGAACTGCGCAGCCGGCATGGCGATTTCGCCGCGCAGATAGGCCGCCACGGCGAGATCTCCCAGCGCGACAACGCGTCCCGGCCACAGCTGACTGACAAAACCAGTGACACCCATTGCCAGAACCGGGCTGAGCAGAACGCAGATGCAGAGTATCTTGAGCGAACGAAGCTGAGCAACAAAGCCGTACCGCATGGGCGTAAGCGCCAGGGCCCCGCGCATTGCCAGCCAGATCAGCGCTGACAATCCAAGCACAACGTTGAACTCGAGAAACGCATCGAGAACCGGTTTAACCGCTGTCATTTTGCAGTCTCCTCTCTACCAGTGCTCGAATTTCCTCCAGATCATCTTCTGTCAGCCCCGCATCGTCGACCAGCCTTGCAACCAGCGTTGCGGGCGTGTCGTCAAACAGGGTCCGGGACAGATTCTGCAGCGACCGCGACTGGTACCTGTCCTTTTCCAGCAGGGGTCTGTAGATCAGCGACTTGCCGTTCTTCTCACTTTCGACGAACCCTTTTTCATCAAGGATACGCAGAATGGTCGCGCCGGATGTGTAGGCCAGATTGCGATCAGGTGGCAGGCGATCAAGGACATCACGGACCGAACCCCGACCCAGCGCCCAGAGCTCGTTCATGAACTCAAGTTCCACTTCGGTCAGCAGATTTGTCGTCTTTTTCTTTCGCATCGATCTCGGTGTCGCCATTTCTTAGTATGCCTGACAGACAAGCATCCTTTCGCTGTTTCGCAAAGCTTAAACTTTCCAGAAGACGAAAACGCCCCAGCCGATGGACAGAAAAAGGGGCGTCCAGACAGGTTGGCCCACCAGCCCAAGCCAGGCCAGGAAGATGTAGGCCGAGCCCAGCAGCGTTATGAACAACCGATCCCCCAACGTGGTGGTCAGGCCAAGCACACCGCGGCGTTCGAGGCCGTCGCGGAATTTGAACCCCTCCAATACCCCGATCAGAGCGATGGCCGAGAAGATGCCCACGAATACGGCCAGCGTCGCCGGGGTCCAGGCCATCCAGAAATCGGGCCACAGGGGGGCGGTCCACGAGAATCCTTTTTCCTCCTGCTGGCCGACATTGCCCCACCCGGCTTGCTGGGCAAATGCCATCGAAGGCAGGAAGGGAAGGGTGAGAAGAAGTTTACGCATATCGAACCTCACACACGGCCCATCGCGAAACCGCGCGCGATGTAGTTGCGGACAAACCAGATGACGATGGCACCGGGTATGATGGTGAGCGTCCCGGCTGCCGCCAGCAGGCCCAGCTCGTACCCCGCGCTGGAGGCGGTGCGGGTCATCACGGCGGCGATGGGTTTGGCCTCGACCGCCGTCAGGGTCTTGGCCAGCAGCATTTCCACCCACGAGAACATGAAGCAGAAGAAAGCGGCGACGCCGACGCCCGCTTTGATGTTGGGCAGGAAGATTGTTATGAAGAAGCGCGGGAAGGAATAGCCATCAACATAAGCCGTCTCGTCCAGCTCCTTGGGGATACCGCGCATGAAGCCTTCCAGAATCCACACCGCCAGCGGCACGTTGAACAGCGTATGCGCCAGCGCTACGGCCAGATAGGTGTCGAATAGGTGGATCGAGGAATAGAGCTGGAAGAACGGCAGCGCGAACACTGCCGCTGGGGCCATCCGGTTGGTCAGCAGCCAGAAGAACAGTTGCTTGTCACCCAGAAACCGGTAGCGCGAGAACGCATAGGCCGCAGGCAGAGCGACACAGACTGACAGCACCGTGTTGATCGTCACATAGATGATCGAGTTGATATAGCCCCAGTACCATGTCGGATCGGTGAAGATGGTGATGTAATTCTCCAGCGTGAAGGTTTGGGGGAACAGGGAAAAGCCCGACAGGATCTCGTTCGTGGTCTTGAAGGACATCGCCACCAGCCAATAGATCGGCAGCATCAGGAACGCGATATAGAGGATCGGGATCAGGGACCGCTTCTTCATTGCGCGTCATCCTTTGTCATCAGTGTATAGAAGACCCAGCTGACCAGCAGCGTGATGGCGAAATAGATCAGGCTCATCGCCGCAGCAGGGCCAAGGTCGAACTGCCCCAGTGCGATCTTCACAAGGTCGATCGACAGCAGGGTGGTCGAGTTGCCGGGACCGCCGCCGGTCAGAACGAAGGGTTCGGTATAGATGTTGAAACTGTCCATGAAGCGCAGCAGAACGGCGATGGTCAGGACGGTTTTCATCTTGGGCAGCTGGATGTAGCGGAACACCGACCAGGGGCTGGCGCCATCGATTTTGGCCGCCTGATAATAGGCGTCCGGGATCGACACGAGGCCCGCATAGCACAGCAGCACCACAAGCGAGGTCCAGTGCCAGACATCCATGACCACAACGGTGATCCAAGCCGACAGCGGCTGTTGCGTCATATCATAGTTGATGCCCAGAACGTCATTCAGGAAATAGCCCAGCAGGCCGATCTTGGGCAGCGTGAAGATGTTCCACATCGAGCCGACCACGTTCCACGGGATCAGCATCGGCAGGGCCATCAGCACCAGACAGACCGGCACCCAGAACCCTTTGCGCGGCATGGAAAGCGCCACGATGATGCCCAGCGGAACCTCGATCAGCAGGATCAGGAAGGTGAACAGGAACTGCCGCCCCAGCGCGGCCTGAAACCGGTCAGAGCGCAGGATCTGTTCGAACCAGCCCAGCCCCTCCCAGAAGAACTGGTTGTTGCCAAAGGTCTCCTGCACCGAGTAGTTGACCACCGTCATCATCGGCACCAGCGCGTTGAACGCAACCAGCGCCAGTACGGGCAGGACAAAGAACCACGCCTTTTGGTTTTCCGTTCTCATTGCGCCCGCTCCTCGGTTGCGATCCAGCCGTCGCGGTAGACGCGGGATTGTTCAGGTTTGAATTTCAGGAAGACCTGCGAGCCGGGTTCGGGGACCTCATGTTCGGTCACCGCCTTCAGCGCCGTGTTGCCGACCATGGCGCTGACCACATAGTGGCGGCCAATGTCCGAGACCTTGGTCACATGCGCCGGAATGCCGGTGTCGCCAAAGCCGACATATTCGGGGCGAATACCAAGATCGGTGCGGCCCCCGTCGCCGTGGGTTGGGCCTTCCAGCATCACCTCATGGCCTTCGAATACGGCGCGGTCGCCCTCGGCGTCGCAGGGCAGCACGTTCATGCCGGGCGAGCCGATGAAATGGCCGACAAATGTGTGCTGAGGACGCTCGAACAGTTCAACCGGGGTGCCGATCTGCACCACCTCGCCCTCCTGCATCACGACCACTTCATCCGCAAAGGTCAGCGCCTCGGTCTGGTCGTGGGTCACGTATATCATCGTCGCTTTGACGCGCTGGTGCAGTTCTTTCAGCTTGGACCGCAGCTTCCATTTCAGATGTGGGTCGATCACCGTAAGCGGCTCATCGAACATCACCGCGTTCACGTCATCGCGCACCAACCCGCGCCCCATCGAGATTTTCTGCTTGTTGTCCGGGCTCAGGCCGCTGGCACGGGTGTTCAGCATATCGGTGACGTCCAGCATCTCGGCAATCTCGTCGACGCGACGTTTGATCGTTGCCGGGTCAACCCCGCGGTTTTTCAGCGGAAAGGCCAGATTTTCACCCACGGTCATCGTGTCGTAGATCACCGGGAACTGGAACACCTGCGCGATGTTGCGTTGATCGGGGGGCAGGGCGGTCACGTCCTGACCGTCGAACAGGATCTGCCCCTCGGACGGGGTCAGCAGACCCGAGATGATGTTCAGCAGCGTGGACTTGCCGCAGCCCGACGGCCCCAGCAGCGCATAGGCCCCGCCATCGCGCCATGTAACGTCGATTTCCTTCAGGGCGTAATCCTGTGGCCCCTTGGGATTGGGGAAATAGCTGTGTCGCAGGTTTGCAAGTTTGATCTGTGCCATGTCAGGCGATCCTTTTGCCGTCTTGGCCGAAATACCGGCAATGGGCCGGGTTCATGTAGAAACTGTGATCCTCGCCCACCTGATAGGGGTGGACGCCCGAGGCCAGGGATACCCACGCTTCGTCCCCGTGCTGGAAATGCGCGCTGGAATCCGAGCCCGAAAGCTCGGTCACGATGACACGCCCGGTCAGTTCCACATCGGCGTCGGAAGAGCGGAACGGGGTCACCCGGTGCGGACGCACGGCGACCATGTAGTCGCCATCGGCGATATCGGCGACGTTCCAGCCACCGCCGCCGGCCAGTTGCGCCTGCGCACCGGACACGGTGATGCGTGCCACATTGATAGGCGGGTCCGAGAACACCCGCGCGGCGGCAAGGTTTTCGGGGTTGCGATAGATATCGGCGGTGGGGCCGAATTGGGTGACGCGGCCATCTTCCATCAGCGCGGTGTAGCCGCCCAGCAGCAACGCCTCTTCCGGTTCCGAGGTGGCATAGACCACCACGGCCCCGCGCCCTGCGAACAGGTCGGGCAACTGTTCACGCAGTTCTTCGCGCAGCTTGTAATCGAGGTTCGCCAGTGGCTCGTCAAGAAACACCGCGCGGCTTTCCTTGGCAATCGCGCGGGCCAGCGCGGTGCGCTGCTGCTGCCCGCCCGACAACTCATGCGGGCGGCGGTGCAGCATCGGGCGCAGTTGCAGCAGGTCGGCGGCCTCTTCCACGCGGCCTTCGATCTCGGATTTCGCCATGCCCGCCACGCGCAGCGGCGAGGCGATGTTGTCGAACACGGTCATATGCGGGTAGTTCACAAAGAACTGGTGCACCAGGCTGATCTGCCGCTTTTGCGTGTTCAGCCGCGTGACGTCCTGCCCATCCATCAGGACCTTGCCCGAGGCGATTGGGTCCAGCCCCGCCATCATCTTGATCAGAGAGGTCTTGCCAGATCCCGTCGCGCCCAGCAGCACGTTGAAATGGCCGGTCTCAAGCGTCAGGTTCGTGGGCTTGATATGGATGACATTGCCAACCCGTTTGGTGGCGTCTTGAAGTTCGATCATGTCCGTGGGTTCCGGTCCTTCAGTGCGTCGCACTGGCCTTGGGGTGGGGATGCCGCAGACGGCACCCCCGGTTTCGCTTGCTTACTGAGACTGCCAGCGCTGAACCAGTTCGTCATAGTTGACGGTCTGGCCCTGCGGCTTTTCGTTCTCGAGCTTGGCCTTGGGCGAGCCCGGCTTTTCCAGCCAGAAGGCGGCATCCTGCGGCTCGTTCAGACGCGGTCCACAGCCACCGTAGACACCGGCGCTTTCATCCGCAGCCTGCATCCGGGCCATGGTGATGTCCATCTCTTCTGCCAGACGGTCCATCGCCTCTTGCGGGGTGAATGCGCCCGAGTTCACGTCGCCGATCTGCTGCCACCAGATCTGGGCCAGCTTCGGATAGTCCGGCACGTTGATGCCGGTCGGCGACCAGGCCACACGGTCGGGCGAGCGGTAGAACTCGACCAGACCACCCAGCTTGGGTGCGCGTTCGGTGAACGACTCGTGATTGACCGAGCTGTCGCGGATGAAGGTCAGACCCACATGGGACTTCTTCACGTCAACAGTCTTGGACGTCACGAACTGGGCATAGAGCCAGGCCGCCTGAGCACGATCCGCAGGGGTCGATTTCAGGAAGGTCCACGACCCCACGTCCTGATAGCCAACTTTCTGGCCTTCTTCCCAATAGGGGCCGTGCGGGCTGGGCGCCATCCGCCACAGCGGCGTGCCTTCGTCATCCACGGTGTTGTTGCCTTCGGACTTCGGCTTCACCATGTCGGCGGTAAAGGCGGTGTACCAGAAGATCTGCTGGGCCACGTTGCCCTGGCTCAGCGCCGGCAGCGACTGATAGAAGTCGTAAGACGCGGCACCCGGAGGCGCATAGGCCCGCAGCCACTCATCCCACTTGCGGATCGCATAGACCGCAGCCGGGCCGTTCGCAGCACCACCGCGCGAAACGGACGCGCCAACTGGGTTACAGGTGCCCGCTTCCATGCGGATGCCCCATTCATCGACCGGAACACCGTTCGGCTCGCCCACGTCACCGGCGCCAGCCATCGACAGCCAGGCGTCCGTCATGCGCCAGCCCAGATCAGGCGCACGCTTGCCATAGTCCATGTGGCCATAGATCGTTACGCCGTCGATCTCTTTCACGTCATTGGTGAAAAATTCGGCGATGTCTTCATATGCCGACCAGTTGACCGGAACACCCAGATCGTAGCCGTACTTTTCTTTGAACGCGGCCTTGTTGGCTTCGTCATCGAACCAGTCCTTGCGGAACCAGTAAAGGTTCGCAAACTGCTGGTCGGGCAGCTGATACAACTTGCCGTCCGGGCCGGTGGTGAACTGAATGCCCATGAAGTCATCCAGATCCAGCGTCGGCGAGGTGGTCGCCGCCCAGTCGCCTTCCATCATGTCGGTCAGCGGATAGGCCAGTTGCAGGCGCGAATGCGTGCCAATCAGGTCGCTGTCGTTAACATAGCCGTCATAGAGGTTCCGCCCGGTTTGCAGCTGGGTCTGAACGGCCTGAACGACTTCGCCTTCGCCGAGGATCTGGTGGTTGACCTTGATGCCGGTGATTTCCTCGAACGCCTTGGTCAGAACCTCGGATTCATAGGAATGCGTCGGGATACCCTCGGACAGGACATTGATTTCCATGCCCGAATACGGTTGTGCAGCTTCGATGAACCACTTCATTTCCGACAACTGTTCGTCCTTCGACAAAGTCGATGGCTGGAATTCGTCGTCGATCCAACGTTGTGCTGCGGCTTCGTCGGCCCAAGCAGGACCGTGCCCCGCAATGACGGCCGCTGCCGCCACGGCGGAAAGTAGATGTCTCCGCATCTGTCTCCTCCCAAAGATTATGTGATCCGGTGCAGACCGGATGGCAATCAGCATCGGTGATATTCGGCGCCGCTGTCAAACTAAATTTTTAGTAATAGAGAGGAAATCAACCCAACACGTTGAAAACTAACCCCTTTCGCGATCCATGAGTGATGGGCGTTGGAGTATTTTTCGATCAATTATGGCCCGCAGATGATGAAGCTATCACAAACAAACCCCGAGACCTGAGGCTGCCCCGCACCCAATGCGCAAGCGCGAATTGGGTTGACGGCAAGGCTGAGTCTCGGCTGACGTCAATGTTCAACTCATCTGTGCGCAAGCGCAGAAAATGGACGCTTCCTGTGATTCAGGGTCAGCGCCCACGCGTTTCAATACGCGCTGGAACCGCTACAAGATCATGCTGCTACGGCTCGGTTTGATCGCCTGCATGTCGGTCTCAGCCAAGACTGCAGGACGGCTATCATCAGGATGCTAAGCTGGAAGCCGTCAGGGTCGCCGGCAATTACCGGCGACCTTTCTTCTTGTTTTTCCAGAACGGCGGCACATCTCCGGCCATGATGCAGCCGTAGGGATCGATGTAATCCTCGATCTCGGCCAGATCATAGGACTTGATCTGCGCCACAACGCTGTCCGCGTTTTTGTAGCTGGATGGCAGCTCGGATGCGTCGACCCCACCGGCGTGGAACCGGATATCCAGACCTTCGGTTTCTGCCTTCAGCATCTCATCCGGCGTGACCGACCCCATCCGGCGCTTGTGCTCGGAGCGGGAAAAGTTCCGGCCGGCCCCATGCGGGCTAAAGCCCAGACCGTGGCCCGCATCCTTTCCACGCACGACCAGAACCGGTTCCGACATGTTCAGCGGGATCAGCGTCAGACCTGTTGCGTCCGCCGCATAGTCTCCCCAGGCCGGTGTCGCGCCCTTGCCGTGGTAGAACAGATCACCCCGTTTGAAGACGAAGTTATGTTCGTTCCAGAACCGCTCACCCACATCGCCGACACGCGCGGCTTCGACCGTCGCCTGGTGGATCGCGTTGTGGTTGGCCTTGGTCCATTTGCGGATCAGTTGCAGTGCCTCCCAGTAATCGCGACCCTCTTCGGTGTCCGCCGGAATCCAGGCATTCTGCTTGGATGTCTGCGGCGACAGTTCCTTGCGGAACCGTTCGGCCACAGCCATGCCGTTCTTATACAGAACCGCCCCCGGCCCGCGCGAGCCATGGTGGGTCACAATTGCCGTCCGCCCGGTTTTGCGCGAACGCCCGACAAACAGGAAATGGTTCCCGTCGCCCTGCGTCCCCATATGTTCTTGCGCCATGCGCAGCGATTTGGGGTTGTCCAGAAACGGGTTCTCGCGGAACGCATCCAGCAGTTTCAGCGAGGTTGTGAACCGCTTGCCCTGCGCTCGCCCGCCCGGCCCGAAATGGGTTACGGATTGCGCCGCATCCAGCACCGCTTTCGGGTCAGCGTGACCCAGATCCGTGATCATGACCGAGCAACAGATATCCGCCGAGTGCATCCCCGGATGGATCGCATTCCGTGTCGCCGCCACACCACCAACCGGGATCGTGCCTACCGGCCCGGCCGGACAGGCATCAGGCATGATCGCCCCGGCCTCAAT
This sequence comes from Ruegeria sp. AK4, assembly GCF_056541025.1. Lineage (NCBI taxonomy): Bacteria > Pseudomonadati > Pseudomonadota > Alphaproteobacteria > Rhodobacterales > Roseobacteraceae > Ruegeria > Ruegeria sp. AK4. Next base: position 208,013 of record NZ_JBQFXS010000003.1, read on the forward strand.
GGTCGGTGTCCGCATCAGCGCCGTCATCGTCTCGCGCACCTTCGAGACGTTGTCCTCTTCATCCGGATGCACTGCGTCAATGTTCTCGTGAAACGCAACCTCTGCGGGCGCGCGCAGGTCCAGCGTAGGCGGGATTGGAGGGATCTCGCCCTCCAGTTCCTGCCGGATGCGCACCAGACCAAACCCCTCTGCCCGCATATCATTCGCGCGCGCCAGCAGGGCCGGGAATTGTTTGCCGGGACGATGCCCCCAATCTTTCAGATGTTCCCCGGTTACGGGGTCGAATGTGTTTTCTTCAGTCATTGACTTTACCGTTCAAAAAATCAGTCTTGTTCGGTTGCATCTCTTCAAACTTCTTGACCCAAAACTCGGCGCGCTCCTCAGATATCCCAAGGTTTTTGGAGACCTTCTTGACGAAAGACTCGTAGGTTCGCTGAGGGTGGACACTGATGAGCAGTTGCAGGTGTTTCAAACGAGCTTCGGAAAACGCCTCGAAGAAATTGCCCATATCTTCCAAGGGCATCTGGCGATGGAACCTTAAGGCTTTTCGAATCCACATCTCTTCCGCGCCGCTATTTTCGAGCCGACGGGCGTAGTCGACGTCTGATTCCAAGTTCTGTGGTGGGTACTCTCGGTAGTCTTTCATCACTCTATCTCAACGATCCAAGGCCCCGACGACAAGGGGTGAAGAAACAGTTGGGAGGCCCGCCCCGCATCTGAATGGGCAGATGCGTTTGCCGTCTGGGCGCCGGCACGGAGGGGAGTTGAACCCGCTCGACCTGTCCCTGGTGTGCCATGTAGTTCCTTCGGCATTCGCCGGGGTATTCCTTCTGATTGGGTCTCGACGACAAAGCGGTCATGTTTGCGTGCAAAGCACGACCAGGGTGAAACGCCCGCTCTACCTGACTGAGCTACCGTCCCTCCCCCAAGGGGGCTGGGACGAGCGGGATTCGAGCCCGCGACACGGAGATTAACAATCTGTAGTTCCACCGGCATTCGCCGAGACAGTTTCCTTTCAATTCGGGTCAAGCAGACAAGAAGTGGTGAGACAGCGCCCTTTGTCGGGCGCGGATCGTTAACAGCGATGTAGTCCCACCGGCATTCTGCCTGACGTTGTTCGGGTCCCGGCGACAAAGGGTTGGTGAAACATCTTCACTGAGCTACGCGCAACGCGCGGCGAGAGTTGAACCCGCGACCTCCGGCCTGCCGACCGGCGCTCTAACCTGTAGTTCCACCAGCATTCGCCGGGAATTGTCTGTTTGGGTCAGGCGGACAAGATGTTTGTGAGACATCTGACAGAGTTCAAGGCTGTAGTCCCACAGGCATTCCGCCTGACCCGTTTTCATAGTTCGATTTTCTCGATCTCGCCGACCCAGTGATCCGGTCCGGTCTGACCGGCGGCAAAAGCCGCGATCTGGTCAAAGACGGCATCCGAGAACCCGCCGACATTCAGCACGTCTTCACGCGTCTGCGCCTGCGTGGTCCCGTAAGGGGCGATATCGATGCAGACCAGTCTGGCCTTCGGGTTGCGACGCTTGATCACCTCCCATTCCTTCAACATCGCCGTGCCCTGTCCACCGACCCGGGCATCCACCCAGGATTGGTTATCGGACACGAACACCACCAGATCCGGCGCGCGGCCGCGATTGTTCAGCCAGGCCAGCGGTGCGGAACAGTTTGTTCCGCCTCCGGCCAAGGCCGCCAGACGCTCGGCATTGGTCAGGATCGTGTCGCGCGGCCTCAGACGTACATCACGCACGTCGAAGTCGAACGGCAGCACCTGACATCCGCGGTTCACGCGCTGGAAGGACGCTGCGACCAGCGCCGCCACATCCACGTGACGCACTACCGAGGTCGCCCCCGGGCGATACCCGGTCACGGCCCAGGTCATCGAACCCGAAACGTCCGGGCACACGACAACCTGACCCGCAAACTTCGGCACGTTCTGCACCGCGATTTCCATCGCATCGTGCAGCGCGTCCACGATCTGAGGCGGCATATCGCCGGTCACGTTCTGTGCCGCCACCATCAACTGGTACGGAAACGCACGTGCCCTGGCGATCGCCTGCGGGTCGCGCAGCAAGGCCGCCACATGATCCACGTTCCTGGCCACGTTGAAAACGCCGTGGCGCTGGAATGTGTTCAGGTTCTGCCGCGCCATCTGCCACGAACTTTTACGCGCGATCCGCGCCCAGTGTTCCGGCGACAGCTCCAGCTGCGTCAGCATCTGGAACGGCACATCCGGCACCGGACCCTTGCCGGTCTCGCGAAACGCGATCCAGTCCCTCAGGGCCCGTGGCAGCCGTGCCAGATTGCACGGCCGCCCGACGATCCAGGCGAACAACGCCTCCCGCTCGGCCGAGGCCGGTTTCGGGTGCACCATCCTGATCACGTCCGCCAAAGACGGGTCATTCCCGATATTGGCGTTCAGCAGCGCCCGGTCAGACGCGGTGTTCAACCAGTTCTGTACCATCGCTTTCGGTGCCGACCCCAGAGACTTGCGCCCTGTCTGACCCGACCGGATGACCTGCACAAACGTGCGCAGCATCTTGCCGTTATCGACCACCTGGGCGAACGCCGCCCGGAACAGGACCGGATCACGCCGGGCCAGAATGGCCAGCAGAACCGCAGGCATATCCTTCATGTATCCCGACTGGCGGGCATAGATCGCCGCCTGTGCCAGAAAGTGCGGCACGACGGCTTCGGCCACATCCAGAACGTATTCCAGTTCCTCCTGCGGCGACTGATAGAACATGCCCCCGAAGGTGCCGGTCACGGCGACCTGAGCCAGAGCATGGGCATCGGAATAAGCGTAGGCCGGCGCGCCATGGGCGTTCTTCGCTGTTGCCTTCGGCAGCAACCGGCCTTTGATCGATGCAAACACGGATTTGTTCGCCATTTCCTTGTCCTCGTTTGTTTGTGAGGATGTTTTGCCATGGTTAAGCCTGCGATCAGAGAAAAACCTGAGGTCGGCGTAAGTATATGATTTGTTTTATATTTTTCCACTATTGATGAAATTCATGCCCTGCAATACGATACAGTTGGATCGTGAAATATAAATCTAGATAGATCATGCAAAACGTCGTCATCGGATTCCTCGGAACGCAACTGGATATGGGCAAGAAACGGCGCTGGAAACCCACGCCCAGTCTGACCATTCATGACCATTTCAAGGTCGACCGGCTTGAGCTGCTGCACGACCACAAATTCAATCGCCTCGCCCATCAGGTCAAACGCGAGATCGAAGAACTGTCACCCCAGACCGAGGTGTTGCTGCACCGAATGGACCTGTCCGACCCGTGGGATTTTCAGGAGGTTTATGGGAAGCTGTTCGACTTTGCCCGCGCCTATGGGTTCGACGAAGAGCGCGAGCAATATCACGTCCACCTGACCACAGGCACCCATGTGGCGCAGATCTGCTGGTTCCTGCTGACCGAAAGCAGACATGTTCCGGCCCGGCTGATCCAGACTGGCCCACCGGGCCCGAATGATGACGGGCCGAAATTCGATATCATCGATCTGGACCTCAGCCGTTACAACGCCTTGCAGCAACGGTTCGACCAATTGTCACGCGAATACAGCGACCAACTGAAGGGTGGGATCGAAACGCGCAATCCGGCCTATAATGCCTTGATCGACCGGATTGAATTGGTCGCAAGCAATTCCGACGAACCCGTCTTGCTTTTGGGTGAAACGGGTACGGGCAAGACCGAACTGGCAGAACGCATTCACGGCCTCAAACTTGATCGGCGCCGCATAAAGGGGCGTCTGGTCCATGTGAACTGCGCGACATTGAACGGGCCAGACGCCATGGCAACGCTGTTTGGCCAGCGCCGCTCCTACCTTGGGGCGGCAGGGACCGAGCGCAGCGGGTTGCTGCGCGAAGCGGATGGCGGCGTCCTGTTTCTGGATGATGTGGACGAACTGAACCCCAACATGCAGTCGGTTCTGCTGCACGCGATCGAGACCGGGCGGTTTTATCCTTTGGGGTCTGACCACGAGATCTCAAGCCGGTTCCACCTGATTGCCGGTGCCAACCGCGATCTGCGCAGTTTGACGGCCTCGGGACAGTTTCGCCCCGATCTGTTGGCCCGCTTGAACACATGGAGTTTCACCTTGCCCGCGCTGCGCAACCGCGGCGAGGATATCGAGGCAAATCTTCTGCATGAACTGGATCGCTGCGAACGGGATTTGGGCACGCATGTCGGTTTCAACACCGACGCGCGCGCACAGTATCTTGGTTTTGCCAAGGACCCTGCAACCCAATGGCCGGGAAACTTCCGCGACTTTTCCGGGTCGATCCGCAGGCTGTGCACGCTTGCGCCAAGGGGCCGCATTACAAGGGCGATGGTGGCATCTGAAATCGAGACGCTCCAATCGGATTGGAAGTCGGCCCAGTCCGATGATGACTTCAAGCTGGTCGCAGATGTGATGGGCGAAGCAGTGTCTGACGTGGACCCGTTTGATCTTGTGCAATTGGCCGAAGTGATCCGGGTCTGTCGCAGTTCCGCAAGCCTCAGTGCCGCCGGGCGGGCCTTGTTCGCCGTGTCGCGCAGCAAACGCAAAACCCAGAACGATGCGGATCGGTTGAGGAAATACTTGGGTAAGTTCGGGCTGGAATGGGGCGCGATCTAAAAGCTGAGCGTCATTCCTCGTGGTTCGTCGTCACGACCAGCGCACGCCTTTCCTGAACTGATCGGATGATGTGAGGGGCTGACGTGAGTGAGGGGGTAGGTTTGTCAGCCCCTTATCATGTTGCAACGGATTGAGTTGAGTGGTCCGTTACCCAGACCCTACCGGCCAATTCATCCCTGCGAAATTGGGGGTTTCCCGTAGCGTGAAGTTTTTTTCGCCCAAGCCGGTGGTCCGGCGGGTGTTTCACGGCCCAAAGCTACTGGCGGGACAACCCGGACTGCGCGCTGCGAAAAGCGTCGGCAGGTTTTGAGTTATGTGATCCGGATCACTGACCCGCCCGGCAAGACATGGCATGATGACAGTCATTACCTAGTTTGCGCCTGTGTTCGGTTTTTTGGGCGCGGATTTTCATTATCCTCCCTGTGACTGGGGCGCGCTGGTGGTGGCGCGCCCTATTTTCGTTGCCGCTAAGGCATCCTTCACGCCGGGTCGCTTTGCCTCAGAAATAGTAGTGGCGATAGAAAACGGCGTCGGGCAGGTGATCGTCGTAATAGCCACTGTCCCGCAGGTCTTTTGCGGATTCAAGGTCGGCTTCCCGCTGTTTCCGCCGCTCTTCGGCCCTGCGTTTGCGTCGGGCCCGTCTTTCTTCCGCCGTCGAAAACAGACCTTTAAAAAAGCTGCCAGAGCCGCTGTTTGCATAAGACATTTCAGGACCTCCGTTCGTCGGGTGAACACGTCATGACATCAGTATGGGATGCGCAGATGAGCGTGAGCCGTCACAAAGATTAAGACTTGTCCAGAAAACGGACCGGCCGGGTTTGCGTATGTTTCCGAGCGCAAACAGCTCTGTTGGTCGGCAGGCATATCCCTATGGCACGGCCCCATCCGGCCTGAAAAACAGGGGCTCTCAGCCGATGGTCTCGTTGTGACGCTACGTCGCCAAAAACCGTTCACACTTTAAGGCTGATCCCTAGGATGCCGAATACACTCAGGAATTTTTACCGCACGGTCAAATATGATGTATTTGGCGGGTTTCTTCCCCCTTACGCTGGCGAAACCACCTCTTAGATGAGCGCTGTCGCTGCGGATTACCACTCACGGTTTTTCGATCCTCGAGCCCCTTACCACGGGTTCGGATCCGATCCGCAGCGGCAAAATCGTAACTCTGACGTTGAAGGACTATGAAGATGCAAATCAAATCAATCCTGAAACGCTTTGACAGTGCGAAACCCGATCGCAGCACGGCGCAGGATAACCCCACGCCCGCCGACGGGCGCCCGCTGGTCCGCAGATCGGAACTGACGATACTGTTTCGCAATGTGCTGGATGAGAAGCAGAATGATCTGCCTGTGCGGCGCGCGCGAAAAGTGCAATCAAATCAATTGCAAGGCGAGTAACGCGCGGCTCAATCAATTTGTTAAGTTTTGCGAGGTTTGATAGGGTGCGAAAAAAGAGCAAACCCACCGGAGGCGAAGATCGAGCAGAGCCCCTTCAGATCGCCGCGCGTTGTGCGGACAACGGTGCCCGAACCCCTCAGGGGCAAACGGGATGCCCTGTTTTTCCTGTGGGCCGAGCTTGAGCGTGCGCGTCTGGGGCTTCCAAGGCAGCCTGATCCGGTCGATCCGCCGAAATCCGACACTGCGGTAGCCGAGGGCACCCCACCGCTGGCGATTGACGAGTTTGTATTTAGGTAGCCTGAGTTTGTGGCGCAGGACCGTCTATTTCTTTTCAAAGAACAGAATGACCTCACCCAGACGGATCCCGTAGCGCGAGACATAGGCGCGGTTCAGCAGGCGGTCATCGGACAGCAGCCACATCCAGTCGTCGAAATTCACCCGCATGGTGCCGTCCTTGACCGGCAGGTCGATCTTGTATGTCCAGTTGAAGGTATCGCCCCGCTCGACCCCTGTGGCCGTGCCCAGAACGCCGGGGGCGGTGCCGGTCCAGGTGTCATCGCCGGTTTTGGTCAGGGTCCAGATACGCTGTTCGGTGGCGCCGTCGTCATAGACGAAATCCTCGACCAGCGTCAGAGTTTCGCCGTCCCATGTGCCGTCGATTTCGACCGTAAAGCGGCGCGGGACATTGCCCAGGACGTCCTGAAACTGGCCGTAGGCGACCGTTTGACCCTCAAAGAACTCTTCCAGGTTCAGTTGCCGGTCGGACAGAAAGGATTTGGGAACCTTCGGCTTGGCGGAACAGGCTGCCAGGAGGGCAAGGCCGGCAATGGCCAGGAGGGTTATCAGGGACCGGTAAACCGTCATTGCAGCGGCCTTGGCTCGGCCTCGGCATCATAGCCGTTTGCGCCGTTCAGATGCGCCGGTTGGGGGACGGGTGCCGGGCGCATGGTGGCGATCAGCTCGGCGACCTTGATGCCGAATTTCCGCATCTCGGACCGGTTCATGATCGCGCCGTTTTCGGTCAGGTACATCCAGTCGGTGACATCCAGAACATGTCCGCCCGCATCTTTGGGCAGGACGATCCGGTAGGTCAGCTTGACCGTCGAGCCTGAAATCGTGCCCTTGCCCTCACCCACGATATCGTCCGCTTTGGCGGTGAATATGTTTCCGGTCCCCATGGTCAGATACCATTTCCGGGTCATCTGCTTGCCGTTGGAATAGGTGAAATATTCGGCCAGCGTGCCTGTGTTGCCGTCCCATTCGCCCACCATGCGGGCCACGAAACTGTTCGACACCTTGCCATTGGGGCCATAGATCAGCCCTTCGGACAGGATATCCCCGTTCAGATGGGTGCTGAGCGAAAACTCCGGCCCGGTGCCGGTGTAATCCGCCGGCGACTGGGCGCGAAAGCTCAGCAGGCGGCTGCGCGCGATGAGGGCAGCAAGGACAGCGAGCAAAAGGAGGACGATGGTGTTCATGTGCGTGTGACCTCTGTCGGCAGGGTCAGAACCATTCCGAACGCCCCGAGTTTCAGGATGCAGGGCAGCACCGCATAGGCCAGGTTGAGCGTCTCGAGCGCCTGCGCGGAATTGGTTTGACCGGGTGTGAAGCCGCTGCGTTCCAGCAGCGGCAGAGTGAAAAAGGCAGCCAGCGCAAGGCCCAGCTTGCCTGCAAAAGACCAGATGCCAAACGCGGCCGAGGCATTCAGCCCCGCGCGCGTCAGCACCACCGAGAACATGGCGGGCAGAACCACCATATCCGCCCCAAGCGCCGCTCCGGACGCAAGACAGATCAGAGCAAATCCGCCGAGGTTTCCGGCAGACAGGGTGGCGGCGCCGATAAAGCCCGCAATCGACAGCGGCATGGCGATGATCAGAGTCTGTTTCGGGCCAATCCGGTTGCTCAGCCGCGCCCAGAGCGGCACGCTGGCCCCGGCGCTGAGGAAGAACAGGATCAGCAATGGGCCTGCCTTGCCGGGCAGTTGCAGCCGGTCTTCGACAAAGAACAGGAACAGGGTCGATGTGATCGCCACGGGCAGGCTGTTGACCAGCGCCAGCGCCAGCAGGCGCAGCGCCCCGGCCTGACCGAGTTCGGAAAAGGACAGGCCATGCCCGGTGATCGGCGTGCGCCGCCACATCGGCAGGGTCAGGGCCAGGGTCAGAACCGCCAGCAGGCCCAGAAACAGTCCAAAGGCCGGATAGCCCTGCGCCTGCGCGCCAAAGGCCACGAACAGGGCGGGGGCGCTGGCCGCGATGATCACACCGGTCAGTTGCCCGCCTTCGCGATAGGCGGCCAGTGTCATCAGCTCTTTCGGGGCGGGATGTTTCGCCAGCGTGGCGCTGCGGCCATAAAGCAGGATCGTCCCGAGGCTATAGGCCGAAAACAGCAGCACCAGAATGGCAACCAGCGCCGCGACGCTTGCCCCTTGGGGCAGGGAAAACAACAAGGGGAACCCGATGGCCAGACCGATGGCCGCCAATGCGGCGAACAGCATCTGAGCACCGGGCCAGCGGTCAATCGCCCAGCCAATCGCCGGGTCCTGCACCAGATCCACCAGCCGGATCACCAGCAAGACGGTTCCGATCACGCCCAGACCGATCCCCAGATTCACCGCCGCAAACCGGGGCAGGTGAATATAAAGCGGAATACCCGCCGCAGCGAGCATCAGCGCATAGAGGCTGACACGCGGGTACAGCATCATTGCCCCTTCAACTGCCGCGTAAAGCTGGCAGAACGAGTGTTGTCGCCCAGAAAGACCGACATGAACGAGCGTTTGATGCCTGTGTTCGTCAGGGTGCAGGTCTGAGCCCCGTTCAGCCAGAACCCGACCTTGTTCGGTCCTTCCGAGATGGCCAGATAGGTGTCGCCCTTGGAGATGGAGCGAAAACAGGCCTCAAGCTGGGCTTGCGTTGGGGCAGGGTTGCCCTGCCGCGCCATCTCGTCCAGCGTCGAGTTCACCAGTGTCTGTTGCGAGATATTCTTGCGGTAGGTGATTTGCAGACCGAAATCCTCGGCCCAGCTGAAAGCCGCGCCGTTCGGGGTGAACAGCTTGGCGTCATAGACCGGCAGGCCCAGAAAGCGGAAGGTCGAGCTGCCGAGCTGCTTGGGATTACTCAGCCAGTTGGACAGTGGCGAGGCCGCCACTCCGCCGGGGACCAGCAGCGCCAGCGACAGCAGCGCGGCGTGGAAAAACCCGCTATTCCGCCGCAACAGATATGGACGGGTCTGTTTCAGAACGGCCATTGTCAGCTCCGATGGTGTGCGGGGTGCCTTTGATCCGGTCGACGACATGCATCGCGCTGGTAATCCCGTCTTCATGAAATCCGTGCCGGTTATAGGCCCCGGCAAACCAGGTCCGGTTCTGCCCCTGCATCGCCCGGATATGCCCCTGCGCCCGCAGCGCCGCCTTGTCGAACACCGGATGGGCGAATTCGACCTGATCAAAGACCCTATCCTGAGGAATTTCCGATGATGCGTTCAGCGTGACAAACAGCGGATCGCTGTCGGGTATGTTCTGGAGCCGGTTCATCCAGTAGGTCACACCCACATTCCCGGCTTGCGAGCGATAGGTCCAGCTGGACCAGCACGCGCGCCGCCGGGGCATCTGGTTCGGGTCGCAATGCAGGATGGCGGTGTTGGGCTGATACTTGATCGCGCCAAGGGCGGATTTTTCCGCAGGCGTTGCGGCCTCACCCAGGATGGCCAGCGACTGGTCGGAATGGGTGGCCAGAATGACCTCATCATACAGATCGGCCTGACCCTGGCTGTGAAGGGTCACGCCAGCATCGTCACGGCGGATGTGATCGACCGGCGCGCCAAGGCGGATTTCGCAGCCCCGGGCGCTCAGGGCGGCGTCGATGCGGCGGACATATTCGATGCTGCCGCCCTTGACCGTCCACCATTGATGCTGCTTGGCGCGGCCCGAGGCCAGCAGCGCGTGGTTGCGGAAGAACTGCACCAAGGATCGGGCCGGGAACTGATCCACGAACTCGACCGGCGTGGACCAGATCGCGCCGCACATGGGCATCAGGTAGTTGTGGCGGAACCAGTGGCCCAGACGCATCTGATCCACCAGCTCACCGATCGTGGTGTCATCGTCGCGCGCGGCGTCTGGGGCTTCCTTGGAAAACCGCAGGATGTCGGCGATCATCTTGTAATAGGCGGGGCGCGCCAGATTGCGCTTTTGCGCGGTCAGCGTGCGCAGGTTGTTCAGCCCGTATTCGATGCGGCCATTGTCGATGGTGGCACCAAAGCTCATCTCGGACTTGACCACGGGCACATTCAACTCGTCGAACAGCGTCGTCAGATAAGGATAGGTGGCGTAGTTGAAGACGATGAACCCGGTATCGACCGGCTGGTCCCCGTTCTTGCCCGCCATCACGGTGCGGGCATGGCCGCCCAGCCGGGGTTCGGCCTCGAACAGGGTGATATCGTGGTCTTCTGACAGGTAATACGCGGCGGAAAGACCCGAAATGCCTGCACCTACTATTGCGATTTTCTTCCGTACGCCCCGGGTTTCGTCAAACATTCCAGCCTCGTTATGTGACATTTTACAATAGGATACGCAGGATAGGCGGCGGTGGATCAATCGGATTAGAAGTTTTTCGGCGTTGCACTATATTGTGACTTCGCGTCACGACCCGTTCATCGTTTCGGGGCGTGATCCAACGCAATTGCGGGGCCGTAAAACACTAAACAGATTGAAACGGTCGGATCATGAGCAGCTTTGACGGAAAAACCTATTGGATCATCGGCGCCAGCGAAGGGCTGGGCCGCGCTTTGGCGCAGGCGCTTGGCGCTCAGGGCGCGCGTCTGATCCTGTCTGCCCGCAATTCCGAGCGGCTGGCCGAGCTGTGTGCCGATTTGCCCGACGCCCGCGCCGTTCCCTTTGACGTCACCGACACAGAGGCGGTGCGCCGCGCCGTGGCCGAGGCCGGAGAGGTCGACGGGCTGGTCTACAATGCCGGCGCCTACGAGCCGATGCGGACGGCGGAGTGGGATGCGCAGGCCGTTCTGACCATGACCGACGTGAATTACACCGGCGCGCTGCGGGTTCTGGGGGAAACCGTGCCCGGATTTATCCGTGTGGGGCGGGGGGATATCACCCTGATCGGATCGCTGTCGGGGTATCACGGTCTGCCTGCGGCGGTTGGCTACGGGGCCAGCAAGGCGGCGCTGATCTCGCTGGCCGAGACCATGCGGCATGATCTTGCAGGCTCGGGCGTGACCGTGCGGATCGTCAATCCGGGCTTCATCAAGACCCGGCTGACCGAGAAGAATACGTTCAAGATGCCGATGCTGATGAGCGCCGAGGATGCGGCGGATCGGGTCGTCAGAGCCATGACGCGCCGCCGCTTTCGCACCGATTTCCCGGCCCCGTTTTCATGGGTGGTCCGGCTGATCGACTATCTGCCGGATTGGCTGGTCTATCGCGGAAAATAGACTCTGATAAGGGGCTTTCAGCCAAACTGCCCCTGACAGAACCAGCCCGCCGACATCGTGCCGCCATGGCCGTAGAACAGCCACAGCCGCTCGCCCTGTTCCGTCACCACCACCCAGTAATCGCGCACGCCGCTGCGCCAGTTGGGGTCGTCCAGCCACCATTCCGGCGCGATCCGTTCCGGCCCGGTGGCCTGCGCCAACTGCCAGTCGCGGCCGCGCCAGCGAAAGGCGCTGGGCACATCCGGACTTTCCGGGGCCATCACCGGTTCGGGCTGCCACATTTGCAAAGGCCGGGGGCGCGGCGGCGCAGGCCAGTCGCGCGCCGGTTCCGACCATGCCGCCGCCAGAACCTGCGCGGTCTTCTCGGGGATATGCGAGGCTGCGGGATGCCGCCGTGTGATCGCGTCCAGCCCGACCCGCGCGCCCAGCTTGGCTGTAAGGTCCTCGACGGCGGTGTTGCCTTCCAGCCGGTCCTGGACGGCCCGGCGGGCCTCGGCATGGCCGGCCATGGTGCGGGCGTGGATGGGCTCGGTCCGGATTGCTTCGAGCCGCAGCATGTCGATGCCGTAACCTGCGTCGATCTGATCGATTTTCATCTCTAACAAAGGGCGAATGCGGTGTTTGTCATAGGTCGGGCGGGCCAGACCGACCTCGATGACCTCAGCCGCCTGATCGGCGCGATGGGCCTCGAGCCGCAACACCCGCACGCCGCGGCTCTTTTCCTCGAGCCTGGCGCAGAGTGTCGGCAGCACCCGGTCGATGGCGGCCATCACATCCTCGACCAGACCGATCGGGTTGGGCAGGGTCATCCGCACCGCAAAGTGATGCGGCGGGCGGGCGGGTGAGACCGGTTCCGGCGCGCTGCCCATCGCCTGATCCAGCCGCAGCACCAATCCGCGTCCGAAGCGGCGCGCCAGCGACGCGCGCGGCTGGCCCAGCAGATCGCCGATCCGGCGCAGGCCCAGACGGTTCAGTTGGGTCACCACCTGATCCTCAAGCCGCAGCGCCGCGATGGGCAGCGGGCTGAGCGCGCCATAAGATTGCCCCGGCGCGGCGATCCGGGCACCGCCGCCCAGCGCCATCACCTGCGGCGCGGCCCCGCCCTTGGTCCAGTGCCGCCGCTTGGTGGCGCGGGCGCGGGTGGCGCGCGCCTCCTGGCTGATGGCGTCTCCGGTACGGTCCGAGGTCGCCTCTTGCCCCGCATAACGCGCCAGCGCCCAGGCGGCACCCAGCGTGTCGGCGATGCCCATCTGCACGCTCAGCCCCATATCGGCGCAGTCGGCCTCAATCACGTTCAGCAAGGCCTCTTCCCCGCCGAACAGATGCGCGCAGCCCGACAGATCGATGATCAGCCCGTCCGGCGCTTCTTCGGCGACCCAGGGGCTGAACTTGCCCACCCAGCGGCGCAGTGCGGTCAGAAACGCGGCCTCGGCCGGGGCGTTGCGGGGGCGGGTGACAAGCGCCGCGCACATGGCATGGGCGTCGCGCACCGGCTGGCCGACCCGCAGACCAGCGGCCTGGGCTTGCGCGTTCAGCGAGCTCACGACCTGCATGTTCGCCTGCTCGGCCACCACGGCCAACGGCCCGTCCTGCAGGCCCCGCGCGGCGCGGATCAGCCGTTCAGCCCCCAGACGGGGGAACCACAACGAGAGTATTCGGCGTTTGGGCATCGGGCAGACATCAAAATGTTCTCATTTTGTTCTTAAATGAGAATCAGCCCCCGAGTCCACGCCTAGCCGCAGGTCAGCCGCTCAATGATGCCGCTGCCATCCACGAACACATTCAGCCGGTCGATCCGGTAATCCTGCGTGGCAAGGTCATCCGGCCCCAGAACACGCGACCGCTCGGGGAGCGCTGCTTGAATGGTCGAAACCGGTTGACCGATGGAATTGGCAAAGGCCTCGCCTTCGCAAAAAGCCAGATCCACCGGGGCCGCTTCGGGCGCAAGGCGGGCGTCTTCGGGCGGCGGCGGTGCCTCGGAGCAGGCGGCCAGCAGGGCCAGCGCGGGAATAAAACGGTGCATTGGCGTTCCTCTTTCGGGCAATGTCGTTTCTGCAATATCAGATGTTTAGCCAATCTGTCACCAAAGCGCAGTTGAAAACGCCCGGCAATTGACGCAGGGTCGTGCAAAGCAAGACAGGGAGACAGTGAACATGCGTACCCGTGCCGCCGTCGCCGTTCAGGCGGGCAAACCTCTGGAAGTGATGGATGTAAACCTCGAAGGCCCCAAGGCGGGTGAGGTTCTGGTGGAGATCAAGGCCACCGGCATCTGCCACACCGATGAATTCACCCTGTCGGGCGCCGACCCCGAGGGCCTGTTTCCCTCGATTCTGGGCCATGAAGGCGCAGGCGTGGTGCTTGAGGTCGGGCCGGGTGTCACCAGCCTGAAACCCGGCGATCACGTGATCCCGCTTTACACGCCGGAATGCCGCGAGTGTGAATACTGTCTGCATCCCAAGACCAACCTGTGCCAGGCGATCCGTTCGACACAAGGTCAGGGGCTGATGCCCGACGGCACCTCGCGGTTTTCGACTTTGGATGGCGATCCGATCCTGCATTACATGGGCTGCTCGACCTTTTCGAACCACACGGTCCTGCCCGAGATTGCGCTGGCCAAGGTGCGCGAGGACGCGCCGTTCGACAAGATCTGCTACATCGGTTGCGGCGTCACCACCGGCATCGGCGCAGTGATCAACACCGCCAAGGTCGAGATCGGCAGCCGTGCCATCGTGTTCGGTCTGGGCGGTATCGGCCTGAACGTGATTCAGGGTCTGCGTCTGGCCGGGGCCGATCAGATCGTCGGCGTCGATCTGAACCCCTCGAAGGTCAATATGGCCACCGCCTTCGGCATGACCGATTTCGTCAATCCCAAAGAGGTCGAGGGCGATCTGGTGCCCTATCTGGTCGACCTGACCAAGGGCGGCGCGGATTATACATTCGACGCCACCGGCAACGTGGGCGTGATGCGCGATGCGCTGGAATCGGCCCACAAGGGCTGGGGCGAATCGATCATCATCGGCGTGGCACCCGCGGGGGCCGAAATCTCGACCCGTCCGTTCCAGCTGGTCACCGGCAGGTCATGGCGCGGCACCGCCTTTGGCGGCGCACGGGGCCGGACCGATGTGCCCAAGATCGTCGACTGGTACATGGAAGGCAAGATCGAGATCGACCCGATGATCACCCACACGATGGGTCTGGACGACATCAACCACGGGTTCGACCTGATGCATCGGGGCGAGAGCATCCGGTCTGTGGTCGTTTACTAAGGCTCTGAACCCTGAATTTTAGAGGACGGCGCGCTGATTGGCGCGCCGTATTTATTTTCCCGGTCGCGTCGCCCCCGTATCCGAACGGGGGGAGCGCACCCGCAGTACCGGCGTGTTGGCCGAGGCGTTTGCCCGGCTTTCGCGCCAGACCACGAACACACCCGAGGCGATGATGATGCTGGCTCCGACGGCGACCCAGCCGTCGGGTTTTTCGCCGAAAAAGATCATCCCGAACAGGGTGGCCCAGATGATCTGGCTGTATTGGCTGGGGGCCACGACTCCGGCGGGCGCGGCGCGGTAGGCCAGGATGATCAGGTGCTGCGCGATGACCGAGAACACGCCCACCAGCGCCATCATCGCCAGATGCGGCAGGGATGGCGGCAAATAGACCGCCGGTTGCGCCACACTCATGGTCGCGATGGCCAGCAGCATCGGGTAAAGGATCAGCACGGCGGAACGTTCCTCATTCCCGATCTTGCGCACCAGAACGGACCCGAAGGCACTGCAGAAAGCGGCTGTGAGCGCCGCGAGGTGGCCGAGGGTGATGTCCGTCGTGCCGGGGCGCAGGACGATCAGAACGCCGATCAGCCCAACACCCACGGCGGCCCAGCGTTGGACGCGCACGACCTCACCCAGAATCGGGATCGACAGGACGGTGACGATCAGGGGGAACGAGAACAGCAGCGAATAGACCTCGGCCAGAGGCAGCACCGAGAAGGCGTAGAACACGCAGACCATCGACGTCACCAGCAGGGCCGAGCGCAGCAGCACCAGCCACGGGTGACGCGGCAGGAAATTCCCGGTGGTCCGGTCGGTCAGGATTGTCACCGTCATCGGCACAAAGGAAAACAGTGTCGCGAAAAAGATGATCTGCATCACCGAATAGGTCCCGCCCAGTACCTTGATCAGCGCGTCATGGCTGGCAAAGACCGCGAATCCCAGAAACGCGAAACCAAGTCCCCGGAGGGTGGTGTTTTGAGTGCTCATCGATATGGCCTCGGGCGATGTCGGTGTGGTGGGTATGGGCCGACGCAGCGGCTGGCTTGCCCCTGAGTAACCCCATTTTGACAGGCCGCATAGCCCCTATTTTACCGCTAACATCGCAAAGCTGCTATGCCGCGCGGTCAACGCAGGATTGGCGGCGCATCCTTGGGCTGGCGGGCCGACTGCACGCCCGCCTTCATTCCCACCCCGATGCGCCGGGCCAGAGCGACCCAGGGGGTTGCGGTTTCCGGGGGCAGGGTCCGGGTCGCGACATCTTCGAACAGGTCCAGCCAATGGGCGAAGAATTCCGGCTTCACGTCGGGCCGTTCGATATGGACCCGCTGCGGATTGCCGTCATAGCTGCGTTCATACAGGATGGCGTTGCGCCAGAAGGCGGCGATCTTGTCCTCATGCGCGGGCCAGTCGTGGACGTGTTTGCTGAAGACCGGTCCCAGTACCTTGTCGTCCCGAACGCGGGCGTAAAAGGCGCGGACCTGCGCGTTGATTTGCTCGGGCGTGGCCGGGAAGCGCGGTGGCAGGGTGGGGCGGGTCATGTCTGTCTCGGATTCAGGCTCTGTTCAGGGCCAATATCCGGTTCAGCCGTCAGGCAACAGGCGTGGTTTTGTCGCGCGGCTCGGGTGTCAGGATATGCCGCAGCAAAGCCACCGGATGCGCCCGCAGGCTGAGGCGGGTGGCGACGTAATCCTCGACCACCTGTTCGCCCAGCGTCATCTGCGGCAGATGGGCTTCGGGCTCGTCCAGCGCCTCACCCTCAAGATCCTGCGAGAACAGCGGCAGAGGTTTGGCGGTGGCAATCGCCTTGGCCTGCCACAGTGCCTCGCGCCGGGTCAGATCGCAGGCGGCAAAGGCATCGGCTTCGGCCAGCCGTTCGATCACTGCAGGCCCCAGCCCTGCGCGGCGCCAAACGTCATCGACCTGATGGTAACCGTTGCCGCGCGCCGCCGTTAACCAACTGGCGTCTTCCTCGCTCAGCCCCTTGATCTGGCGGAAGCCCAGCCGCAGGGCCAGCCCGCCCCGCCCGTCGGGCTCCATCACATTGTCCCAGAAGCTGGCATTGATGCAGACCGGGCGCACCTGCACCCCGTGTTCGCGTGCATCCCGCACGATCTGGGCAGGCGCATAAAACCCCATCGGCTGTGAGTTCAGCAGCGCGCAGGCAAAAATCCCCGGATGGTGGCATTTGATCCAGGCCGAGGCATAGACCAGCAGCGCAAAGCTGGCCGCGTGGCTTTCGGGAAAACCGTAAGAGCCGAAGCCTTCGATCTGCGAGAAACAGCGCTCGGCAAAGTCATCCTTATAGCCGTTACGCTTCATGCCGCGCAAA
Source organism: Ruegeria sp. AK4 (assembly GCF_056541025.1). Classification (NCBI taxonomy): domain Bacteria; kingdom Pseudomonadati; phylum Pseudomonadota; class Alphaproteobacteria; order Rhodobacterales; family Roseobacteraceae; genus Ruegeria; species Ruegeria sp. AK4. The sequence continues at coordinate 225,082 of NZ_JBQFXS010000003.1, forward strand.
AAGAGCGCGCGGAATTCGCTGACATTGCCATGCTTCTTGAAGGTCGCCAAGGATCGCCGCAGCCGGTCGGCCTGTTCCGGGGTGAAATCTGCGCCCACGATGGCGATCTGCATCGCCTGTTCCTGAAACAGCGGCACGCCCAGCGTCTTGCCCAGCACCTCACCCAGCGCGTCCGAGGGGAAGCTGACCTCCTCCTCTCCGTTCCGGCGGCGGATGTAAGGATGCACCATGTCGCCCTGAATCGGGCCGGGGCGGATGATGGCGACCTCGATCACCAGATCATAGAAGGTGCGCGGCTTCATCCGGGGCAGAAAGTTCATCTGTGCACGTGATTCCACCTGAAACACACCGATAGAGTCTGCCTTGCACAGCATGTCATAGACCACCGGGTCCTCGGGCGGCAGGGTCGCCAGCGTATAGCCGGTACGGTGGTGCTGCTGGATCAGGTCGAAGGCCTTGCGGATGCAGGTCAGCATCCCCAGGCTGAGCACATCGACCTTGAGAATGCTCAGGCTGTCGATGTCGTCCTTGTCCCAGCAGATGACCGTGCGGCCTTCCATCGTGGCGTTTTCGATGGGGACGAGTTCGTCCAGACGACCCTCGGTGATGATGAAACCGCCCACGTGCTGAGACAGATGACGGGGGAAGCCGTCGATCTCATAGACCAATGATAGAGTCTGTTTCAGGCGGCGATCCTCTGGGTCGAGGCCGATCTCGCGCATTCGGTGCGCCTCGAGCCCATCGGCTGAGAAGAAGCCCCAAAGCTGGGAACTGAGGCCCGCAATGGTGTCCTCGGTCAGGCCCATGGCGCGGCCCACTTCGCGGATGGCACGCTTGCCGCGGTAGTGGACGACCGTGGCGCAGAGGCCGGCGCGTTCACGGCCATAGCGGTCATAGATGTGCTGGATCACTTCTTCGCGCCGTTCATGTTCGAAGTCGACGTCGATATCGGGGGGCTCGTCGCGGGCTTCCGAGACGAAGCGTTCGAACACCATGGTGCCCAGTTCGGGGCTGACCTCGGTAATGCCGAGGCAGAAGCAGACCACCGAATTGGCCGCCGAGCCGCGCCCCTGACACAGGATATCGCGCGAGCGGGCAAATTTGACGATATCGCGGACGGTCAGGAAATAGGGTTCGTATTTCAGTTTGCCGATCAGCGCCAACTCATGCGCCAGCATCTTCCTGGCCTTTTCCGACGCCCCCGCCGGGTAACGCCAGTTCAACCCTTCATACGCCAGACGGTGCAGGCGTTCGGTCGGGGTTTCATCTTCGCTGCCCTCGTTGGGGTATTCGTAACGCAGTTCGTCCAGCGAGAAGCTGAGGTTTTTGCTGAGCGCGTGGGCGCGGGCAACAGCGCCCTCATGACCCTTGAAGATGCGCAGCATCTCACCCTCGGACCGCAGCCGCTGTTCGCCATTGGCCAGCGCGTCGCGGCCCAGCTCATCAACCTTGCGGCGCAGGCGGATGGCGGTCAGCACGTCGGCCAGCTTGCGGCGGGTGCCGTGATGCATCCTTGGCGTGGCGCTGGCGAGTGTGGGGATGCCGAGATGCTGTGATTCAGTCTCTAATTCGTGAAAATACGCGCTGTCGGCGCCGTCATACCGGGGGTGCATCACCAGATGCATCCGCCCACCAAAGCGGCGCGTCAGCTGTTGCGCCTGTGTCCGCCAAGGGCTCCGCCCGTCTTTGGATCGATCCGTCTGTGGCCAGAGCAGCAGGTGGAGACCGTCGGAAAACTCCATCAGGTCGGACAGGTGCAGGATGCAGTCGCCTTTCTCGGCGCGCAGGCGGCCCTTGGACAGAATGCGGCACAGGTTGCCCCAGCCCCGCCGGTTCAGGGGCAGGGCGGTGACGGTGGGTGCATCGGTAAAGATCAGCCGCGCCGCCGGGATCAGGCGGGGCACCGCGTGGATTGGATACGAGGGCGGCTTGGCGATGTGATCGGGGCAGGGCGGGCCGATGGGGATATGCTGCGCCTCCCACTCCAGCCGTTCGCGCACCTTGCGGGCGATCTCGCGCGCTTGGGTGTGGGCGCGCACGATGCCCGCGACCGAGTTGTCATCGGCAATCGCGATGGCGGGCAGGCCCAGGGTGACGGCGCGCTCCATATATTCCTCGGGGTGCGAGGCCCCGGTGAGAAAGGTGAAGTTCGACGTGATCGACAGTTCGGCATACATGACGATTCCCCATTATATTCACGTTTTGTTCTTTTTCGAGTCCTTTGCGCCATTGCGCAGGAAACGGGTCGCCGGGGCGCAGGGCGACGGGCATGGTCAGGGCAGAGAAGGAGGCACAACATGCACAGAATTTCCGCCCTGCCCACCGATCAGGTTCAGGCGTATCGCGACGGTGCGCCGGATGGCTATGGCAATCCGCCCGAGCGGGCCATATCGAACGGGCAAGGCAACCCCTGCCGCCATTGCCTGACCTATATTCCGGAAGGACAGGAGATGCTGGTGCTGGCCCATCGGCCGTTTCCGGAAACGCAGCCATTTGCCGAAACAGGGCCGATTTACCTGTGTGCAGAGCCTTGTCAGCGATACGAGGACCCTGCGGACCTGCCCGAGGCGCTGACCGATTCACCGAACTACCTGATCAAGGGATACGGGCCGGATGACCGGATCGTATACGGCACCGGGATCATCACGCCGCAGGCGCAACTGCACGAGGCGGCCGAAGATATCTTTGCCCGCGCTGACGTGGCCTATATCCACATCCGCTCGGCGCTCAACAACTGCTATCACGCCCGGATCGATAGGGGTTAGAGCCTGACCCGATGCATCCCCCGGCGCGGCTGATCCTGATCATCCGCCGGCGGAGCGTCCTGGCGCGAGGAGGTCAGCGCGAGGAACACATCCTCGAGGTCGGCCTCTTCGGTGCGCACATCGCGGATGCGGATGCCCACGGCGCGGACGGATTCCAGAACCTGTTCGGCACTGGTCTGGGTGCTGCGATAGTGCAGCACAAGGCTGCCATCGTCGCGCAGGCTGGCCTCGACATCCGGCGTCACGGGCAGATCGGTCACGGGCGCGTCGGGGACAATCACCATGGTGCGGCTGTCCATGCGGCCCAGCAGGTTGGCGGTGCTGTCCTGCGCGATCTTTTCGCCGTGGTTGATGATGGCGATCTGGTCACACATCTCCTGCGCTTCTTCCAGATAATGGGTGGTCAGGATGATGGTCATGCCCTGTTCATTCAGCTTTCGCACATTGGCCCAGAGCATCTGCCGCAACTCGATATCCACGCCCGCTGTCGGTTCGTCCAGCACCAGCACCTTGGGATGATGCACCAGCGCCTTGGCCAGCAGCAGACGCCGCCGCATCCCGCCGGACAGGGTGCGGGCATAGGCCTCGGCCTTGTCGCTCAGGCCCACCAGTTCCAGAATCTCATCGCTGCGGCGCTGCGATTTGGGCACGCCGTAAAGCCCGGCCTGAACTTCGAGCGCGCCGCGCGGGGTGAAAAACGGGTCTAGGTTCAGTTCCTGCGGCATCACGCCGATGGCGGCACGCGACTGACGCGGGTGCTGGTCCTGATCGAAGCCCCAGATCGACACGGAACCCGATGACTTCACCACCAGACCGGCCAGAATGTTGATCAGGGTCGATTTCCCGGCCCCGTTCGGCCCCAGCAGCCCAAAGACCGATCCGCGCGGTACGGTCAGATCGATGCCCTTCAGCGCCTGTTTCTCGGGCTGGCTCCTGCTGCCGCGATAGGTCTTGCGCAGCCCCTCGATCCTGATTGCCGCATCGCTCATGTGGCTCTTGCCCCCGGTTTGCTCATCGCTCATAAACGCACCTATTACATGCCCCCGAGGCCGACAACCGAAGAAGGACTGCCAGCCGTGACCATCGAAACGCCGGAAACCAGGATCGTCGAAACCACCCGTGTCGCCTGTGACGGTGGCGAAGGTGCGCTGGGCCATCCGCGCGTGTGGCTGCAGATCCCCGAGGATACCGGCTGGGTCGAATGCCCCTATTGCGACTGCAAATACGTTCTGAAGGGCACCGAGGCGCAAAGTTGACCGCAGAGATTATCGGGCCTGTCCGGACCCGAATAGGCGCTTCTATTTGAAACAGGACGGAGGCAGGATGCCATTTGCAACAGAGCTTCTGCAGCTTTCGGATCAGGACCTGCTTGCAACAGGTGGCCATAGAAACGTCTATGCCTGTCCGGGTCAGCCAGAGCTTTTGATCAAGGTCACGCGGCCTCGTACGCGGCCGAACCGATCCCTCACCAAGCGGCTGATCCGGCGGCTTCTTCCGGATTCGATGTTCCGCAATGCCCTGAAAGAGATCGAATGCGAGTTGAAATCGGCGCTGAAAATCGGCGCTGACATCGCGCAATTGCCCTTGGCGCGGTCTTTTGGCGTGGTGCAGACCGATGTCGGGCCGGGTTTGGTAGTGGAGCGGATACAATCCGATGACGGGCAGCTTGCTGACCATCTTGCGGCGTTGTGCGAGCAGGGTGGGCTGGGCGATGACGTTCTGGCAGACCTCAACGGCTTTGTAGAAAAACTGTTTCAGCTGCAGATCGTCGGGCGCGATATACACGAGACCAATATCGTCTACGGGCGTCGCGGCCAGACCCGGATGTTTTTTCTGATCGACGGGTACGGCGAACGCAATCTGGTGCCCCTGCGCACGCTCAGCCGCAGGCTGAATGACCGGTCTCTGAACAAACAGATGCAGCGTATTGCCGAAAAGACGGGGCTGCTTTGGGACAACACGCATCGGATGTTCAGCACCGCCTGAGCGCCTTGGGAAAGGCCGCCTCGCGTTGCCTCAGTCTCGCCCCGTTTCGATGATATCCGGGCGGCGGAACGAGAGGCTGAGATGACGGACGCAACAGCAACACATATCAACAGCCCGGTATTCGGGTGGATCGGGTTTTGTGCCGGGGTCGCGGCGCTGTTGGCCGCGCTGTTTGTGTTCTGGGCCGGACCTTTTGCGCCGCAGCAATCCACCGGCGTGTCGTTGGGCGAGCTTGCCGCCGAGATCGGGAAATCCACCCTGCGCGCAGCGGCGGGTCTGGAACAGCCCGCGCCGGTTGCGCCCACGCGGGATCTGGACGACTTCCTGCAGATTGGGGTCGCCATGCTGGGGGGCGCGGCCATTGTCCTGTCCGTGATCGGTCTGCTGCGCCACGAACAGATGCGCCCGGCGATTGCGGGCATCGTGATCGGTTTGGGCGCGATCCTGTTCCAGTTCTTCGCAATGGCCTTTTTCGCGCTTTTGGGTGTGTTGGTGATCATGGCTCTGCTGCACAGTTTTTCCGATTTTTTCTCGGGCCTGTTCGGCGGCTAGCGCCCGTGCTTTGGGCGCACCGGCCCGATCTTTCATCCTGTAGACCCGGGGGCGGGTCATCGGTTAGGGTCCTGCTACGCGATTTTAAACGGTGATTTTGGAGACAAGTGTAATGAAGCGATTTCTTAGCGCGGCCTTTGGCGTTTTTCTGGCAACAGCAGCTTACTCTCAGCAGATCGTTCCGCCCACCGGCCCGGTCATCACCGATACCGGCTGTCTGGTCACGGGGCTGAACCCCAATGGCGACGGGTTTTTGGCGCTCAGAACCGGGCCAGGGTCGAGCTACCAGCAGATCGGCAGCCTCCGCAACGGCGACGCGGCCTATATCCGGGCCTGCAATGGCAAATGGTGCTACGTGGAAAACGGCGCAATCAACAATGTTGAATCGGTGTTCCGGGGCTGGATTCACACCGGCTGGTGCGAGTTCTATCCTTAAGGCCGCCGGAACGCGCGGCATGACCTGATCGGCGCGTTCTCCTACTGGTATCCATCTGCGTTCCATGGCAGGACGGATGGGCAAACACAGGGGAGCGCGCGCATGAGCGAATTCGGAAAAGGCTGTCACCTGCATCTGATCGACGGATCGGCCTTTATCTTCAGGGCCTATCACGCCCTGCCCCCCCTGACGCGGAAATCCGATGGACTGCCGATCGGGGCGGTGTCGGGGTTCTGCAACATGCTGCAGAAATATGTCGAAGGAAACGCCGGGCCGGATGCGCCGACCCATGTGGCGGTGATCTTCGACAAGGGCTCGCACACGTTCCGCAACGATCTGTACGATCTGTACAAGGCCAACCGCGAGGCGATGCCCGAGGACCTGCGCCCGCAGATGCCCCTGACCCGCGAGGCGACCAAGGCCTTCAACATCGCCTGCAAAGAGCTTGAGGGGTACGAGGCTGACGACATCATCGCTACGCTGGCGGTTCAGGCGCGCGATGCCGGGGGCCGCGTGACCATCGTGAGTTCCGACAAGGACCTGATGCAACTGGTCGGCGACGGTGTCGAGATGCTGGACGCGATGAAGAACAAGCGCATCGACCGCGATGGGGTGGTCGAGAAATTTGGCGTTGGGCCGGAACGGGTGGTCGATGTGCAGGCGCTGGCCGGGGATTCGGTAGACAACGTCCCGGGCGCGCCGGGGATCGGGATCAAGACCGCCGCCTTGCTGATCAATGAATATGGCGATCTGGAAACCCTGCTGGACCGCGCCGAAGAGATCAAGCAGCCCAAGCGCCGCCAGACCCTGATCGAAAAGCGCGACCAGATCGAATTGTCGAAGAAGCTGGTGCAACTGGACGAGCAGACGCCGCTGGATTTCACGCTGGACGATCTTGAGGTGCGCGACCCCGAGCCCGAAACCCTGCTGGGGTTCCTCGCCGAGATGGAGTTCCGCACCCTGACCAAGCGGATTGCCGACAAGCTGGGGGCCGAGGCTCCGGTAATTGCCGATGCGCCCGCGCCGGTGGATGAGCCGCAGGCCGAGGATATTCTGTTTGACGCGGGGAAACACGACTGCGTGCGGGATGCGGCTGCGCTGCAGAAATGGATCGATCAGGCCTATGAACGCGGCTGGATCGCGGTGGATACCGAAACCACTGGTCTGAACGAAATGATTGCCGATCTGGTGGGCATCTCGCTTTGTGTCGAGGCGGGGGAGGCCTGCTATATCCCGCTGACCCACCGCGAAAGCGCGACGGATGATCTGTTCGGCTCGGATGCGCTGGCCGAGGGGCAGATGCCGATGGATGAGGCTCTGACCCTGCTCAAGCCGATGTTTCAGGACCCGTCGATCCTGAAGATCGGGCAGAACATGAAATATGACGCAAAGATTTTCGCGCGCTATGGCATCGACGTGACCCCCATCGACGACACGATGCTGATGTCCTACGCGATGCATGGGGGAGAGCATGGGCATGGGATGGATACGCTGTCGGAACGCTATCTGAACCACTCACCGATCCCGATCAAACCGCTGCTGGGTTCGGGCAAGTCGGCGATCACCTTCGACAAGGTGCCGATTGATGAGGCCACCGCCTATGCCGCCGAGGATGCGGATATCACGCTGCGGCTGTGGAAACTGTTCAAGCCGCAATTGCATCAGGTGCAGGTGACGACGGTGTATGAGACACTCGAACGCCCGCTGGTGCCGGTTCTGGCCGAGATGGAAATGCACGGCATCAAGGTCGACCGCGACGTTCTCAGCCGCATGTCCAACGCCTTTGCCCAGAAAATGGCAGGCTTAGAGGCTGAAATCCACGAACTGGCCGGTGAGAACTTCAATGTCGGCTCGCCCGCGCAGCTGGGAGAGATCCTGTTCGACAAGATGGGTCTGGAAGGCGGCAAGAAGGGCAAGACCGGGAAATATTCCACCGGGGCGGATATCCTTGAGGATCTGGCGACCGAGCATGAATTGCCCCGCCGGGTGCTGGACTGGCGGCAGCTATCCAAGCTGAAATCGACCTACACCGACGCGCTGCAGACCCATATCAACCCCGATACGGGGCGGGTGCATACGTCTTATTCGATCACCGGGGCCAACACGGGCCGTCTGGCCTCGACCGATCCGAACCTGCAGAACATCCCGGTGCGCACCGAGGAAGGACGCCGTATTCGCGAGGCGTTCATTGCCGAGCCGGGGAACGTGCTGGTCAGCCTCGACTACAGCCAGATCGAACTGCGGATTCTGGCCCATATCGCGGATATTTCGGCTCTGAAACAGGCGTTTTCCGATGGGTTGGACATTCACGCCATGACCGCGTCCGAGATGTTCGACGTACCGCTTGACGAAATGACGCCGGATATCCGCCGTCAAGCCAAGGCGATAAACTTCGGGGTGATCTACGGCATTTCAGGCTTTGGTCTGGCCCGCAACCTGCGCATTCCGCGGGCCGAGGCGCAGGGCTTCATCGACCGCTATTTCGAACGGTTCCCGGGCATTCGGCGGTACATGGACGACACGGTCGCCTTCGCCAAAGAGCATGGTTATGTCCAAACCCTGTTCGGGCGCAAAATCCACACGCCCGAGATCAATGCCAAAGGGCCCCATGCCGGGTTCTCGCGCCGGGCGGCGATCAATGCTCCGATTCAGGGCACGGCGGCGGATGTGATCCGGCGGGCGATGGTTCGGATGCCAGAGGCGATCAACGGGCTGCCTGCGAAGATGCTGCTGCAGGTGCATGACGAATTGCTGTTCGAAGTGGCCGAGGATGCGGTGGATCAGGTGATCGGTGTGGCGCGCGACGTGATGGAGGGCGCATCCGATCCGGCGGTGAAGCTGGATGTGAAGCTGAGCGTCGATGCCGGCCAGGGCGCAAACTGGGCCGAGGCGCACTAGGCGGCGCTGCTCATCAGGCCCGGCGGGCCCTCTTCACAGCGGGTCAGTCCTGCGGTCTGACCATGCGGTTGACCAGCCGTTGCACCGTGGGCCCGAACAGAAGGATCACGATGAACGCGATGGGCCAGCAGAACGCCCAGGACGCCATCCAGTCCGCCAGGGTGGTGGGGCCAAAGCCGATGGCTTTCACCGTTGCGATGCCGGTCACGATACAGGACATCATACCAGACATGATCAGGCTGAACACGGCGCGGGCGTAACGGGCTGGGATCATAAAGCGCATCCTTCAGACAGGGACGTCTTCATCTGCGGGATTTTTGTCCAAAAGGCCATAGTTCAGGCGCGCATCCAGCCGAAACTGTCCGGGGTTCGGGCCGTTGACGGCGTGTATTCGGCGCTGACCCAGCCGGAATAGCCCGCATTTTCGAACGCAGAGAACAGCGAGGCAAAATCCGTTGGCCCACGACCGGGTTCGGATCGGTCCGGGGCGGCTCCGATCTGGGCGTGGACGACCCTTGGGTGGAAGCGGTGCCAGATATCCAGCGCGTCGCCGTGGATCATATGGGCGTGGAAGCTGTCATATTGCAGGCCGACATTGGGGCGGTCGACGCGGTCCAGAACCTGAACCGCCAGATCATAATCGTTCAGAAAGTAATCGGGCTGCGAAACCGGGTTGAGCGGTTCGATGGTGAACCGCTGCTGCGGTGCAAAATCAGCGGCCCATTGCAGGTTCTCGATGAAACAGGCCATGGCCTGCGGCCCCGAGGCATAGCCGGACATGATGTGGATCAGCTTTGGGCGCAGCACCCCGGCATAGCGCAGAACCCGGCGGATGTCGGACCGAAACCGATCCTCTCCGCCCGGAACTGCGGCGTAACCCGGCTGACCGCCGGTGTAATTCGGCGGCGGGGCGTTGATCAGAACCAGTTCGAGCCCGTTGGCCAGCAGCGCGCGGCGCGTTTCCTTGGCGGCCAGATCGTAGGGGAACAGAATCTCGACCGCTTCAAATCCGGCCTCGGCAGCGGCGGCAAAGCGGTCGAGATAGGGCAGCTCGGTAAAGAGCAGCGAAAGATTGGCGGCAAATCTGGGCATGAGCGGTCCCGGTCGTCTGGTGGCCGAAGCTTAGCGGGCAGGCCGGATTCAGGAAAGGGACTGAAAACGACAGATTGTCGAAAATCGGCCAGATCGCCTTTTGCGGATCGGACAGGATCGGGGCAATGCGGCGAATCATTTTAGCGACGCCGTGCCAACAAAAGGTTTGAACAGAATGGCCCTGAGCCCTGATCCCGTGCGCGGCAGCCCTGTTGCTGTGCCCTATGGACGCAGCCCCGCCCTGACCGGCAACGGTCTGGCGGTGGCGTCCATGCTGGCATGGGCGGCCGGGTTTCCGGCGGCCGAGGTCTTGCTGCAAACCTGGCCCCCGGTCGCGCTGCTGGCGGCGCGTCTTGCCTTAGCGGTTGTGATTTTGGTGCCGCTTTGGCTGCTGATCGACGGTCCGACCCGGGTTCTGCGCGCGCGCTGGGGCCATGCGCTGTTCGTCGGGGGTATCGGCTTTGGAAACGGAATGTTCCTGCTGGTTCTGGCGCAAAAGCTGACCGATCCTGTCACGGTTGCCATCATCGCATCCTGCGCGCCGCTGGTGGCGACGCTGATGGAACTGATGACCCGCACCCGCCGGTTGCGGTGGAATTTTGCGCTGGGCGTTGTGGTTTCCATCGTCGGAGGTCTTATTGCCACCAGTGCCGTCGCACCTGCGCAGCTTGGCCTGGGGGCGGCCTGCGCGATTGCCTCGACAGTGTTGTTCTGCTGGGCCAGCATGGCCACCGCCCGCGATTTTCCGGAACTCAGCCAGGTTGGGCGCGCAACCATTACCTTCATCGGCGGCTTGGCCATGGCAGGCCTTCTGATCCTGGCGGCAAATCAGTTGGGTATGGACGTCATGCCCTCGGCGCCGGTCGATGCCCAGCAGATGGGCATGCTGGTGATCTATGCGCTGATCGCCATGTCGCTGAGCCAGGTTCTGTTCATCGCCTCCGTCGGCAAGCTGGGGGTGGCGCTGGCCTCGTTCCACATCAACGTGGCGCCGTTCTATGTGATGGTGATCATGGTGATGCTGGGGGATGAGTGGAACTGGACCCGAGCGCTGGGCGCGGCGATTGTGGCGCTGGCCGTGGTACTGGCGCAGGACCGGAAATCGTCACAGCCCGTTTAGCGCCTCGGCGGCAATCAGCGGAAAGAACTGTCCGCCCGACCAGACACCGAACCAGCCATCATGTTCGGTTCCGATATCGACAAGGCGGTAAAAGCTTTTGCGGTCGATGCGGGCCTCGAGGTTTGCGCGTATCAATATATAGGGCGCGGGCTCGTCTGTTTCGGGATGGGTTACAACGCGGATCGGGTGATCGGGCCCGGCATCGGCGGTATCGCCCACATGCGTCGTAAACGTCAGCGTCTGACCCTCACCGTCCCCGCTGCAATCGAAATCGACCGCCACAAAAGGCGCGTCTTCGACGGTGATTCCCACCTTTTCCACCGGCGTGACCAGAAAATACTTGCCGTCTTCTTTCTTAAGAATTGAGGAAAAAAGCTTCACCAACTCGAACCGGTTGATGGGCGAGCCTAAATAACTCCAGGTGCCATCTTTTGCGATCCGGATGTCCAGATCGCCGCAAAACGGAGGATTCCACAGGTGAACAGGGGGCAAACCCCGCGTTTTGGCAGCTTTGACTGATGCAGCCAGACCATCTGGCGAAGGTTTCACAGGTTTTTGTCCGCTCATTGCTTTTGCCATTTCCTCTCAGCGCGATACACTTCAAACATAATAGTCCACGGAAGGGAAAGTCATGACCGAACCCGCCGACCTCGTGTCCGAGATCGAAGCGCTGGAAAACAAGCTGCAAGAGGCCAAGTCCTCGATCACCCGCCGCTTTATCGGGCAGGAACGGGTTGTCGATCTGACCCTGACCGCGCTGTTGTGCGGCGGGCATGCCCTGCTGATCGGTCTGCCCGGTCTGGGCAAGACGCGGCTGGTCGAGACACTGTCGACGGTGATGGGGCTGCATGGCAACCGCATCCAGTTCACGCCTGACCTGATGCCCGCCGATATTCTGGGGTCCGAGGTTCTGGATACGGCTGACGATGGCAGCCGCCATTTCCGCTTCATTTCCGGCCCGATCTTCTGCCAGCTGCTGATGGCGGATGAAATCAACCGTGCCAGCCCCCGGACGCAATCGGCACTGCTGCAGGCGATGCAGGAACGCACTGTGACCGTGGCGGGCGAGGATCGCTCGCTGGGTGTGCCGTTTCACGTGCTGGCGACGCAGAACCCGATTGAACAGGAAGGCACCTATCCGCTGCCCGAGGCGCAGTTGGACCGCTTCCTGGTGCAGGTCGATGTGGAATACCCCGACCGCCAGACCGAGCGGGACATTCTGCTGGCCACGACTGGCGTCGAGGAAGAAGAGGCCCACCAGATTTTCACCAAAGAGGAATTGCTGGCCGCGCAGGTGCTGCTGCGGCGCATGCCGGTGGGTGAATCCGTGGTCGAACTGATCCTCGATCTGGTCCGCGCGTTCCGCCCGGAAGAGGCGGGTGTGTCCGAACGTGTCGCCGAAACCGTGGCCTGGGGCCCCGGCCCCCGCGCGGCGCAGGCGCTGATGATGACAGTGCGGGCCCGCGCGATGCTGCAGGGGCGGCTGGCCCCTAACGCCGAGGATGTGCTGGACATGGCACGCCCGGTGCTCAGCCACCGGATGGCGCTGAACTTTGCCGCGCGGGCGCGGGGCGACAGTCTGGCTGACCTGATCGAATCCACCGCTGCCGGTCTGATCCGCACTGAGGCTGCGGCGTGAATGCGGCGCTGACCCTTCGCGAAAGATCCGAGGCCGAGGCGTCACGGCTGCCGCCCCTGCTGGCGCGCGCCGAACATCTGGCGGGCACGGTGCTGCTGGGCGATCACGGGCGGCGGCGATCGGGGATGGGTGACGATTTCTGGCAATACCGCCCGGCCCAGATCGGCGACAGCCGCCGGATGATCGACCACCGCCGCTCGGCGCGCGGGGATCAGCAGTTTGTACGCGAACGCGAATGGCAGATTGCCCAATCCATCATGCTTTGGGTCGATCAGGGCGCGTCGATGCGCTTTGCGTCCGACAAATCCCTGCCGACCAAGGCCGATCGCGCCCGGTTGCTGGGGCTGGCCACCGCCATCCTGCTGGTGCGCGGCGGTGAACGCGTCGGTCTGACCGGCACGACCCTGCCGCCCCGGCGCGGCAACGCGCAGATCATCCGGCTGGCGCAGGCCTGGTCCGAAGATGAGCAGGCGGACTATTCCCCGCCCGAGCATCGCGCGATGATCCCACATGCACGGGCGGTGTTCATCTCGGATTTCCTCGGCCCGATGGATGAGGTCGAACTGGCGCTGACCAAGGCTGCCGACCGCGGCGTGCGCGGCGTGATCTTGCAGGTGCTGGACCCCAGAGAAGAAGACTTCCCCTATCGTGGGCGCACCATTTTCGAAAGCGTCGGTGGCACGCTGCGGCACGAAACCCTCAAGGCGGGGGAATTGCGCGAGCGGTATCTGGATCGCCTCGCCCAACGCAAAGACGCGCTGACCCAACTCTGCCGCGCCACGGGCTGGCGGTTGGGGCTGCACCACACCGGCGACAGTGCGCAGGCGGCCCTGTTGTGGCTCTACCATGCGCTGGACGGGGGAACGCGATGACGGTTCTGGCGGGCATCGGCTTTACCGCACCGTGGGTGCTGCTGGGTCTGCTGACCCTGCCGATCCTGTGGCTGATCCTGCGCGCGGTGCCGCCGGCACCGATCCGCAGGCTGTTCCCGGCGGTGACGCTGCTACTGGGGCTGAAAGACGACGAAAGTGTTTCCGACCGCACCCCGTGGTGGCTGTTGCTGCTGCGCATGCTGGCGGCGGCGGCGATCATCATCGGGCTGGCCGGGCCGGTCCTGAACCCTTCGCGCGATCGGACCGGATCGGGGCCGCTCTTGCTGGTGCTGGATGCCAGCTGGGCCGGGGCCACGCGCTGGTCGGCGACGCTGGATCAGATCGACGCGCAACTGACCGAGGCTGGCCGTGCTGGTCGCCCGGTCTCGATCCTGCGCCTGACCGAGCCGGAACCGCCGGTGTTTCAGTCGGCTGAGGCATGGCGCAGCCGCCTGCCGGGCCTGACCCCGAACCCGTGGCAACCGACCGAGGCGCAGGCCTCGCAAGTCCTGACCGTATTGGACGCGGTTGAGGGCGGGTTCGACACCCATTGGTTCAGCGACCGGCTGGGTTTCGACGGGCATGACCGGCTGGTCCGTGCCCTGCAATCGCGCGGGGACGTGACAGTGTACCGCGCGCCCTCATCCGCGCTGGCGGTGTTGCCCGCTGTCTATCAGGACGGGGTCATCCGGTTGACCGTTCTGCGCGCCGAACCGGGGCCGATGGATACCGTTACTATCTTGGCGCAGGGCCGCGACCCGGCAGGGACAGCCCGCGTGCTGCAATCGGCCGAGGTGAGTTTCGAAGCCGGCGCGACCGAGGCGCAGATCGACCTTGCCCTGCCCTCGGAACTGCGCGCCCGGATCACCCGGTTCGAGATCAGCGGCCAGCGCTCTGCCGGGGCGGTAACGCTGACCGATGACAGCTTGCGCCGGCGCGAAGTTGCGCTGATCGCTGGCACCCTGAACCGCGAAGGGCTGGAGCTGCTGTCGCCGCTGCACTACCTGACGCAGGTGTTGATCCCCACAGCCGATTTTGTCGAGGGCGGCTTGCTGGACGTGCTGCCCGCGAACCCCGACGTGATCGTCCTGTCCGATGTGGCGCAGATGTCCGACACCGAAGAGGCCGGGCTGATCGAATGGGTCGAACAGGGCGGTCTGCTGCTGCGCTTTGCCGGTCCGCGCATGGCCGCCAGCGATCTGGGCCGCGACGAAGAAGACACTTTGCTGCCCGCCCGTCTGCGCACCGGAGGCCGGACGGTGGGCGGCGCGATGAGCTGGGGGGAGGCCAAGACCCTTGCGCCCTTCCCCGAGACCTCTCCGTTCTATGGGTTGCAGATCCCGGATGATGTAGTGGTCTCGACGCAGGTCATGGCGCAACCAGACCCTAATCTGGCGGATCGGGTGATCGCGTCGCTGTCCGATGGCACCCCTCTGGTCACGCGCAAGGCGCTGGGGCTGGGGCAGGTGGTGTTGTTCCACGTCACGGCGGATGCGGAATGGTCCAGCCTGCCGCTGTCCGGGCTGTTTGTCGAAATGCTGGACCGGTTGGCGGTGGCCTCGGCTGCGAAATCCCGTCAGGTGGCGCAGTTGCAGGGCACCACGTGGGAGCCGGTTCAGATCATGGACGGGTTCGGCACATTGTCCGATGCGGGTAATCTGGCAGGGGTGGATGGTGTGCAGCTTCTGTCCGGCCAGCTTGGTCCCGATCTGCGTCCGGGTCTTTATGAAAGCGGCAAGCAGAAACTGGCGCTGAATGTTTTGGCCGAGGATGCGGTGCTGCAACCGGCGGTCTGGCCCTCGGACGTGCCGATCAAGGGGCAGGAGGTTACAACCGAAACGCCTTTGGGTGGCATCCTGCTGAGCCTTGCGCTGATCCTGCTGACGGTGGATGTGATTGCCTCGCTGGCCCTGTCCGGGCGGCTGGGTCTGGCGCGCGCAGCGGCGGTTGCGATGGGCGCAATGATGCTGGTGCCCGAGGCGCAGGCGCAAACCCCGGATGAGACCGATTTTGCACTGGCGGCAACGCATGAGCTGGTTCTGGCCCATGTGCTGACCGGCGATGCGCAGGTGGACGATATCGCGCAGGCCGGGCTGCGCGGGCTGGCGCAGACGCTGTTCTATCGCACCTCGGTCGAACCGGCCGAGCCCATCGGCGTCGATCTGGAGCGCGACGAGCTGGCGTTTTTCCCGCTGCTCTACTGGCCGATTACCCCGGATCAGCCGCAACCCTCGACCGAGGCTTATGCCAAGCTGAACGCCTATCTGCGCTCGGGCGGGATGATCCTATTCGACACGCGGGATGCGGATATCGCCGGGTTCGGCACATCAAGCCCCAATGGCCGCAAGCTGCAGCAATTGGCAGGCCCGCTGAATATCCCTGCATTAGAGCCGATTCCACGCGATCACGTGCTGACCCGTACCTTCTACCTGCTGCAGGATTTCCCGGGCCGTTACGCAGGCACCGAGGTCTGGGTCGAGGCTGCACCGATGGATGCGGAACAGATCGAAGGCATGCCGTTCCGCAACCTCAACGACAATGTGACGCCGGTGGTGATCGGCGGCAATGACTGGGCAGGGGCCTGGGCCGTGGACCGCAACGGGCAGGCGCTGCTGCCGGTCGGGCGCGGCTATGCGGGTGAACGCCAGCGCGAGCTGGCCAATCGGTTTGGGGTCAATCTGGTGATGCATGTGCTGACCGGGAATTACAAATCCGATCAGGTGCACGTGCCCGCCCTTCTGGACAGGTTGGGACAATGACAGGAACCGTCATCTTTGACCCGCTGATCCCGTGGCCCGTGCTGGCCATCGTGGCGGCCATTGCGGTTGCGGGCATCCTTCTGGCCCTGTGGCGCGGCTTGTCTGGCTGGGCTTTGCGGGGGCTGGCGGCTCTGGTCGTGATCGCGGCCCTCACTGGCCCGGTCTATCAGGTCGAAGACCGCGCGCCGCTGACCGATATCGTCCTGATGATCGAGGATGAAAGCGCCAGCCAGACCCTGGCCGACCGCGCTGATCAGACGGCTGAGGCCGCCGAGGCCTTGGCCGCCGAGATCGAATCCCGCGACAACACCGAACTGCGCCGCATAAGCATCGGCGACAGCGACGGGGATGAGGGCACGCAGGTCATGGCCGCGCTGAACGCCGCGCTGGCCGAGGAACCCCGCGCCCGCATCGCCGGTATCCTCGTGGTGTCGGACGGCATCGTGCATGACGTTGAACAGGCCCCCGACCTGCCCGCGCCGATGCACCTTTTGCAAACCGGGCGCGACAGCGACTGGGATCGCCGCCTGATCGTGCGCAACGCCCCGGCCTTTGCCATTATCGGCGAACCGGTGACCCTGACCCTGCGCGTCGAAGACAGCGGGGCCGCCCCTGCGGGGGCCACAACCGCGCCGCTGGAAATCTCGGTCGATGGGGGTGAACCGGACCAGTTCAACATCCCCATCGGGCTGGATGTCGAATTGCCGATCACGCTGCCCCATGGCGGGCGCAACGTCATTCAATTCTCGGTGCCGCAGGCCGAGGGCGAGTTGACCGACCGCAACAACACCGCCCTGATCCAGATGAACGGCGTGCGTGACCGGCTGCGGGTGCTGCTGGTCTCGGGCGAGCCGCATCCGGGCGGACGGACATGGCGCAACCTGCTGAAATCCGACAGCTCGGTTGATCTGGTGCATTTCACCATCCTGCGCCCGCCGGAAAAGCAGGACGGGGTGCCGGTGGATGAACTGTCGCTGATCGCATTCCCGACGCGCGAGTTGTTTCTGGAAAAGATCAATGATTTCGACCTGATCATCTTTGACCGCTACAAACGGCGCGGCATTCTGCCCGCGATCTATCTGGACAACGTCACCAATTACATCAACGACGGCGGGGCCGTGCTGATCGCCGCCGGTCCCGATTTCGCCACCGCCGACAGTATCTTCCGGTCGCCGCTGGCCCCGATCCTGCCGGCCCAACCCTCGGCCCGGGTGATCGAGGAACGCTATGTGCCGATGGTCAGCGATCTGGGCCATCGCCACCCGGTGACGACCAATCTGGGCGATTCCGAGGATTGGGGCGCGTGGCTGCGGCAGGTCGACGTAAAGCACCGCTCGGGCGAGGTGCTGATGACGGGTGTGGATGAACGCCCGCTGCTGGTTCTGGACCGTGTGGGCGAGGGGCGCGTTGCCATGCTGGCCTCGGACCATGCCTGGCTATGGAGCAGGGGCTTCGAAGGCGGCGGTCCGCAGCTGGAACTGCTGCGCCGTCTGGCCCACTGGATGATGAAAGAGCCCGAGCTGGAGGAAGAGGCGCTGTGGGCCGAAGCCAACGGCCAGTCCATGCGCATCATCCGCCAGACGCTCGAGGATGAGGTCGGGCCTGTCACCGTCACCCGCCCGAACGGCGAAACGCTTGAGGTGACGCTGGATGAGGTATCGCCGGGCCGGTTCGAGGCGCAGTATTTCGGCCCCGAGATCGGTCTCTACCGCCTGCAGGAGGGCGACCATATGGCGGTGATCGGCCTTGGTCCGGCCGCACCAAAGGAATTCGAGCGCACCATTGCGACCGGGGATGTTCTGGAACCGTTTCTGGCTTCGATGCGGGGTGGTGTCATTCGGCTGGAGGACGGGTTGCCCTCCATCCGCAACGTCCGCGCCGGGCGTCCCGCTGCGGGGCGCGGCTGGATCGGGCTGACGCCGCGCAACGCATACGAGACGCGCGATGTCACGCAGGCCGGGCTGTTGCCGCCCTGGCTGGTCCTGCTGCTGGCGGGGGGCTTCCTGCTGGGCGGCTGGCTGCGTGAGGGGCGTCGCTAGGGCGCTTTGCGTTTGATTTGAATCGAAATGCGCTGCCTCTCTCTTCGGTCGACCGCGCATTTCGATAGAATGGCTCAGATAAAACGCAAAACGCCCTAGTCGATCCGCACCGAGACGCGATCCGACCGGCCCTGCGCATCGACCACCACCAGCGCGGCAAATCCGGAGCCGGGATTGGGAATTTCGAACTCGCGCCGGCGCTGGCCGGTCAGAACCGGAACCCCGTCGGCCAGAACCGAAAACGGCCCGACACCACCGCGCAGTTTGACGGTCAGGGGCGCGCCATTTGTCTCTAACACAGCGCGATCCGGGGGAAACAGCAGGTCAGGGGCCGCCGGGTCGGCCTCAAACGCGGCATCACGCGGGCGGAAGCGTTGCAATGGCTGCGGCAATTGCGCCGCGCCCACGATCAGGGTCGCGGGCGGCGGGGGCGGCAGCGGGTCCAGCGGGGGTTTCAGATGTCCGAAGGCCTCAAACAGCAAGGGCGCGGCAAGATCGCCTCCAAACGCGCCCGGAACCGGGGTCCCATCGGCGCGGCCCAGCCAGACACCGATCACGTGCCGCCCGTCAAAGCCAATGGCCCAGGCATCCCGGTGCCCGTAAGAGGTGCCGGTCTTATAGGCCAAGCCGCTGGTCGGCGCGCCGGGCGGCGGCGACAGGCCGGCAAGGATATCCCCGACCTGCCAGGCAGAGGTCTCGGACAGGATGCGCTTGGTTGTCACGGCGTCCGCCAGCATGTCAGAGTGCAGCGTCGGGCTTTGCCCACCTGCCGCCAGAGCCGCGTAAAGCTGGACCAGATCGTGCAGGCTCAGGCCCACACCGCCCAGCGATACAGCCAGCCCCGGCGCGCCGCCGCTCAGGCGCGGGTCGGTCCCGGCATCCCGCAGCGCTGCCATCACCCGCGCTGGGCCCAACTCATGAGTCAGCCGCACGACGGGGATGTTCAGCGACATCTGCAGCGCCTCGCGCACCCGTACATCACCTCGGAAAACGCCATCGAAGTTGCGCGGCGCGTAGCGGCCAAACATCATCGGGCTGTCGCTGATCAGCGTCTCGGGATGGGCCAGCCCCTGATCGAAGGCCAGCCCGTAAACCAACGGCTTCAACGTCGATCCCGGCGAGCGCAGCGCCCGGGTCATATCGACGAACCCCAGCCGTGCGTCCTGATAGCCTGCCGACCCGACCGAGGCCAGAATCTCTCCGCTTTGGTGATCCGCCACCAACAGCGCGCCCGAGACATGGGGGCCAGCGCGCGATGCCGCTTGGGAAACCAACGGTTCAAGCCGGGCCTGCAGGTCTGCGTTCAGGGTCAGATCGTGTGTGCTGGCCTCGGGGTGTTGGCGTCGCGCGCGCTCGGTCAGATGCGGGGCAAGGCGGGGAAAGGGGTTCATCTGCGCGGGCATCGCTTCGGTCAGTGCGCTGCGCGTTTCGGACGCCGACAGAACCCCGTAGCGCTGCATCCGGCCCAGTACGCGATCCCGCGCCTTGCGCGCAGTGTCAGGGTTGCGGTCGGGCCGCCGCGCCTCGGGCGATTGCGGCAAGGCAATCAGCAGCGCAGCCTGCGCCGGGGTCAGACGCGCGGGGTCCTTGCCGAACCACGCGCGGGTTCCGGCGCGGATGCCTTCGAGATTGCCGCCATAGGGCGCATGGGTCAGATAGAGGTTCAGAATCTGCTGCTTGGTCAGCCGCTGCTCCAAGGCCAATGCGACCCGGATCTGGCGGATTTTGCCACTCCACCGCCCGGTTGACCCGTCCTCGATCAGCCGCGCGACCTGCATGGTCAGGGTCGATCCGCCAGAGACAACACGCCCGTTCCAAAGCGATTGCCCGGCGGCGCGCAGCATCGCAACCGGATCGACGCCCGCATGGGTCAGGAATCTCTTATCCTCATACCGGATCAGCATATCGGTGAAGGTCGGATCGACCGCGCCGGATCGCATCCGCCAGATCCCGTCCGCAACCGGGAAAACGCTCAGCAGGCTTCCGTTGCGGTCGCGCATTTCGACCGATGTCTCGGCCAGAACCGGGGGCAGGACGGTCGCATCCACCCACTCCTCGGCCCGGTCCCGCGCAAATCCGGTCAGGTAGAGCAGCCCCGCAAGGGTCAGCAGCCAGCGTGCGGGTCTAGGCATCGACCCATCCCTCCCACAGATCCGGGTAGTGGGTGACAAAGCCCGAGGGGTGAACGGTCAGTTCGGTCTTGTGGTTTGCCGATGCATACAGAACTGTTTCGTCGCTCAGCCGCGTGTAGACCTGATCAAGCTGTGCCACCGACCCGAGATCCGGCTTCAGCCAGGCCGCCTTGACCGGAGCGGCCCCCCCTTCTGTAAGGGCAAGCCGTCGCAGCGGCAGCAGATTGGTCGCGGGGGTAAAGCTGAGGTCAAGGTCGGTGCATTCGGGACCGCAGGCCTGTGGCGCGTCGTTCAGAACCCAGCCGTCATCGCTGCGCAGCAGCCGCAGAGCGACCTCGCGCCCGTCCACCTCTCCGCCGATATCGGCCGACAGGCTCTGCCAGTCCGGGGCACAGCGCACGTCATAGGTCAGGACGCTATCGACGCCTGCGTCATGCCAGATCGCCTGTCCGACCAGCATCCAGCCGTGATCCAGCCGCGACAGGGTGCAGCGGTCGGTGCCTTCCCGGTCCAGACGCCGCCAATGGGCGGTGGCTATGGCGGTTCTGCCAGTCATCTGACCACAACGCGGCCTGTGTCGGTGCGGGCGCGGTTCTGCGGGCGGTACATGTCCTCGACCGATGCGGCCGGGTGGTGGAACTCTCCGGGCGTGACTGCGCGGGCCACATAGGCCAGCGTCACGGTGCGGCGGTCGGTCAGGTCGATTGCGGCCAGAAACCGGTCCGAGCGGAACTCGGTATGTGTGGCCTCCGACAGGTCGAGCCAGTCGAGCGACCGCACATCGCCCGAGCGCAGCAGGCTGGGGTTGTCGATCTCGATCCCCGCCGCCAGCGGGTCGTCCACCATCAGCCGCGCGCCGCCAGTCTCGAACGGCGTGACCGTCAGAACCGTCACGAACCGGTCGCCGACGGTGAAAGCGGACGGGTCAAGCGGTTCGCCTTCCATCGAGTAATAGGCGCGCTGGATCGCGTATCCGGTGCCACCCGCCGGCGGCGCGGTTTGTGGGATGCCGGTGACAGTCAGGGTGATGTCCGTGGGGCTTCCACTTGCGGCGGTGATGTTCAGTTCCTCCGCATCTGCGCCGTCCAGAACCTGCACAAAGGGGCCATTTACCGGCGCGCCATTGACCATCAGGCCCGACCCTGCGGGGTCCGAGACCAGCGCATGCGCTGCCAGCAGGGACCACGCGGCCTCCTGCGTGGACAGATGCGCGCCGTTTGCGGCAACGCGCTGGACCAGAGCGTCGCGATCCACCGCCTCGCTTCCGGCATCCACGGCTAGGGTCAGCAGCCCGGCGGCATCGCGAAGGTTTGTACCGTAATCGGCGCGCCAATAGGTCTGGGCCTGATCGGGCTGCCGGGCCAGCATTTGAGCGGCGCGGGCGAACATGCCATCGGCGCGCCTCTGATCGCCATAAGATGCCAGCGCCGCACCGAGTTGGGCGGCGGCGAGGGGCGTGTCGAAGGCGTCGCCCTTCACATCCGCATAATAGCGCAGATCGCCCATGGCGGCTGCCCCCTCGCGCGCCAAAACCATCAGCGCATAGGCGATGTCCTGCCCGCCCTTGTCGAAATCGGGCGCATAGTTGATGCGGTTGCGCAGGTTGTCCATCGCCTGCGCAAAAGCGCGATCCGGGACGGCATGCCCCTGCGCCCGTGCGCGTGACAGGAAGTCGGTCACATAGGCGTCCAGCCAGAAATCACCGCTGCCCGCGCGCCACAGGCCGAATGCTCCGTTCGAGGCTTGCCGCGACAGGATGCTGCGGATCGAGGTGCCGATGCGCTGATCCATCTCCGGTCCGTCGCCCAGCCCCGTGGCCTGAGCCACCGAAGACAGGTATAAAAGTGGCAGCGCCTGGCTGGTGATCTGCTCGGTGCAGCCATAGGGGTAGCGATCCAGCCGGTCCAGCAGGCCGGGCGTGTCAAACTTTGCCAGCGGTCCGGCAGACAGGATTGCTTTGGCCGAGCCGGGGCGGAACCCGTCAAAGACATCCTGCGAGAACAGGAAACTGTCGCCGGAACCCAGCGAAAACCGCCGGGTTAGGGCCACAACCGGGTCATTCTCGCGCACCGGCATCCGCAGGGTTTGTGTCAGGTCGCGCCCGTCCGGCGTGGTGATGGAGACGCCGATTTCGGGATCGCCGACCGCAATGGCGCGGATCGGGATGTCGAACACGGCCTTACCGCCTTCTTCCAGGGCAAAGCTGTTGGGGACCTCCCCCAACTCCAGCCCGCGTGACGAGACCAGCCCTAGCGCCATCTCTCCGGCGGCGCCATCGGCATGGACAATTTCCAGCAGCATGCGGCTTTGATCGCCCGGGGCCAGAAAGCGCGGCAGGCTGGCGGTGACGACCACCGGATCGCGGACGATCATCTCGGCCTCGGCCTGCCCCACCGCCGCCCGTGACCACGCCACCGCCATCAGGCGCACGGTGCCGTTGAAGGCGGGCAGGGGGATATCGACCTCGGCCTCTCCGTTTGCGTCAACCTGCACGGGGCCGCTGAACACGGCCATCAGGTCCTGTGTCGGCGGCGGAGATTGCCGCCGCAGCCCGTTATCGGCGTCGCCGCCGGAGCGGACCGTGCCCATCGCGCCATTCATGCCGTCGATCAGGCGGCCATAGACATCGCGCAGGTCGACGCCCAGCCGTCGCTGGCCGAAGTAATGCGTCTGCGGATCAGGGCTTTCAAATCCGGTCAGGTTCAGGATACCCACGTCCACGGCGGCCAGTGTCAACCAGACCGGGTCGCCTTCACCTGCGTTTTCGACCCTGATACGGGCTTTTTGCGTCTGGCGCGGGGATGTGACGGCTGGGACGTCAATCGTCACATCCAGCTTGCGCCCCACCGGATCAACCGCGGCATGGGCCACGCCCAGGGCCCGCGCGGGGTTCTGCCCGGCAGACACATCCATGGGCCGGATCACCGTCGCAGTGACATAGGCCCCGGTGCCCCAATCCTGTGTGACCTCGATGGGGATCACGGTTTCGCCTTCGGGCACCTCGATCATCTGGCGCTGGATCAGGCGGTTCGACAGAACCTCGATCTGCGCCACCCCCGCCATACGCGGGACGATGCGCAACTGCGCCGTGTCGCCTGCACGGTAGCTGTCGCGGTCCAGCGACAGCTCCAACCGGTCCGGCGTGGTCGAAGTATCACCGCCCTGATACCAGCCCGCGTAGAAATCCACCGCCGTTTCGGCATAGGCGCCACCCACGCTTTGCACCACCAGCTCATACCGGCCCCAATCGACCGGTTGGGTCAGTGTCAGCGGGTCGGCGGTGAAATCGACCTCACCCGTGGCGATGCGCGTGCGGCGCGTGGTGGGTTCCCAGTTCCAGTTGCCGTACAGCTGATACCACTGATAGCGCGTCTCGACCCGGTTCAGGGTCCAGCGCAGGCGCATCGGGCTGGGGGTCAGATCAGGCGACAGGCCGACGATCTGGAACGCGGCCTCGGTGCCTTCGGGGATCACATCGTCGAACAGGCGTTTGACGCCGATCACCGGTTGCGAGGGCTGGACAGGGGCGACCAACCTGCGCTCCACCGGGCGGCCCGATCCGTCGGCCAGACGGGCGATCACGGTGGCCTCAACGGGTCTGCCTTCGGTCTCTAACAAAGGAATTTTTACCGCAACCGTGGCCTGACCGGCGGCATCCGTGCGGGCATCGCCGAAATAGGTGCTCTTGGTCTGAATATCCGCGTCATAACGACCGAAATGGTAGCCCTCGAATCCCGGAACGCTGTCGGATGCACGGGCGATCATCTGCCCGTCGATGCTCAGGTCCGCGCCCGGCGCGCCAAACAGATACCGCGCGTCGATCCGCAGGGGCGGGCTGTCGCCGGGGCGAAGGGGCGCGTCGGGCAGGGACAGGGTGAAATCAATGCGTTCCGGCAGGAAGTCTTCGACCAGCACCGTTTGCCGGGCCAGAGCATCGCCCTTGGGATCGGATTTGACCTCTATCTTCCAGGCCCCGCGCGGCACGTCGGCTGCGACAGGCAGGGCAAATACATGCCCCCCGGCAACGCCGCCATCCGAGACGAAGCGGCGGTATTCCACCCCATCGGGGCGATACAGAATCGCGGTCAGCGGCAGGCCGTCGATGGCCTGCGCCTCGGCATCGCGGGACAGGGCGGTCAGGTGGATCACCTCACCGGCGCGATAAGCGCCCCGGTCTGTGGTCAGGAACACATCGACGGGGCCCGCAGGCGCGCGCCCCTCGACCCCGCGATCGGACAGGTCAAAGGCCGGGTCGGTCAGGGACAGGAAGCTGAAGTCCCGATCGCCGTCGGCGGCCATCACCAGCGCCGGCGCACTGGCCCCGGTGCCGCGGGTCAGGCCGGTTTCGAACCTTGCATAGCCGGTGGCATCGGTCAGTGATGTGGCGATCACCGCGTTGGCCTTGGACACCAGAGAAACCTCGATCCCCGCGCGCGGCAGGGCGTCGTGCAACCCGCGCACCGTCACATGCAGGCCGTCGGTTCCAAGCGCCGTGCTGACGCCCAGATCGGTCAGCACGAACCATTGGGTCGCGCCGGGATCGTCATAGGGATCGGCCCCCGGAACCCGCGCGGTCAGCGCATAGATACCGGCGGGCTGGTCCGTGATCGCCTCGGCCATCGGCAGGCGGGCGGTCATGGTCTGGTTCAGCCGGGTTGGAACCTCGGCGGTGCCGGTCCAGATATCCTCGGCAATCTCGTCCGAAAACTCCCGCTCTTGCCACTGGCTGAGCGGGCGGCCAAAGAAATCCTGTTGCACCGCGCGCAGCAGGTTGCGGTCACTGACGCGCCGCAGGGTCAGGTCCAGTTCCGACAGGTTCACGGTCTCGACCGGCAGGGCAGCGTCGGCGGATTTGGGCAGCACATAGCTGCGCCCCGGAAACCGGACTGAGGGCGCGCGGTCGCGCACGTAATGGGTTAGGTCCACATTGCGGTTCAGCACCTCGCCCGAGGCCGCAGGCAGGCCCGCGCGCAGGGTCAGCCGGTACCGCTCGCCATGCGCCACACCATCGACGCACAGGCCCGAGCCGTCGACCTGCACGATCAGCCCCTCAGCACTGCGCTGCACGAAGGGGTCGTAATCGACCCCGGCCTTGACCAGAGGTTCCGAGAAGGTGACGCAGATGCGCGGGGCCTCGGCATTGCTTTCCACCGTGCTGTCCAGCACCCGAAAACCGTATTTCCCGATGGCATCGTTCAGCGCGGCCAGCACATCCTCGCGCGGTTGCAACTGTTCGGCCAGCCGCAGAACCGGGATCATATCCCGGCCACGCTCAACCTGTTCCAGCGCTTCTGCAAGGGTCATCAGCGCCGCGACCTGCGCGCCTTGCGTGTCGGACCGCAGATACCCGTTGATCGCCGCATTCAGCGCGCGGCCGCGCAGGGCGCGTTTTTCGTTCCAATCCGACGGATTCATCGCCAGCAGCAGCCGTGCATATTCGACCCACAAATCCGGCGCATCGCTGAGCGACACGGCAACGCCTGTCCACTGCATCGCCTGCGTCACGTTGCCTGCACTACGGGCTGCATCCAGAACGGTTTCCAGATCATACCCGCCTGCAGGATGGAAAAAGCCAAGGTCACGCGCTTGTTTTTCGGCCTGACTCAGGTCGGCGGCCCGCAGGATATCCAGCGCATCTGCCTGCGTTTTTCCCAATGTTAGGGTCGATTCAGGCGTCAAGGCTTTGCGGGCAGACAGCGCGCCCTCATATGCCTCCTGACGGTTCACCCCGCTTTTGGGAAAACACGCATTGGACCGGGAATTGTAGGTGAAGGCGGTGCAAAGGTCATTGGCCGAGCAGGCCTGAATGCAGGATTTCAGGTCCGTATCGAACAGCGCATCCAGATCCGAGCCGTAAAAATCCGCATCCCGCGTGGCGATATAGCGAAACTCGGGCACTGCGTTTTGCGCCCAGACGACTGCGGGAAGAATAAGATGCAGAAAAACGTAAGTAATTGAAATCAGGGCAAAGCGGTGCATTGCGGCCTCCTCTTTGCACTCAGCCTTGCATGGCGCGCGCCGGTTGCGCAACGGCTTAAACACTTTTTCACGCTCTGCCGCGATGGTGGCCGCAGGCTGATCCGGAATCGCGAAAAAATGAGTCTTGCAAACAAATTGGCACAGGAACGACGCGCGCGGCTGGCGGCTGAGCGGTTGCGGCATCTGAAACAGGCGGAACTGTCCGCCGCCAACCGCAAGCTGGGCCGCCACGCCATCGCTCTGACCAAACGCATCGGTGAAACCCAGGCCGAGGTTGAAACCGTCCGGGATGAGAACGAAAAGGTCAAATCCGATCTGACCGAAGCCAATGCCAAGATCGAACTGGCCGAGCGGCGGCTGTGGCACTCGATCCAGACCATTCAGGACGGGTTCGCATTCTTTGATGGCAGCAGCCAGCTTATCAGCGCCAACGCGGCCTATCTGAGCGTGTTCGAAGGACTGGATGAGGTCGCGTCGGGGATTTCCTACCCCCGCATTCTGGACCTGCTGACGACCGAGGGGATCGTCGATATCGGCCCGGAACCGGCGGCGGACTGGCGGGCCAGAATGCTCGACCGCTGGGCGCGCCCGAACCCACCGCCGGTGGTGATCCAATTGTGGAACGGTCACTATATCCGGCTGATCGACCAGCGCGGCAACAGCGGCGATGTGGTCAGCCTTGCGCTCAACATCACCGCCTCGGTCCGGCATGAGGCCGAGCTGAAAGCCGCCCGCGAACGGGCCGAGGCCGCAAACCGGGCGAAATCGGCCTTTCTGGCCAATATGAGCCACGAGATACGGACCCCAATGAATGGCATTGTC
This sequence comes from Ruegeria sp. AK4, assembly GCF_056541025.1. Classification (NCBI taxonomy): domain Bacteria; kingdom Pseudomonadati; phylum Pseudomonadota; class Alphaproteobacteria; order Rhodobacterales; family Roseobacteraceae; genus Ruegeria; species Ruegeria sp. AK4. Next base: position 252,173 of record NZ_JBQFXS010000003.1, read on the forward strand.
GGGATGACCGAACTGCTGTCTGAGACGCCCATGGACGAAGATCAGCGGCTTTACGTGAACACGATCCGCAACTCGGGCGAGGCGCTGCTGGTCATCATCAACGACGTTCTGGATTACTCCAAGATCGAGGCGGACAAGCTGATCCTGCACCCCGAACAGTTCGATCTTGAACGCTGTATCCTTGAGGTCGCGATGCTGATGCAGCCCAGCGTGCGCGAAAAGGGGCTGAACCTGCTGGTGGATTACGACCTGTTCATGCCGACGCTGTTCATGGGCGACCCCGGGCGCATCCGGCAGATTCTGACCAATCTCATGGGCAATGCGGTCAAGTTCACCGCCAGGGGCCACGTTCTGGTGCGGGTCACGGGCGTGCCGCATGCCGACCGGCAAAGCTGTGACATTCATGTGGCGATCGAAGACACCGGCATCGGGATCGAGGCCGACAAGGTCGCGGATATTTTTGGCGAGTTCAATCAGGTCGAGGATGAGCGGAACCGCCGCTTTGAGGGCACCGGGCTGGGTCTGGCCATCACCAAACGCCTCATCACCCTGATGGGCGGCACGGTCTGGGTCGAAAGCGAACCGCGTCAGGGCTCGTGTTTCGGGTTCCGGGTGTCGCTGCCGATTGCCGAAGGGGCCCAGCCCGCACCGCCGGATCTGGCCGGGCATCTGAGCCATGTCATGATTGTCGAGGATATGGTGGTGAACCGCGCCATCCTGACCAAGCAACTGGGCCGCCTTGGCGTCCGGGTCACGGTCTGCACATCGGGCCGGGACGCGCTGTCGCAGATGAGCGCCTCTGTCGATCTGCTGCTCTGCGATCACGATCTGCCGGACATGGATGCGCTGGAACTGGCAACCCTTCTCAGGGATCGGGGGTGGGCGGACCTGCCGGTGGTGGTGATGTCGGCCAATCCGGCTCTGATCCATGCAAACCCGGCCCGCCAGTTGATCGAAGGCGTGCTGCAAAAGCCGATCCCACGGGCCGAGCTTTATGCAAAACTGAAAACGTTCAAGAGCCCTGCAAGGCAGCCGGGGGGGCAGGACGATCCCGGCACGCCCTCTGAACCGCCGGGCGCACCCCCCACAGGCCAACGCCTGACGCGGGTGCTGGCCGCCGAGGACAACCGGACCAATCAGTTGATCCTGAAGAAGATGGTCAAGGACCTGTCCATCGAGTTGCGCTTTGCCGATAACGGGATCGAAGCGGTCGAGGCTTATCGGGACTTCGACCCGGATCTGATCTTCATGGATATCTCGATGCCCGGCATGGACGGCAAACAGGCCACCGCCGAAATCCGGCGGCAAGAGGTCGAGACCGGGCGGCACGTGCCGATTGTGGCGCTGACCGCCCATGCGCAGGCCGGTGACGATCAGGGCGTGTTGGCCGCCGGGCTGGATCACTATATGACGAAGCCGCTGCACAAGAACCTGATCCATCAGATGATCCGGCAGCATATGCCCAAGGAGGCCAGCCCGTTGACTGCAGAGCCTGAACAGGCGGATTGAGGCGTATTGCGTTTGTCTGAGGCAGTTCTATCGAAATGCACGGTCGGCCAATGGGAGAGACGTCGTATTTCGACTCAGATCAAGCCCAAAGCGTTTTGGGTTGAGCGGAGGTCAAACATCCGCGAATTCCGCCCTCGCGCGCCTTGGGCGAGAGTGCCATCCGCTGTGCTGATATGCGGGTGATGGGTGCGTTCCACGAACGCGTCACCGGACTTGAGCGTCTGCACCGGGATCACGACGTGGCAATGCCACATTGCCGAAGGGTTTGGCGTGTACATGCAGGGTCTGGCCTTGTTCCATCCCAGCGCAAGGCCGTGCCCCGGTCTGCATCCGACCAGCGAAACGCAGCCTGTGACCGGTAAGGGTCGTATCAGCCTTAAAACGCCCCGCCCTGCCAGTTGCGGAACAGGGGAAAGTGGCGCGCTGGTATGACGGCATCGGACAACCCTACAGGGTTAAGACCCGGTGGCGGGATTGGCCAGCGCCGGATACTAACCTCGGACCAAAAAGGCAAAACGGCCACGCAGGCCCCCTGCGACCCGTCGCTGTCGGATCAGGCCTGATAGGGGCGCACGAAAACCGGTTTGTCCTCATCCGACAGGTCGGGGCGGTATGCGTACCCGCCGGTGTCGAAATCCAGCAGGCCTTTCGGGTCGCTCAGGCGATGCTGGATGATATACCGCGCCATCGCGCCCCGTGCCTTTTTGGCGAAGAAGCTGACGATTTTGGGCGTGCCCGCCTTGTCCTCCATAAACACCGGCGTGATCACCCGCAGGTTCAGCGCTTTCAGATCGACCGCGCCGAAATATTCCTGACTGGCGCAGTTGATCAGCACATCGCTGCCAATCTCGCCGGCCTGCGCGTTCAGGGCTTTGCTCAGCTGATCGCGCCAATATTCGTACAGGTTCTTGCCGCGCCGGGTTTTCAGCCTGCTGCCCATCTCAAGCCGGTAGGGCTGAATCGCGTCCAGCGGGCGCAGCACCCCGTAAAGGCCGGACAGGATGCGCAGGTGGTCCTGCGCCCAGGCCAGCTCCTCGGCATCCAGCGAGGCCGCTTCCAGACCCTGATACGTGTCGCCTGCAAAGGCCAGCGCGGCGGGGCGGGTGACGTCCGTGCCCGGCGCATCGGAAAACGCGCGATAGCGGTCGCGGTTCAGGCGGGCCAGATCATCGCTCAGGTCCATCAGCTTTTTCAGATCGCCCAGTGTCAGGTTGCGGGCGGTTTTCGACAGCCGGATCGCGTCGTTCTGAAAATCGGGTTGCGTGATCGCAACGTCGCGTTCGGCCCAGTCCAGCCGTTTGGCCGGGGAAATCACTGTCAGCATATCCGCCCTCGTTCCTTGCCTGTTGGCTGCTACCTAGCCCGCCTGCCGCAGCACGTCCAGAAAGGCGGCCCCGAACCTTTCGTGGCGGCGGTCGCCCAGCACCTGCTCCATCCCGCGCGGATCATCGCTGCGCAGCTGCGCCACCTTCGCCAGTTGCGAGGCGGTGCAGGTCAGCGGTTTGTCGATGCCGTCGGGCCCGCGCGCCAGATCGTTCTGAACGGCCAGCAACTGGTCATAGATCTCGCCCTGTTCCCGGCCCGCCAGCTTGCGGCGAGCGGGGTGGACCGCTTCGGCCTCTCCGGCGATCACTTCCAAGAAGGTGTCGCCATAGCGTTCCAGCTTTTTCGCGCCCACGCCGCCGATCCGGGCCATGTCGTCCAGGGTCATCGGGCGGGTCTCGGCCATTTCGATCAGGGTGCGGTCGGGGAAGATGACATAGGCCGGAACCCGCTGGGATTCCGCCAGCGCGCGGCGCTTGGCCTTGAGCGCCGACAGCAGCGGCGCGTCTTCCTCGGATACCATGGCCTTGACGGCGGGGCGGCGGGTGGCTTTGCGGATGGTATCCTTGCGCAGGTCGATCTGCGCCGCGCCTTTCAGGATCGGCTTGGCCGCCTCGGTCATGCGCAGCGCGCCGTGGCGGTCGGGGTCGGGGCGGACCAGATCGTGGCCCATCATCTGCCGGAAAATCGCCTGCCATTGCGGGCGCGACCAGTCTTTGCCGATGCCGTAGGTCGGCAGGTTGTCATGGCGGCGGGCGCGGATTTTGTCGGTCTCATTGCCCAGCAGGATGTCGATCAGATGGCCCGCGCCGAACCATTCCTCGGTGCGCAGGATGGCGGACAGGGCCATGCGGACCGGGGTGGTGCCGTCGAACACTTCCGGAGGCGTGTCGCACAGATCGCATTTGCCGCAGGGCGCGGCCTGTTCACCGAAATAGCCCAACAAGGTCTGGCGGCGGCAGACCAACGCCTCGGCCAGACCCAGCAGTGCGTTCAGCCGCGCGTGATCGGCCATGCGGCGTTCCGGCGGGGCGAGCCCTTCGTCGATCTGGGACCGCCGCAGGCGGATATCGTCGGGGCCGAACAGGGTCAGTGTTTCCGCAGGGCCGCCATCGCGCCCGGCGCGGCCGATTTCCTGATAGTACCCTTCGATGGATTTGGGCAGGTCCGCATGGGCGACCCAGCGGATGTCGGGCTTGTCGATACCCATGCCGAAGGCCACGGTGGCGACGACGATCAACCCGTCCTCGCGGGCGAAGCGGGTCTCGACGATGCGGCGGTCTTCGGGGTCCATGCCGCCGTGATAGTGGCAGGCCGAGTGCCCTTCGGCGCGCAGGGCTTGCGCCAGCACCTCGGTCTTGTTGCGGGTGCCGCAATAGACGATGCCGGATTGCCCTTTTCGGGCAGAGGCGAAGTCGAGGATCTGCTTGCGCGGTCCGTCCTTGGCACCAAAGGCCAGATGGATATTGGGCCGGTCGAACCCGCGCAGGAATTTGCGCGGCGCGGTGCCGTCGAACAGTTTCTCGACAATCTCGTCTTGCGTTTCTGCATCCGCCGTGGCGGTGAAGGCAGCCAGCGGCACGCCCAAGGCGCGGCGCAGCTCTCCGATCCGCAGGTAGTCGGGGCGGAAATCGTGACCCCATTGGCTGACGCAATGGGCCTCATCGACTGCAATTAGGCTGACATTGATCCGGCGCAGCATACCCAAGGCCGACCCCGCGGCCAGACGTTCGGGGGCCATGTAGAGCAGCTTCAGGCGTCCGGCCTCCAGCGCCTCCCACACAGCGTCGGTTTCCTCGGGCGTGTTGCCCGAGGTCAACGCCCCGGCTTCAACGCCCGCTTCCTGCAATCCGCGCACCTGATCGCGCATAAGGGCAATCAGCGGCGAGATTACCACCGTCACCCCGTCGCGTAAAAGGGCAGGCAGCTGGAAACACAAGGATTTTCCGCCCCCGGTGGGCATGATCGCCAGCACGTTTTCGCCCGAGGTCACGGCATCGACAATCTCTTCCTGCCCGGGGCGGAAGGCGTCGAATCCAAAGACGTCTCGCAACAAGGGTGCGGAGTCGAACATGCGTCGGGAGGCCCTGTATTAAGGTTTATCTGCTCTTAAGACAGGACAATCACATACTAAGATTCGGTGAACAAGAGGTCAGACGAAATAGACCGCATTGTTGATCAGGATGATCCGCAGCGCGTAAACCGCAATCAGAACGACCAGAGGCGTCAGATCCAGCCCGCCCATATTCGGCAGGATACGGCGGATCGGGCCATAGATAGGCTCTAACAAGCGGTTCAGCCCGTACCAGATTTGCGCCACCAGTTGCTGATGCAGGTTCAGCACCTGAAAGTTGATCAGCCAGCTCATGATCACATGGGCAAGGATGATGAACCAGACAATGTCCAGGATCAGCAGCAGGATTTGGATCAGCGACAGCATGGGCCCTCCGGTCTTCAATTGCCCTGAGACCTAAGCGCCCCCGCGTCAAAGAGCAAGTGCGCGCCAACAGAACGCTTGCGAATTGCCCCAAAGCCCCGTCTTATGAAATCAACGATAACAGGGGCAGTCATGGCTGAGATTTCCAGGCGCAGGCGCATTTGGGGCTGGTGGTTTTTTGACTGGGCATCGCAGCCCTATCACTCATTGCTGGTGACATTTGTGTTCGGGCCCTACTTTGCCGGGGTTGCGGCGGGGTATTTCGCAGGCACCGGTCTGGATGCGCAGGCGGCGGCAGCGCGGGCGCAGACGGTCTGGGCCAACTGCCTGACCATAACCGGATTGATCATCGCGTTCGGGGCCCCCTTTCTGGGCGCGATGGCGGATGTCTCGGGGCGGCGTATCCCGTGGATTTTCGCGTTTTCGGTGATGTACGCGGTGGGCTCGGCCGCGCTGTGGTACACGATGCCGGACGGGTCGAATATGTGGCTGATGCTGTCGGCCTTTGGTTTGGGCTTTGTGGGGGCCGAATACGCGCTGATCTTCATCAACTCGCAACTGCCCGAACTGGGCGATGACGATGAGGTGGGTGAGATTTCGGGTTCGGGCTTTGCCTTTGGCTATTTCGGCGGGCTGATCTCATTGGCGATCATGTTGACGCTGTTTGTCGAACAGCCCAACGGCAAGACCCTGATCGGGATTGATCCGGCCTTTGGGCTGGACGCGGCGCAGCAGCAGGGCACGCGGTTCGTCGGGCCGTTTACCGCCATTTGGTTCATCCTGTTCATGGTGCCGTACTTCCTGTGGGTGCGGGATGATCCGGACAGCGGCAAGCAGGGATCGCTGGGTCAGGCGCTGCGGCTGTTGGGCAAATCCATCTCCGACCTGCGCCACCGGGTCAGTCTGGCGACCTATCTGGGCTCGTCCATGTTCTACCGCGATGCGCTGAACGGGCTTTACAGCTTCGGTGGCATCTATGCGCGGCTGGTGCTGGAATGGGGGCTGATCAAGATCGGCGTCTTTGGCATTGTCAGCGTTCTGGCCTCGGCCCTCTTTGCCTGGATCGGAGGCAAGGCGGACAAGAAATACGGCCCTAAACCGGTGATTCTGGTGGCGATCTGGGTGCTGATCTTTGTCTGCCTGACCGTTGTGTCGATGGACCGGACGCAGATTTTCGGCATCTCGCTGCCCGCAGGATCGGGCCTGCCGGACATCGTGTTCTTTGGCTGCGGCATCCTGATCGGGGGCATGGGTGGCATCCTGCAATCGGCCAGCCGGTCGCTGATGGTGCGCCATACCGATCCCGACGCGCCGGTGGAAAGCTTTGGCCTTTATGGCCTGTCGGGCCGCGCCACCGCCTTTGCCGCGCCGCTGCTGATCGGGATTGCCACAACCGTGACCGGAGACGCGCGTCTGGGGGTGTCACCGATCATCGGGTTGTTTATTCTGGGCCTAATCCTGATGCGCTGGGTGAGGCCGGAAGGGGATCAGAGCAGATGATTTTATTACGTTTTCTGGCCGTTCTGGCCGCAATGACACTGGCCGGGGCGGCGGGTGCGCAACCCTTGGCCAAGCAATTGTTCGGGGCGCAAAAGGTCAACTCGCAGCAAAAACCGGCCGCTTTCGGCAGTTATTCGCGCGGTTGCGCCGCCGGGTCGGTGCAGTTGCCGGAAACGGGGCCGACATGGCAGGCCATGCGCCTGTCACGCAACCGCAACTGGGGGCATCCGCAGGCGATCGACTATGTACAGGACCTGAGTAAGTTTGCGGCGAAACAGCCGGGGTGGAACGGGCTTTATGTCGGGGATATCAGCCAGCCGCGGGGCGGGCCGATGACCTCGGGCCATCGCTCGCATCAGCTGGGTCTGGATATCGATATCTGGATGCTGCCCGGCGACAACATGCGGCTGAGCCGCAAGGCGCGCGAGAATATCTCGTCCATCTCCCTGCGCCGCGCGGGCGGGGCTTATGTGAACGGCAACTGGACCAAACAGCATCATGCGGTGCTGCGCGAGGCCGCAAAGGACAAGCGCGTGGCGCGGATCTTTGTCTTTCCCGGCGCCAAAGTTCAGATGTGCAACGATGAAAAGGGCAACAAGGCCTATCTGCGCAAAATCAGGCCGTGGTGGGGGCATCACTATCATTTCCACGTGCGCCTGAAATGCCCGCGCGGCTCGCGCGGCTGCGTCAATCAGGACCCGCCGCCCAAGGGCGATGGCTGCGCCGAGGCGCAGCAATGGGTGCAGAATATCCTGAACCCGCCGCCCCCCGACCCGAACGCCCCGCCGCCCAAGAAACGCCGGGAATACCGGCTGGCCGATCTGCCCCAGCAATGCGCCGCTGTTTTGCAGTCCAACTGATTGCGGCTTTGCTGCTGGCCCTGCCTGTGCAGGCGGTTGAGGTCAAAACCGCAACCCTGCTGGACAGTTTTACGTGGCACCACAGCGCCGATTGGTTCGGAGGGTTCTCGGCGCTGCATCTCTCAGCGGACGGGCGCGACGCGATGGTGCTGAGCGACCGCGCCCTGTTGGCCTCGGCGCAGATCGAACGGGACGGGGACCGGATCACGGGCCTTCGGATTTCAGAACATTGGCCGGTTCTGTCCAGCACCGGGCGCAGACTGCCGGGCTATGTCGGCGATTCCGAGGGGATCGCGATTGCGCCGGATGGCGGCTTCTACATCTCGTTCGAAGGGGTCCACCGCGTGGCCTATTACGCGGCACCGGGCAGCACGGCCCGCGTTCTGCCACGCCCTGCGGCGTTTGACCGGCTGGATGGCAATGGTTCGTTCGAGGGGCTGGCCATCGACGACCAGGCCCGTCTTTACACCCTGACCGAAAAAAGCCGCACCGAACAGGGCGACATCCCGGTGTACCGCTGGGACGGGCGGGTGTGGACCACGCCTTTTGTTCTGCCGCAGCGGGGCAAGTTCCTGCCCGTATCCGCCGATTTCGGCCCGGACGGGCGGTTTTATGTGTTGGAACGCGCGGTGTCCGTGCCCGGCTTCCGGTCGCGCCTGCGGCGCTGGACCCTCACCGACGACCAACCCAGTGCCGAGGAGGTTCTGTTTGAAACCGCCACCGGCACCCATGACAACCTCGAAGGGCTGTCGGTCTGGCGCGACGATCAGGGCCGGCTGCGCGCCACGATGATCTCGGACGATAACTTTCTGTCCCTGCAGCGCACCGAACTGGTCGAATATCTGCTGCCCGATTGACAGGGCCCCTGCAAAGGTCTAAACGCACGGCCTGCCTTGGGATGAGCCCTTGGCCAAGTCGCCGCTACCTTGTCAAAACGGGCATCAAAACATGCAACGCGCTTACATTCCCGGCATCCTTGCCATGGCCGCCATCGTCGTGGCCTCGAACATTCTGGTCCAGTTCCTGATCTTTGACGGGCTGTTGACCTGGGGTGCCTTCACCTATCCGCTGGCCTTTCTGGTCACCGACATCATGAACCGCGTCTACGGCGTGGCCACTGCCCGCAAGGTCGTTTTCGCAGGCTTCATCACCGGCATCATCTGCTCGTTGATCGGCAGCCAGATCATGCTGCAGGGCGATGGCTTCACCTATGCCGCCGTGCCGCTGCGGATTGCCGTGGCTTCGGGTACCGCCTTCCTGATCGCGCAACTGACCGACGTGACCGTGTTCAATTCGCTGCGCGGCGGCCGCTGGTGGCGCGCGCCGCTGGTGTCGACCCTTGTGGGCTCGGCGCTGGACACCGCGCTGTTCTTCACCATCGCCTTTTCCGCCTCGGTCACATTCTTTGGGGCCAATGCCGACGCCGCGATCAACTGGGCGTGGGAACCGGTGCCCTTCATGCTGTCCGGCCCGATGGCCCCGCTGTGGGTGACGCTGGCCTTTGCCGACTGGCTGGTGAAACTGTCGCTGGCGCTGATCGCCCTGATCCCGTTCAAGGTGATTGTCGCCCGCCTGACCGCCGCACAGCCCGCGTAAGAAAACGCTTTGAGATTGGCACAACTTGTGTCACTCTCAAAGGTAACCGCAACAGCTAGAAAAGGAGGTGATCCAGTGTCGAGAAAGAGATTGGAGAGAGGTGTCGGAACAACCGGGGGGATCGCCTGCTAGGGCAGCCCTTGGCGGAGCGTTCGCTCCGGCTGGTCGATTGATCTAACCGACCCGACCTCCTGAACTTTCGAAGGGCCGTCCCGCCGGGGCGGCCCTTTCTGTTTCCGCGCGTGGCAGGTAAGGTCCGCCTCATGTTGCGCATCACCGACGATATCATCCTGCAGGACTGGGAAGTGACCGAGAGCTTTGTACGCTCCTCCGGTCCCGGCGGGCAGAACGTGAACAAGGTTTCGACCGCTGTGGAACTGCGGTTCGAGGCTGCGCGCTCGCCCTCTTTGCCCGATCCGGTCAAATCGCGGCTGAAACGGCTGGCCGGTCGCCGCTGGACCAAGGATGGCGCGATCATCATCCAGTGCGAGGAAACCCGCAGCCAGGCCCGCAATCGCGAGATTGCCCGCACCCGTCTGGCCGACCTGATCACCCGCGCGCTGGTCAAACCGAAACGCCGGATCGCCACCAAGCCCACCTATGGCTCGGTGAAACGGCGGCTGGCGGCAAAGAAAGCGCGTTCCGACGTCAAAGCACTGCGCGGCAAGGTGTCGGAAGATTGAACTGGTATCTCGCCGGGGCATCGCTACTCTGCCGCGTACAGGCGACGGGGAGGTTAAGCCATGCGGCTTGAGGGAAAAACCGCAATCGTGACAGGCGGCGCGTCGGGGTTTGGCGCAGGCATCGCGCAGCGATTCGTGGCCGAGGGCGCGCAGGTGATCATCGCCGATATCAACGGCACCGCGGCGCAGGACATGGCCGCCGCTTTGGGCGCGCAGGCCAGCCCGCAGCAGGTCGATGTGTCCGATAGCGCATCCGTGCAGACCCTGGCCGATGCCGCCCGCGACCGGTTCGGCGCGCTTGATATTCTGGTCAACAACGCAGGCATCACCCACCTGCCGACCCCGCTGGAAGAGGTCAGCGAAGACGACTTCGACCGCGTGTTCGGCGTGAACATGAAATCGGTCTATCTGACGGCACGCGCCTTCGTGCCTGCGATGAAACAGCGCGGTGCCGGAGCAATCCTGAACGTGGCCTCAACCGCTGGCCTGTCGCCGCGCCCGAACCTGAACTGGTACAATGCCTCCAAAGGCTGGATGATTACCGCGACGAAAACGATGGCGGTGGAACTCGCCCCCTCGGGCGTCCGCGTCAACGCGATCTGCCCGGTGGCGGGCGAAACGCCCCTGCTCAAATCCTTCATGGGCGAAGACACGCCCGAGATTCGCGCCAAATTCCTGTCGACCATCCCGCTGGGCCGCTTCTCGACCCCCGAAGACATGGCCAACGCCGCCCTGTTCCTGTGCTCGGACGAGGCCAGCATGATCACCGGCGCGGCGCTTGAAGTGGACGGAGGCCGATGCATCTGACCCGTCCCTTCATCTTTTCACAAATACTCTCGCCGAAGGCAGCGCGCGCCCGCGCGCTTCCCCGCCCACAGTAAAGATCAAAATGACCCCTGGACCCCGCAACCTGATCACCGATATCCCCGGCCTGAAGGTCGGCAACGCGCAGGACGCCGCGCTGAAATCGGGCACAACTGTCCTGACAGCGGATCAGCCCTTCACCGCTTCGGTTCACGTGATGGGCGGCGCGCCCGGAACACGGGAAACCGATTTGCTGGCCCCGGACAAATCCGTCTCACACGTGGATGCGATCACGCTCTCCGGGGGCTCGGCTTTCGGGCTGGACGCCTGTTCCGGGGTGTCGGACGCGCTCAGGGCGCAGGGCCGGGGCTATCCGGTTGGCGAAGTCAGAGTGCCGATTGTTCCTGGCGCGATCCTGTTCGACCTGCTGAACGGCGGCGACAAGAACTGGTCTGAAAACCCCTATCGTGCCCTGGGCCGGACCGGTTTTGAAAACGCAGCCCGGGATTTCGCTTTGGGATCGGTTGGCGCAGGAACCGGGGCGCTTGCGGCGATGCATAAGGGCGGGCTCGGTTCGGCCTCATTGGTGCTGGATGGCGGCATCACGGTCGGCGCGCTGGTGGCCGCCAATCCGCTGGGCAGTGTCACGACGCCCGGCGACCGGCATTTCTGGGCCGCACCTTTCGAGGTCGGCGATGAATTCGGCGGGCTGGGACCAGACCCTGCATCGGGCCTTGGCCGCGCCCCTGTCAGCCGCAAGGCGCAGCTTGTCGGACCGGCCAATGCCGAGCGTGGCAACACGACAATCGCCATCGTCGCCACCGATGCGCGTCTGACCAAAGCGCAGTGCCACCGCATGGCCGTCGCCGCCCATGACGGCATCGCCCGTTCGGTTGTCCCATCGCACACGCCCGGCGACGGCGATCTGGTGTTCGGGGTCAGTGCCGGACAGCGTGTACCCGACACAGATGCGCAGCTAGGCCTGATCGGGCATGCGGCTTCGCTGTGTCTGGCGCGGGCGATTGCGCGGGCGGTTTACATGGCGTCGCCTGCCCCGGGTGACCTTTTGCCCTGCTGGTCCGAATTACATGACATAAGTTAAGGCGCGGCGAAATTGCTGCCGCTACCAAGAGCCACCACGCGGCAATCCGCGCGTTGACTCTCTGCTGTCTCGGCGGTCCTGTCTTGGCAGCCAAACTGTATTGGAGCTATGACTATGAATCGCATCCTCGCTACTGCAATTGTCGGCCTGCTGGCCGTACCCGCTTATGCCGAAGGTGACGCAGAAGCTGGCAAGAAGACCTTCAACAAGTGCAAATCCTGCCACATGATCGCGGACCCCGCGGGTGAAGTGATTGTCAAAGGCGGCAAAACCGGCCCGAACCTGTATGGGATCGAAGGCCGCACGGCTGGTACGTTTGAAGGGTTCAAATACGGGGACAGCATCGTTGCGGCGGGTGAAAACGGGCTGGTCTGGGATGAAGAAACCTTTGTCGCCTATTCGCAGGACCCCAAAGCGTTTCTGAAAGACTATCTGGGCGAAACATCGGCCAAGTCGAAAATGACGTTCAAGCTGAAAAAAGGCGGCGAGGACGTGTACGCCTATATCCTCAGCGTATCCGGCGAATAACGCCTGACCCCAAGGACATGACCATCAAGGACGAAAGGCCGCAGCCCCTGCGGCCTTTCGTGCGGTTGATCTGATGCAGCATCGCGGCCACTTTGGGGTCGGCGGCGCAACAGATCATGCACCGCAACGCCAAGCCGATCCGGCCGCAGCACAATCCTACATTCCCGCCGGGCAGGCGGATCGGCAGCAGGAGACGAAAGATGGGAATCATGATCCCGGCCTGGGTGGACGGAGTACTGGCCCCCGTAGACAAGCTCGAGGCGCATGAGAGGGGCCTCAAGCACAAGGCGGTGTCGGTCTTTGTCGTGCGGGGCACCGAAATTCTGCTGCAGCGCCGGGCGCTGGGCAAATACCACACCCCCGGCCTTTGGGCGAATACCTGCTGCACCCATCCCGACTGGAACGAAAGCTCGTCCGCCTGCGCGGTGCGCCGCCTGCGCGAGGAGTTGGGGATCACCGGCCTATACCCCGAATACCGGCATCGGCTGGAATACCACGCGGATGTGGGCAACAGCATGGTCGAAAACGAAGTGGTCGACGTGTTTCTGGCCCATGTGCGCGGCCCGCTGAAAATCGAGCCTAATCCAAGCGAAGTGATGGATATCCGCTGGATCGATTACCACGATCTGCTGGCCGAGGTGGCGCGCCATCCCGACCGGTTCACGCCCTGGCTCAAGATCTATCTGCACAATCACGCCGATACGATTTTCGGCCCCGATCTGATCATCTCGGCCAAGACCTGAGCGCAAGCGCTTGCAAGGGCGGCTGAAGCGGCATAGATCAACGCGTCATGGCCAAGCAAAAGCAGAAAACAGACCCGAATTACAAAGTGATCGCCGAAAACCGGCGGGCGCGCTTCGATTACGCGATCGAGGACGATCTCGAATGCGGCATCGTGCTGGAAGGGTCCGAGGTCAAATCCCTGCGGGCGGGCGGCTCGAACATCGCCGAAAGCTACGCTTCGGTCGATGACGGAGAGCTGTGGCTGATCAACAGCTACATCGCGCCCTATGAACAGGCCAAGGTCTTCAAGCACGAGGAACGCCGCCGCCGCAAGCTGCTGGTGTCACGCAAGGAACTGTCGAACCTGTGGAACGCGACCCAGCGCAAGGGCATGACGCTGGTGCCGCTGGTGCTGTATTTCAACCACAAGGGCAGGGCGAAGCTGAAGATTGGCATCGCCAAGGGCAAAAAACTGCACGACAAGCGCGAAACGCAGGCCAAACGCGACTGGTCACGCCAGAAGCAGCGGCTGATGAAGGATCACAGCTAGGGCTGAATACATCGTTCACTTTTGCGGTGAGGCGTATGATGTTCGATTGCAGAACGTCCGAAGGCTTTGAGCCAAACGTCCGGAAGTGAGCCTTTTGCATCGATACGCTTGTCAGGAGTGTCGGCTTTGAGTCTAAAGCGGTCAATCGGTTGGTCGTGCCCCATCGGCCTGCGCATTTGCCAAGTGGTCGAAACATCGCCATTGTTACGCTTTAAACTTCAAGAGGATTGATCATGCGTTTTCTTGTCGTGGCCACAGCAATAGGCTTTTTTTTCAGTGCTTCGGTCCTTCCATCTAACGCTCAGGAGTCCGTCAAGGAACTGGCCGCAAAAGCTTCCGCAGAATTGCGATTGCTGACTAACTTCCAGACGCTGGAACGGATGACAAGCCAGATGAACTACTTCCTTGTCTATGCCGTCGAAGCAGAGCGTGGTGGTTGGGACGTAGTAGAATTTAACAATGCCCCTGATGGCAGCAGCTCAAACGCCTATATGATCCGCAGTACGTCTGAGGATGTACAGTTAGAGATCGCATGGGCGAATAGCAGTATCATGAAAAGCAAAGTCGCGACCGAGGACGAATTAAAGAGTGCCGAGGTCACGATGGCGAACTTGGATGTTCTTGTCTCGCTGGCACCGCGGATTGCGGACATGGTTGCAGAGGGCGAGCTTGATGCGGCTGCGGCTCTCTATCACGAAACGGGACAAACGGCACATGAAAACGCGCTGCGCGGGGCCCAAAGTTCAGTTAGCACTGTACAAAAACGCCTTAGCAAGACTCTGCTGAAGATTCGAGTTGCAAAATAGTTTTGTGAATTGGTGCCAAGAGCGCGTTTCCGACAACTTTAAGAACACTGTGCGGCAAGCTAATCGATTGATGTTCGGACCAGCGGAGATGAATCGGATGGAGGACGCAACCAGCAAACGACGGCGAGAGGTCCCACTCTGGTTCAGCCACTGGTCAACCGAAAACGCCTTACGTCTGCTCCGGTCCGCATAACCGACATCGCGCGGGGTCGCTCAATGCGGATGTTCAATGTGCCAAAGACACCACCCACTACCCAATCTTACCCAATCAAAACGCCATCGTGGCCTGAACCGCGCGCTGCCAGCGCGCGTAAGCCGCGTCGCGCTGGTCTGGTTGCTGCGTGGGCTCAAAACGCTGGTCCAGTTGCCATGTTGCGGCAAACCCCTCCTGATCCGGGTAGACCCCCGCTTTCATCCCGGCCAGCCAAGCCGCGCCCAAGGCGGTGGTTTCCTGCATCACCGGGCGATCCACCGGAGCGCCCAGACAGTTCGACAGGCCCTGCATCGCCCAGTCGGATGCGCTCATGCCGCCATCGACGCGCAGGATGACATCCGCGTCCGATCCCCAGTCGCCCTGCATCGCGTGCCACAGGTCGCGGGTCTGGAAAGCGATGCTTTCCAGCGTGGCGCGGGCAATCTCGGCCCGGCCCGAGTTGCGAGTCAGCCCGAACATCGCCCCCCGGCAGTCCGGCTTCCAGTAGGGTGCGCCGAGGCCGGTGAAGGCGGGAACCAACACCACATGCTGGTTCGGGTCGGCCTGCGCCGCCAATTCTCCGCTTTGCGGGGCCGCGTCGATGATCTGCAGCGCATCCCGCAGCCATTGCACCGCCGCGCCCGCGATGAAGATCGACCCTTCCAGCGCATAGGTCCGTTGGCCGTCCAACTGGTAACCGATTGTGGTCAGCAGACGGTTTTTCGACATGACCGGCTGCGCCCCGGTGTTCAGCAGCGCAAAACAGCCCGTCCCATAAGTGGATTTCATCATGCCGGGCTGGAAACAGGCCTGCCCGATGGTCGCCGCCTGCTGGTCGCCCGCGACGCCGAGTATGGGGATGTTTCCCCCAAATAGAGTCGTATTCCCGAAATCAGCGGCGCAATCCTTCACTTCTGGCAGCATCTTCAAGGGCACGTCCAACAGATCGCAAATCCCGGCGCTCCACTCTCCCTGATGGATGTCGAACAGCAGGGTACGGGCGGCGTTGGTGGCATCCGTTACATGGCTGCGGCCTTCGGTCAGCCGCCAGATCAGGAAGCTGTCGATGGTGCCGAACAAAAGCTCTCCGGCCGCGGCGCGGTCGCGGGCGCCCGGAACCGTGTCGAGCAGCCATTTGACCTTGGTGCCCGAGAAATAGGGGTCCAGCAGCAGCCCGGTCCGGGCGGTCACATCCTCCTCGTGCCCGGCCTGTCGCAGATGGGCGCAAATCTCGGCGGTGCGGCGGTCCTGCCAGACGATGGCGTTGTGGATCGGTTTGCCGGTCGCTTTGTCCCAGATGACGGTGGTTTCGCGCTGGTTGGTGATGCCGATCCCGGCGATCTGATCGGCAGAGACACTTGCCGTCGCCATAACCTCGCGGCAGACGGTCAGAACGCTGTCCCAGATATCCTCGGGGTCATGTTCGACCCAACCTTCCTGCGGGAAATGCTGTGGAAACTCGCGCTGTGCGGTGGCGATGCGCTGCATCTGCGCGTCGAACAATATCGCGCGCGAGGACGTTGTGCCCTGATCGATTGCCAGAATACAGGTCATGCCTGCGCTCCTCCCCTTTGTCGTTTTGCGGGACTTTAGCGCAAACAGCCACGCCGGTGCCAGAGCGGAAATCAGGCCTGCGAAACAGAGATGTTGTCGATCAGCCGAACGCCATCGGCCCAGGCGGTGACGAACAGGCGGGCCGGGCGCGAGGCATGGGCCAGCGTCTGCAAGGTCTCGGCACAGCGCAGGTCGATATATTCGACCTCAGTAAACCCGGCAGCGATCAGGTCCGCCTTGGCCTGCTGCGCCAGCGGCGCAAAGGCATCGCCCGCTGCCAGACGGGTGGCCATTTCGCGCATGATTTCGCTTTTCTTGGCGGCGATTTTCAACCCCTCGGCAGACAGCAGTTGATTGCGTGACGACATCGCCAGCCCCGAAGGTTCCCGCACCGTGGGGCAGCCGATCACCTCGATGGGAATGTCCAGATCACGGGCCATCCGGCGGACGATCATCAGTTGCTGATAGTCCTTTTCCCCGAAATAGGCCCTGTCTGCCTGCGTCTGCAGGAACAGTTTGGCGACCACGGTGGCCACGCCGTCGAAATGTCCGGGACGGAAGGGGCCCTCCATCACATCGGTTAGGCCCGAGACCGTGACGGTGGTCGAAAAACCCTCGGGGTAAATCTCTTCCGGTTCCGGCACATAGATCGCGTCCACGCCGAAAGGGGCCAGTTTTCGGGCATCCTCGGTTTCGGTGCGCGGATAATTGGCAAGGTCTTCGGGGTTGTTGAACTGTTTGGGGTTCACAAAGATCGTGACGATCACGCGGTCGCAGTCATCCCGGGCCGCCTCGACCAGCGACAGATGCCCCTGATGCAGCGCGCCCATTGTGGGAACGACGCCGATCACCTCGCCATCGCGGTGCCATGCGGTGGTCAGCGCGCGCAGGTCTGTCAGGCGGCGCAGGATCTGAACGGTCATGTGCTGCGGCCTCTGGCCGGGGCCTGATCGGCAAACACATGTTCATCTGCCGGGAAACTGCGCGCCCGCACCTCGGCGGCGTATTCGGCAATCGCGGCTTCGGCCAGCGGCCCGAGGTCGGCATAGCGCTTGACGAATTTCGGTTTGAACGCGGTGAAAAAGCCCAGCATGTCATCCACCACCAGAATCTGCCCGTCACACCCGGCCGAGGCCCCGATGCCGATGGTGGGGATCGCAACCTCGGCCGTGATCCGGTTGGCCAGACCCTGCGGAACCTTCTCTAACACGACCGAAAACGCGCCTGCCTCGGCCACGGCGCGGGCATCGGCCAGCACTGCTTCGGCCTGTTCGTCGCGGCCCTGCACCTTGTAGCCACCCAAGGTGTTGATCGATTGCGGGGTCAGACCGATATGCGCCATCACCGGAATGCCGCGCTTGACCAGAAAGCGGATGGTGTCGGCCATTTCCACGCCGCCTTCCAGCTTGACCGCGCCCGCGCCGGTTTCCGACATCAGCCGCGCGGCGTTGCGGAAGGCCTGCGCCGGGTCGTGCTCGTAGCTGGCAAAGGGCATGTCGATGACCATCATGGCGCTTTCCAACCCACGCGCGACGGCCTGCCCGTGCAGGATCATCATCTCCATCGTCACGCCAAGGGTTGATTCCAGCCCGTGCAGCACCATGCCCACGCTGTCGCCGACCAGAACAAAGTCGCAATGGGCATCCATCAGCCTTGCCATCGGGGTTGTGTAGGCGGTCAGACTGACCAGCGGATCGCTGCCTTTGCGGGCGCGGATATCCTCGGCATTCGGGGCTTTTTTGCGGGCGGTGGCGCTCATGCTCGCTCCTGCGACATTTATGTTGCAGCGCGGCATAGCAGATCAGGCAAGGGGATAGAAACCCCGGTTGCGCGAACATTTCCTTGATTGACCTTGGGTTTACGGGGACATTGAGGGCAGAAAAACCTGCAAAACAGCAGGTATCCATTTTCAGTGGGGAGAGATTTTCATGACAAAGCAGATGTTTCGGTCATTTGCCTCGGTCCTGGCGCTGGGTGCCAGCGTGATGGCCACGCAGGCGCTGGCCAAATCCGACATCACCATCGCGGTGCAGCTTGAACCGCCGCACCTGGACCCGACCAGCGCGGCGGCGCAGGTCATCGA
Organism: Ruegeria sp. AK4; assembly: GCF_056541025.1. NCBI lineage: Bacteria > Pseudomonadati > Pseudomonadota > Alphaproteobacteria > Rhodobacterales > Roseobacteraceae > Ruegeria > Ruegeria sp. AK4. The sequence goes on from NZ_JBQFXS010000003.1 coordinate 270,424, forward strand.
TTCGGTGGTTTACACCAATATTTTCGAAGGTCTGACCCGGTTCATGGCTGATGGCTCGATCGCACCGGCGCTGGCGGAAAGCTGGGAAATATCGGATGACGGTAAGGTCTTCACCTTCAAGCTGCACGACGGCGTGACCTTTCATGACGGCACCACGATGGATGCCGAGGACGTCAAATTCAGCCTTGACCGAGCCCGCGCCGAAGACAGCGTCAACGCGCAGAAAGCCCTGTTTGCCGGGATCGAAAATGTCGAGGTCATCGATCCGCTGACCGTCAAGGTCACCCTGTCCGAGCCCAATGGCAATTTCCTGTTCAACATGGCCTGGGGGGACGCGGTGATCGTGGCCCCGGAAAGCATCGACGACATCAAGACCAACCCGGTCGGCACCGGGGCCTTTACCTTTGGCAACTGGGTGCAGGGCGACAGCATCACGCTGAACCGCAATCCCGATTATTGGGGTGAACAGCCCGCGTTAGAGACCGCGACGTTCAAGTTCATCTCGGATCCCACGGCGGCCTTTGCCGCCATGATGGCCGAAGATGTGGACTATTTCGACAATTTCCCGGCACCGGAAAATCTGCCTCAGTTCGAGGCTGATCCGCGGTTTCAGGTTCTGGTCGGCTCGAACGAGGGTGAGACGATCCTGTCCACCAACAACAAGCGGGCCCCTTTTGACGATATCCGCGTCCGTCAGGCGCTGGCCCATGCCATCAACCGTCAGGATATCATCGACGGGGCGATGTTCGGCTATGGCACGCCGATCGGAACCCATTTCGCGCCGCATCATCCGGCCTATGTCGATCTGACCGGTGAATCGGCCTATGACCCGGAAAAAGCCAGGGCCCTGCTGGCCGAGGCAGGGTTTGAAAACGGGTTCGAGACCACGCTGCACCTGCCGCCCCCATCTTACGCCCGGCGCGGCGGAGAGATCGTCGCGGCGCAACTGGCCGAGGTCGGGATCACCGCCGAGATCATCAATGTGGAATGGGCGCAATGGCTTGAATCGGTGTTCAAGGGCAAGGATTTCGGCCTGACCATCGTCAGCCATACCGAGCCGATGGATATCGGCATCTATGCGCGCCCGGACTATTATTTCCAGTATGACAGCACCGATTTTCAGGCCCTGATGGACACGCTGAACATCACCACCGACCCGGACGAGCGCGCCAGGATACTGGGCGAGGCCCAGCGCCTGATCGCCAGCGACTATGTGAACGGCTACCTGTTCCAGTGGGCCAAGCTGGGCGTCGCCAAGGCGGGTGTGCAGGGGCTTTGGGAAAACGCGCCGACGGCGGCAATTGATCTGACCGCCATCAGCTGGTCAGAATAACTATGGCGGGGCCGTTTGCGCGGCCCCGGCGCCAAGCTGGCCCAGCCCGGATTGTCCAATGTGTTTTTTGCGTGCCTTTTGTCTGATTGTCTTTGCGGCCTGCCTGACAATTGTTTCGGTCGGTCCGACTGACGCACAGAGCGCGCTGGGGGGCCGGCTGGACGCTCTGACGGGGACGCCCGAGAACCCGCTTGAGGTCGGGATCGGTATCCGCATCGACCAGATCACCAGCGTCGATCAAAAGGCCGAAAACTACGGGGCGGTGGTTGTGCTGCGGGTCGAATGGACCGATCCCGCCTTGGCCTTCGATGCTGAAGAACTGGGCCGCGACATCCGGGTCTTCAACCCAAAAGACCTTGCCGATCATGCGGCGCGGATCGGTTCGGTCCTGCCTGCGTTTGTCATTCAAAATCAGCAGTCCAACAAATGGATTCACCAATCCGCGGCCTCGCTGCGATCTGACGGGCGCGTTGTCTATCTGGAAAAATCCTCGCTCACCCTGCAGGCGCCGCATTTTGATTTTCGCAAATACCCGTTCGATACCCAGGATTTCTATTTCGAGGTCGTCTCGATTTTCCCGTCGGATTACGTGAGCTACTACCCGCTCGAAGATCATTCGGGCCTTGGCGATCTGCTGGGCGAAGAGGAATGGATCCTCGGCAACGCGCAGCTTGAGGCATCGACGGTCAAAGGCCTGTCGGGGCGGGACAGCGATCAGGTGGCGCTGGCGTTTCAGGGCAGCCGGCACCAGACCTATTATGTCATCCGGGTGTTTCTGCCGATGCTGGTCCTGATCACCGTCGGCTGGGCGCTGTTCTTTCTGGATGAATACCGCAAACGGATCGAGATTGCCGGGGCCAACCTGCTGGTTTTCGTGGCGTTCAACTGGGCGATTTCCGAGGATTTGCCAAAACTGGGCTATCTGACCTTTCTGGATTTCATCCTGCAATGGATGTTCCTGATGACCGGGGCGCTGATCGTGTTCAACGTGGCGCTGCGCAAGCTCAAGGTCTCGGGGCGCGAGGGGCTGGCCCGCACGCTGGACAATTACGCGATCAAGTGGATTTACCCGCTGGGCTATGCCGCCATCGTCGGCTACGCGGTTTTCGTCTATCTTCTGGTGCCTTAGGTGCTGGACCCGTGTCGCCTGCGACCCTAACGTGGCGGGGATGCTACGCTATGCCCTCAAACGCCTGCTCTCATTGATCCTCAGCCTGGCGGTCGCCTCGGTGGTGATCTTTGCGGTGATCGAGGTCGCGCCGGGCGATCCGGCATCCTTCATGCTGGGTGTGAACGCGCAGCCCGACACGCTGGCCGCGCTGCGGGCCGAGTTGGGTTTGGATGTGCCCAAGCTGCAGCGGTATTTCGACTGGGCCGGCGGCATGCTGGTGGGGGATTTCGGCACCTCCTACACCTATCGCACGCCGGTGTCGCAGATGATCGCGGACCGGCTGTGGGTGTCGCTGCCGCTGGCGCTGTATGCGCTGACCCTGTCCACGCTTATCGCCTTTCCCGCCGGTATCTACGCCGCCGCGCGCCGGGGCAAGGCGGGGGATCAGGCGGTGATGGGGGCGACGCAATTGGGTATCGCGGTGCCCAATTTCTGGTTTGCCATGATGCTGGTGCTGATCTTCGCCATCAACCTGCGCTGGTTCAACGCCGGAGGGTTCGCGGGCTGGGACAAGGGGCTCTGGATCGGGCTGCGTTCGCTGACCCTGCCAGCCGTTGCGCTGGCGCTGCCGCAGGCGGCGATTCTGGCGCGGGTCATGCGATCGTCCCTGCTGGATATTCTGGGCGAGGATTTCATGCGCACCGCCCGCGCCAAGGGTCTTTCGCGCCGTCAGGCGCTGTGGCGGCACGGGGTGCGCAACGCGCTGATCCCGGTGCTGACCATCATCGGGTTGCAATTTTCCTTCCTTCTGGCCGGGTCGATCATCATCGAGCAGGTGTTTTATCTGCCCGGTTTGGGCCGGCTGGTGTTTCAGGCCATTTCCGCCCGCGACCTGATCGTGGTGGAATCGGTGGTGATGCTGCTGGTCTTTGCCGTCATCACGGTGAATTTCCTTGTCGATCTGGCCTATGCCGCCGTCGATCCCCGCCTCAGGAGCCGCACATGAGCCGCAACCTGATCCTCGGCGGTTTCCTGTCCTCGCTGGTGCTGCTGGCCGCCCTTGTGTCCTTTGTCTGGACCCCGGCCGATCACGCCGCGCTGAATATCGCGTCCAAGCTGCAAACCCCGAACGCGCAGAACTGGTTCGGGACGGATCACTTCGGGCGCGACATGTTCTCGATGATCATGGTGGGAGCGCGCACCTCGATTGCCGTGGCGCTGGTGGCGGTGGTCATCGGCATCGGCTTAGGCGTGCCGCTGGGCCTGACGGCGGCGGCGCGCAAGGGCTCATGGCTGGATGAGGTCATCATGCGTGGCAACGATCTGGTCTTTGCCTTCCCCTCGCTGGTCATCGCGATCCTGATCACGGCGGTGTTCGGGGCCGGGGCGATCAACGCCATCATCGCCATCGGCATCTTCAACATCCCCGTCTTCGCCCGCATCACCCGTGGTGCTGCGCTGTCGCTGTGGGAGCGCGAGTTCATCCTTGCCGCCCGTGTCGCGGGCAAAGGGGCGGCGCGAATATCGGTGGAGCACATCCTGCCCAATGTCGCGAACCTGCTGATCGTGCAGGGGACCATCCAGTTTTCACTGGGAATATTGGCCGAAGCCGGGCTGTCCTATGTCGGTCTGGGCGCACAGCCGCCGACGCCAAGCTGGGGCCGGATGCTGGCGGACGCGCAAACAATGGTCAGTTTCGCCCCGCATTTGGCTCTGATTCCGGGGCTGGCGATCATCGTCACGGTGCTGGGGCTGAACCTGCTGGGCGACGGGCTGCGAGACTGGCTGGACCCAAGGATCAGGGTGGCGCGCGCATGAGTTTGCTTGAGGTCGAAAACCTGTCTGTGTCGATCCACGGCGCGCCGATCCTGAAACAGGTCAGCCTGTCCATCGCGCCGGGCCAGATCGTGGCCGTGACGGGCGAAAGCGGATCGGGCAAATCCATGACCGCCTTGGCCGTGATGCAATTGCTGCCGACCGGCGCACAGGCAACGGGTGCGATCCGGCTGGACGGGCAGGATGTGCTGACCACGCCCGAGGCCGCCATGTGCGACCTGCGCGGCGCGTCCATCGGCATGGTGTTTCAGGAACCGATGACGGCGCTGAACCCGGTCAAGACCATCGGCGATCAGGTGACCGAGACGATCCTGATCCACAAAGCCATGCCGCCCGCGCAGGCCCGCGCCCGCGCGGCTGAGGTGCTGACCCGTGTAGGCCTGCCGCCCGACCGGTTCCCGCTGTCGCGCTATCCGCATGAGCTGTCCGGCGGTCAGCGCCAGCGCGTGGTCATCGCCATGGCCATCGCCCTGCGCCCCCGCCTGCTGATCGCGGATGAGCCGACAACGGCGCTGGACGTCACCACGCAGGCGCGGATTCTGGACCTGCTCAAAGGGCTGGTGTCGGAATACGGGATGGGTCTGCTGATGATCACCCATGATCTGGCGGTGGTGGCCGATATGGCGGACCGGATCGTGGTGATGCGCCGGGGCGAGGTGGTGGAAACTGGGGCAACGGATCACCTGCTGCGCCATATGCAGCACCCCTACACCCGCATGCTGTTCGAGGCTTCGGGCCATCAGGTCGCGTTGCCCACCGCACCACCGCCGGTGCCCCTGCTTGAAGTGACAGATGTCGTGCGCGACTACCGCCTGCCGCGTCAGGGCCTGTTCGGCCCGCATGGCCATCATCGCGCCGTCGATCAGGTCAGCTTCACCCTCAACAAAGGTGAGCGTCTGGGGCTTGTCGGTGAATCAGGATGCGGGAAATCGACCCTGACACGGGCCATTCTGGGCCTTGAAGAGGTGCAGCGGGGCGAGATTTTGCTGAACGGACAGCCCGTCTTTACGGGTCATACGCCCAACCTTGAAGTGCGCCGCAAGATGCAAGTCGTTTTTCAGGACCCGTTCGGCAGCTTCAACCCGCGCCACAGGGTCTCGCGCCTAATCACCGAGCCGTTTCACCTGCTGGACGACCCGCCGACCGGGTCCGAGAAAACGGACCGCGTGGCCGAGATGCTGAGTGCCGTGGGCCTCAGCCCCGATGATGCGGGCAAGTACATCCACGAGTTCTCAGGCGGTCAGCGGCAGCGGATTGCTATCGCCCGGGCGCTGATCATCAGACCTGAACTGATCCTGTTTGACGAGGCGGTCTCGGCCCTCGATGTCTCGGTCCGGGCGCAGGTTCTGGATTTGCTGGCCGAGCTCTGCGCGGCTTATGATCTGACCTATCTGTTCATCAGCCATGACCTGAGCGTTGTCCGCACGATCACCGACCGCGTTCTGGTGATGCAGGCCGGGCAGATCGTCGAACAGGGGGAGACTACGCAGGTCTTCGCAAACCCGCAGCACCCCTATACCCGATCCCTGATCGACGCCGCGCCTGTCTTGCCGGAAACTCTTGGGGCGGCTTGATTGATGGAAACCCCTGTTTAGAGCCTGTATGAGAAGGAGAACCACATGACTGACCCGCTTTGGTTCGACCCCGGCCTCTGCCTGATCGGCGGCGCATGGGTGCCGCCAGTGCCCGGTGAAACCCTGCCGCTGGTCAACCCGTCCGACGGGGCCGAACTGTGCCGGATCGCACGAGGCGGTGCGCCAGATGTGGACGCGGCGGTTGCGGCAGCGCAGTCGGCGCGGGACGGGGAATGGGGCCATATGACCGCACTGGAACGGGGCCGCATCCTTGCCCGGCTCGGGCAGCTTGTGCTGGACCGGCTCGACGATCTGGCCTTGCTCGAGGCGCTTGATGTGGGCAAGCCGCTGACGCAGGCGCGAGCGGATGCGGTGGCTTTGGCGCGGTATTGCGAGTTCTACGGCGGCGCGGCGGACAAGGTGATGGGCGAAACCATCCCCTATCTGGACGGCTACACCGTCTACACCCTGCGCGAGCCGCATGGGGTGACGGGCCATATCGTGCCGTGGAACTATCCGATGCAGATCATCGGCCGCTCGGTCGGTGCGGCGCTGGCGATGGGCAATGCCTGCGTCCTGAAACCGGCAGAAGAGGCCTGTTTGACCGCGCTCGCCTTCGCCCATCTGGCGACCGAGGCCGGGCTGCCCGCGGGTGCGCTGAACGTCGTGCCCGGTCTGGGGGCCGAGGCTGGTGCGGCGCTGTCGGGCCATCCGGGTATCGACCATATCTCGTTCACCGGGTCGGTCGCGACCGGGGCGCTGGTGCAACAGGCGGCGGGGCGCAATGTGGTGCCGGTGACGCTGGAACTGGGCGGCAAGTCGCCTCAGTTGGTTTTCGACGACGCCGATCTGAACGCGGCGCTGCCGTTTCTGGTGAATGCGGGCATTCAGAATGCGGGCCAGACCTGTTCCGCCTCGTCCCGGATTCTGGTGCAGCGCGGTATCTACGATCTGGTCAAATCGCGCATGGCCGATGCCTATACGCAGCTGACAGTGGGCCCCGCCACAGCCGATCTGAGCTTCGGGCCGCTGATCTCGAACCGGCAGAAAGAGATCGTCACTGGTTATCTGGCGCAAGGGGCCGATCTGACCCTCGCGGCGCAGGGGCAGATCGTGGAGGACACGCCCGAGACAGGCGCTTATGTCCTGCCGACATTGTTCGCGGATGTGCCGCCGGATCACGTTCTGGCGCAAGAGGAAATTTTTGGCCCGGTGCAGGTCCTGATCCCGTTTGAAACCGAAGAACAGGCTCTGACCATAGCCAACAGCACCGAGTACGGCCTTGTCGCCAGCGTCTGGACCTGCGACGGCGCGCGGCAGATGCGGCTGGCGAGACGGTTGCGATCAGGGCAGGTGTTCATCAACAATTATGGGGCCGGAGGCGGCGTTGAACTGCCCTTTGGCGGTGTCGGAAAATCCGGTCATGGCCGCGAAAAAGGGTTCGAGGCGCTTTATGGCTTTTCCCAGCTGAAAACGGTGGCCGCCTATCACGGCTGAGCATGCGCTCAGACGATCACTTCGATAGGTTCCTGTGCGCCCACGCCGAACACCCGTTTGTACCGCTCGATCTGGTCCGCCGGACCCATCGCCTTTTCCGGGTTGTCGGACAGTTTCACCGTTGGTCGCCCGTTTGCCGAAACCGCCTTGCAGACCAGCGAGAAGGGGGCCAGCCCATCCTCGGGAACAAGCCCGCGGAAATCGTTGGTCAGCAAGGTGCCCCAGCCAAACGAGATACTGGCGCGGCCCGCGAACCGGGCGTGCAGTTCCTGAATTTTCTCGACATCCAGCCCGTCCGAAAAGATGATCCGTTTGTTTGCCGGGTCCTCGCCGCGCGCGGTCCACCAATCGATTGCGATTTCAGCCGCAGCCGCCGGGTCGCCGCTGTCGACGCGGATACCGGTCCAGCCCGCCAGCCAGTCCGGCGCGTGATCCAGAAACCCCTTGGTGCCGTACGTGTCGGGCAGAATGATGCGCAGATTGCCGTCATGTTCGTCATGCCAGTCGCTGAGCACGTCATAGGGTGCCCGGGCCAGATCCTCGTCTGTCTCGGCCAGCGCGGAATAGACCATCGGAAGCTCATGGGCATTGGTGCCGATGGCCTCGACCTCGCGCCGCATGGCGATCAGGCAGTTGGACGTGCCGGTGAACGAGGATCCCAGCCCCTCGATCATCGCCTGCACGCACCAGTCCTGCCACAGGAAGGAATGCCGCCGCCGGGTGCCGAAATCGGCGATCCCAAGCCCGTCAATCCGGCCCAGTTTCTCGATCTTTTCCCAAACCCGCGTCATCGCGCGGGCGTAAAGCACCTGCAGCTCGAACCGGCGCATGCCGTTCAGAACCGCGCGCGAGCGCAGCTCCATCAGCACCGCCAGCGCCGGGATTTCCCACAGCATGACCTCGTGCCATTTGCCCTCGAAGGTCAGTTCGTACTGATCGCCCTTGCGTTCCAGATGATAGGGGGGCAGGCGCAGGTCCTCGAACCACTCCATGAAATCCGAGCGGAACATCTGCCGTTTGCCGTAGAACATGTTGCCGCGCAGCCATGTGCTTTCCCCCCGGCTGAGACTGAGCGAGCGGATGTGATCCAGCTGTTCGCGCAGCTCGCCTTCGTCGATCAAACGGGCCAATGGCACGTGATTCGACCGGTTGATCAGGGAAAACACCACATCGGTTTGAGGCTTGTTTCGAAACACTGACTGGCACATCAGCAGTTTGTAGAAGTCCGTGTCGATCAAAGACCGGACAATCGGGTCGATCTTCCATTTGTGATTGTAGACACGGGTCGCGATATCGACCATGGGGAACTCCTGCGATTTCCGTTGTTAGATCAATCGGCACGGTGAATGGCAAGAGTCGCTGATTTGGTGACAATGCCAATGTCCAGTCACAATGCGGGCATATTGTGCGTTGTTTTCACAGGTTAGTGAGGTGGGGGATGGAAAGACGGAACTGAGTTTGTGAATGGGTCTCGAGTACGATTTTGACATTGTAAAGGTTGCACAGGACCAGACCGATCCTGCCGAGGCAGGAGATCAGCCGGGCACGGATCGCCCGGTGCGCGCGGTGTTTCGCGACATCCGGACGGCGGATGCGTTGCGGGGAACGTCGCCGAAAATCCGTGCGATGTTTCTGGATGCCGGGTTCAGCCTGGAATCGCGGCGCAGCGGCATTGCGGCAGACATTTTCCCGGCCGAGGATCTGGCCGACCGGCTGCAGATTCTTCGCGATCTGTTCGACAACATGCGACGCCGGGGCCTGCAGGGCGAATATTGCGGCGATTTCGATCTGTGGCAGTTTCTGAACCATGTCAGGCGCGCGCGGCCCGCTGCCGGGGTAATCCGCCCGGCACCACGCCGGGTTTCACCAAACCAAGCCGAGGAAAAGCCGAAACGCCGCCCCCTGTCGGGGCGCATCGGGTTCGCCCTTGGGATTGCCGTCATGCTGTTTGCGCTGCTGAAATATCTGGCAGCAGCGGGTGCGTCCCCTTAGGCCAGTTTGACCCCGGCCGCGCGCATGGCCTGTTTGGCGGCTTCCAGCGAGCCGTCCATGTCGATGGCCCGGCAGGCATCCATCCTGACGGTGACCTCAAAGCCGAGCCTTGCCGCGTCAACCGCTGAAAAATGCACGCAGAAATCCGTGGCGAGCCCGACCATCGTAAGGTGGGTGATCCCGCGCGATTCCAGATAGCCCTTGAGCCCGGTGGGCGTTTTCTGGTCGTTCTCAAAAAACGCCGAATAGCTGTCGATGCCCGGGCGGAAGCCCTTGCGTATGACCAGATCGGCATGGGTGTGCAGATCGGGGTGAAAATCGGCCCCCTCGGTGCCCTGGACGCAGTGATCGGGCCACAGCACCTGCGGGCCGTAATGCATCTCGGTCATGTCGAACGGGTCTTTGCCGTCATGTGAACTGGCGAAGGACGAATGGGTTGCCGGGTGCCAGTCCTGCGTCAGGATCACCGCATCGAACTGGTCCATCATGGCGTTGATCGGGGCGACAACCTCGTCCCCTCCGGCCACCGCCAGCGCGCCGCCGGGGCAGAAATCGTTCTGGACGTCGATTACGATCAGGGCGTGGGTCATGGCGGTCTCCTTGCACAACCGTATCGGTAGGGGGCTGCGGGCCGGGCGTCAATGCGGTCCCTTGCGACTCTGGCGCGGCGGGTTTAGACCGCGCGCATGTACACAATCGCTGCCCTGTATCACTTTACCCGCTTTCCGGATCACGCCGCGCTGCGCGACCCGCTGTTGGACCTGTGCCGCACTGCTTCGGTAAAAGGCACCCTGTTGCTGGCGCAGGAGGGGATCAACGGCACCATCGCCGGCCCGCGTGCCGGGATCGATGCGGTGCTGGCCCATATCCGCGCCTTGCCGGGATGTGCCGGGCTGGAGTGGAAAGAGGCCACCGCCGATCACCCGCCCTTTGGCAAGATGAAGGTCCGGCTGAAGAAAGAGATCGTGACCATGGGTCAGCCGGATATCGACCCGCGCGCCCGTGTCGGCAACTATGTCGAACCGCAGGACTGGAACGATCTGATCCGTCAGGACGATGTGGTGGTGATCGATACCCGCAACGATTACGAGGTGGCGATTGGTACGTTTGAGGGCGCAATAGACCCTGAAACAGCCAGTTTCCGCGATTTCCCGGCCTGGTGGGAGGACAACAAGGACCGCTTCCACAACAAGCGCGTCGCGATGTTCTGCACCGGCGGTATCCGCTGCGAGAAATCCACCAACTTCCTGCTGGGGCAGGGGGTCGAGGATGTCTATCACCTCAAAGGCGGCATCCTGCGCTATCTCGAGGAAATGCCCGCCGCAGACAGCACCTGGCAGGGCGAGTGTTTCGTGTTCGACAACCGCGTTTCGGTCGGGCACGGGTTGGTCGAGGGGCCGCATAAGCTGTGCCATGGCTGCCGCCGCCCGATCCTGCCCGAAGATGTAAAGCGGCCCGAATACGAGCACGGCGTGTCCTGCCACCGATGCATCAACGAGACCTCCGAGGCGGACAAGATGCGCTTCCGCGAGCGGCAAAAGCAGATTCTGCTGGCGCGGGCACGCGGGGATGAACATCTGGGATCAGACTGAATTCAACTTGCGGGCCTGCGCCGGAAACCGGAATATCCGGGGCAGGCCAGCAAGATGGAGCAGAAATGTCCCGCGACCCCGCAACTTTCGACGAATGGAAATCGACGCTTATGGCGGCGGCCGGGATGATCCTGGCCAGTTTTCTCGCGTGGTTCGGCCTGTCGCGCCTGAGCGAGGCAGCCGCGGGCGATACGATCGGAACCATCGCTTCGATAGGGCTGGTGGTGTGGGTCGTGTCGCAATCCTGGTTCTACATGACCCAGGTAAAATCCCCGCGCAGGCTGCTGTTTCTGATGGGCGTGTCCTTTATTCAGGTCGTGCCCTTCCTGTTTGCCGCCGCCTACGGCGCGTTCGGGTACCACGACAATTGCGTGGTCGGCGCGCGCGGTCCGGCGGATATCCTGTATTTTTCGTACGTTACCTTCACCACGGTCGGCTATGGCGACATGGCCCCGACCGGGCTGTGCCGGGCGCTTGCGGTGTCCGAGGCGGTGACGGGCTATATCCTGCTGGGGATGTTCGTGGCCGCCGCCGTCGCGCTTTATGCGCGCAACCACGGCAAGTAGCGCCCTATTTGTTCTGATCGATCCAGCGCGACATCATCTGCTTGTCGCGAAAACATTCGGACGGGATCGGGCGGCGCTTGCTGCGCGAGATACGCTCGGCAAAGGCCACCTGTTTGCCCGTCGGATAATTGTCGAATTGCGAGGTGGCGCTGGGCTTGTGCGCCGAAATCCAGTTCGACAGAGACCGGCGGTCGCGCTGCGCCTCGACCGGGATTTCCAGCGCCGATTGCTGCGCGATGGCGCGGGCATAGCGCATCTGCCGATCGGTGACAGGCAGCATGTGATAATCGTTGCTGGGTGCGTCGTACCAGCTTTGACGGGCAGCGTTGGTCATGGCTCAGATACCTCCGTTCCGCCTTGGACATCCTTGCAGAACAAATATAGAACATTTTAGGAACTTTTTCAAGAATTCCGCTGATCCCGGCGGTTTTCACCGCTTTCTGACCCAGCCTGTCCCGTCGCGTTCCGACCTGTTCCGCACGGTTTTCCGTGCCTTGAGGTCAATGAAAGAATCAGCGCAGGTCATTTCAACTCACAACTGCTCACCGCGTCGTGCGCGGCACGGCGAAAGGCGGCGATCCGCCTACGCTGCGCTTGTTTCCGCTGTTGGACACGCCTTTACCGACATTTTGCGTCGGGAACAGAGCATAAGCTGCCGCAGGCCTGTGGCTGACTTTGCCGCAGGGCAATGTTGCGCATGAGGAGAGCAAACCCATGAAAACCCACGCTCAGGCCGTTGTGATCGGAGGGGGGCTGGTTGGCTGCTCGATCCTGTACCATCTGGCCAAGCTTGGCTGGACCGATGTGGTCCTGCTGGAACGGGACGAACTGACCAGCGGCTCGACCTGGCACGCCGCCGCCGGTATCCACGGGCTGCACGACAACAACAACGTCACCCGCATCCAGCACTATACGATGAACCTGTATAAAGAGCTTGAGCAGGAAACCGGGCAGGGCTGTGGCGTGTTCCAGCCCGGCTCGCTGTATCTGGCGCAGACCGAGGAACGGGAACAGCAATTGCGCCTGCAGGAAGCCAAGGCGCGGTTTTACGGGCTGAACTTTCATGAAATCAGCCGCGAGCAGGCCAGGGAACTGCACCCGCTGGCGCAGTTCGATGACATCCGCTGCATCATGTTCGAACCCGATGGCGGCAATGTGGACCCTTCGGGCGTGACCCATGCCTATGCCGCCGGGGCGCGGGCGATGGGGGCCACGATTGAGCGGTTTTGCCCCGTAACAGGCACTGATCCGCAGCCCGACGGCTCGTGGATCGTGCGCACGGAAAAGGGCGACATCCACACGCAATGGGTTGTTAACGCAGGGGGTCTGTGGGGGCGCGAAGTTGCGGCACTGGCGGGGCTTGAGCTGCCCCTGCAGCCGACCGAACACCAGTATTTCGTCACGGATGCAATTGATGAGGTCGCCGCGATCGGCCGCCGCCTGCCCTCTATCGCCGACCGGGATGGCGAGTATTACTTCCGGCAGGAAGGCAACGGCCTGCTGATCGGCGCTTATGAGAAAGACATGCGGTTCTGGGCCGAAAACGGCACGCCGCTGGATTTCGCCCATGATCTGTTCCCCGACGATCTGGACCGGATCATGGAAAACGTTATCCGCGCCACCGAGCGCGTGCCGGTGGCGGCCACCGCCGGGGTGAAGCGGGTGATCAACGGCCCGATGATCTGGTCGCCGGACGCCAACGCGCTGTGGGGTCCGGTACCGGAATTGCAGAACTATTTCTGCTGCACCGGGATCATCCCGGGCTTTTCGCAATCCGGTGGCCTCGGCCTGCTGGCGGCGCAATGGATGATCGAGGGCGAGCCGCAATATGACATGTTCGCCTGGGATCTGGCCCGGTTTGGCGACTGGGCCGACAAGGCCTTTACCAAGGCGCGGGTCGAAGATCAGTACACCCACCGTTTCGCCATCCATTTCCCGAACGAAGAACGCAGCGCCGGTCGTCCCGCCCGTGTGCGCCCGGCCTATGAGATGCAGAAGCAGATGGGCTGCGTCTTTGGCCTGAACTGCGGCTGGGAACATCCGCTGTGGTTCGCCGATCAGCCGGGTGCGCAGGAAACCAACGGCTTTACCCGCCAGAACTGGTGGGAGCCTGCGGGGCAAGAGGTCCGGATGCTGCGCGACACAGTCGGCGTCATCGATATCTCGAATTTCACCAATTACGTGATCAAGGGCCCCGGCGCGCGGGACTGGCTGGACCGCCTTGTCGCCAACCATGTCCCGACCGAGGTGGGGCGGTCCTGCCTCACCCCGATGATCTCGGTCCGGGGCGGTGTCGCGGGCGATTTCACCATCACCAAGACCGCTGAGGACGCGTATATGATGATCGGCTCAGGCATGGCCGAGCGCTATCATCAGCGCTTCTTCAACATGGTCGACCTGCCCGAAGGCACTTCGTTCGAGGTCGCAACCGACCGCATCGCGGGTTTCAACGTGGCCGGGCCAAAATCCCGCGATTTGCTGCAAAGACTGACCAATGCGGACCTGTCGAACCAGGCGTTCCGCTTCATGCGCTCGCAGACCATCGACGTCGCCGGGGTGACGTGTCTGGCCATCCGCGTCAGTTTCACCGGCGATCTGGGGTGGGAGCTGCATTGCGCCGAAGCTGACCAGATCAGGCTCTATTCCGCGCTTCTGGACGCTGCAAAGACGCTGGGCGGCGGCCCTGTCGGCGGTCGTGCACTGGGATCCTTGCGCATCGAAAAGGGCTATGGGTCCTGGGGCCGGGAGTATTCTCAGGAATACTGGCCGCAAGAAGTCGGCCTGTCCGGCCTGATCAAGCTGGACAAGGATTTCCTGCACAAAGACGCCTATCTGTCCGTCAAAGACAACCCCGCGCGCGAGGTTCTGTCGATCTTTGAGGTTGACGCCGTGGATGCCGACGCCGCCGGGGGCGAGCCGATCTTCACACCGGGTGGCAAACCTGTCGGGCGCGTGACCTCGGGCGCGTTTGGATATTCGGTCGGAAAGTCGCTGGCGATTGGATACGCCGATCCGCAAGTGGCCGGTCCCGGTGACACGGTCGAGATATTCATCCTCGGCAAGCCGCACACGGCCAGGGTGCTGTCCGAGCCGCCGTTCGATCCAAAGGGCCTGCGCTTGCGTGACGTTCAGCCGGTGATGGAGGGGGCCAAGTGACCGATACCTTCGCCCGCGTCGCTGACTTTGCGCTCAACCGGTCGGTAGAGGATATGCCCGAAAGCGCGCGCCAGGCCGCCGCGCTGTTGATGCTGGATACGATGGGCATCCTGATCGCCTCGGGCCCGATGCAGGCCGGGGTGATCGCACGCGACACGGCGGCGCTGCTTTATGGCAGCACCGATCCGGCGTTCTCTGTGCGCATGCTGTTTGACGGGCGCGCGGTCAGCATGGCGGGTGCGGCCTATGCTGCCGCCACCCAGACCGACAATCTGGACGGTCATGACGGGTACAATCCGGTCAAAGGCCATATCGGCGTCGTGGTCCTGCCCGCCCTTGCCGCCCTTGCCGAACATCGCCCGGATCTGACCGGCCCCGAGGCCTTGGCGGCCGTGATCACCGGCTATGAAATTGCCGGGCGCGCCGGGCTGTCACTGCATGCCAGCGTCAGCGACTACCACACATCCGGTGCGTGGAATGCGCTGGGCGTGGTGGCCATGGCCGCGCGGCTGCGCAGGCAGACGCCGGATCAGATGCGGCAGGCGATGGGCATCGCCGAATATCACGGCCCCCGCAGCCAGATGATGCGCGAGATTGCCAACCCCACCATGCTGCATGACGGGTCCGGATGGGGTGCGCTGGTCGGAATCTCGGCCGCCGTTCTGGCCGAGCAGGGCTTTACCGGCGCGCCCGCCATCACCATCGAGGCCGAAGAGGCCGCGCCCCACTGGGCCGATCTGGGTGACGTCTGGCAGGTCGAGCATCAATACATCAAACCCTATCCGATCTGCCGCTGGGCTCATGCCGCAATCGACGCCGTCCGCGCCGTGATGCTGGAACATGGTCTGACCGCAGCGCAGATCGGTGCGATCCATATCAACAGCTTCCGGCAAGCCGCCTGTCTGTTTGCGGGCCTGCCGGAAACCACGTCCCAGGCGCAGTATTCGCTGCCCTTCGCGGTCGCCGTTCAGGCTGTGCATGGGCGGATCGGGGTCGAACACATCTCGGGCAAGGGCCTGTCGGACCCCGCCGTTGCGGATTTGATACCAAAGATCAGTGTCGCCGAAAGCGAAGGTCACAACGCACGGTTCCCGCAGGGCCGATGGGCGGATGTCGAGGTCACCACAACCGATGGCCGCGTCCTGAAATCAGGTGACATTCCCGCCCGCGGAGGGGCAGAAGATCCGCTGACCAAAGACGAGATCATCGCAAAATACATGCAATTCGCATCCCCCGTTATCGGCACCGAGCGCGCCGACGCCATCTGCGCTGCAATCCTTGGCTGGACCAGAACCGGGTCTCGCTATGCGGAGCTCGCAGAGCTTTTATTTGCCCCACCTGCATCTTGACCTCGTAGAGGGATAAGCGAAACGGGCCTGTGTCTCGGCCCTATTGCTGTTGGATATCTGCGAACAGGCCTGAAATCCTTTGCCGTGTCTTCCGGCTGTCTTCTAGCAGGCCCGCCGCATCCGCCAGCGGCGTGTCCGGCAGACGGATCGGCGGTTCAGATAATGCCTGTGTCGTTTCGGTCAGCACTGCGTATTTTCCCTCCGCGCCCACCCGTTCTGGCAAATCGGTCAACCAAAAGTAACGGTCGGCGGCTTGGGTATCGCCCAGACCCAACAGCAAATCACCAGCCCCGGCGTAGTCTCCGGCAGCGGCCATGGCCTGAACCCTTAGCCGCGCCGCGTGCTCGGACGGATCATCCGCAAGCTCCAGCATCGCCTGATGCGGACGGTTGTTCGAAATGGCAGCCCGTGCCCGCAAGCGCGCCCGTTCAAATCGCCTGACCCGGTCCTGCTGCCTGTTGGCAAGATCAAAAGCCTGCGCCGGAAACCCAAGCGCAGCAAGGCGGTCGGACAGGGCAACCGCAGCGTCCGTGGACAGTTCGTCCGGGAAATCGGCGAGCACCGCAAATGCCTGCCTTAAGAAGGTGATGTCATCCGACCGTTCAGCCAGCACCTGCAGGTGTCTGTTCAAAGTTCCCGGAAAATCTGCATCCTTGGGCAGGGCGTTGATCAGATCAAATGCCTGATCAAACTCCTGACCCAGACCAAGCGCAATCGCATGCGTTCTGGCGGTCATCGCGGCAAGCTCTGATCGGCGATACTCGGTCGCGTAGGCGGCGGCCAGACCAAGCTCTTGCGCCGAGACCGAACCGCGATCAACCCAACGTTTCTCGACCAGCCGGGCCAGTGCCAAAGGCGCATCGAGGGCTGCATCCGGCGATGTGACAACTTCCGTCAACAGGGACTCAGCCCGCCCATCCTGCCCTTCCGCCTCTGCGACCTGCGCCTTGACCTGTTGGACGGTTGGCCGGGGTTCGCCGCCCAGACGGTCGACCGAACGCAGAATCCGCCGCGCGGCCTCGGTCTGCTGCCCATCGACAAGGATCGTGGCCAGTCTTGCCCCAAGGTTGCGGCGTAGATGGTCCGGCAAGCGCGCAAAGGACTGTTCGATGGCTTCGACGCGGGCGTCCGGGGCCAAGGCCTGTTCCGCCAGAGCGGCCCAAAGCGCCACGTCGCCTTCGCATTTCTGCAATCCGCTGAATGGGAACTGCCCGGTCACTGTTTGCTCGTCGACAATCCTGGCGATTGTGGAAATCCACTGCGTTTCCTGCGCAGGATCCTGCAACAGGTCCAGAACCCGGATTGCCTCGGCACCGAAACCGTGAAACGCGTAGAGTTTGGCAAGCTTTAGCGCCCGCGCTTCGTCGACGCGGTCAAACTCCTGAAACAGCCCGGCCCGTAATGCCGAGGCCTGGACCGGGAAAGGGCGCCCATCGGACCAGTTTGCCAATCCCAGATCCGCGTCCGGGATACAGGCGGGTTCGGTGTCGATCTGCAGTAAACTTGCGCCAAGCAGGCCGGGAAGCTCATCAAGGATTGAAGACAGGTTGACGTTTGCACCCGGTTCGTATGGCACCGCAACGCTTTCGCGCGCGAATGAGGTCCGGGGCCCCATGGTGGCCAGGTTCAAATCCAGAATATCCCGGTCAGCCCCCTGCAACAGCCGGGCAGAGAGTTGATCCACAAAACCCTGCCGGTTCAGGTTCAGAAGGGGCAGATCAAGTTGCGATATCGGATCAGGTGTTTTCCGCAACGCCTGCTGCGGCGCGCCCTGCCCAAAAACGGGCGGTGGGAGGCCTGCGATCACGGGTGGCAGGAATTTCCCCGGCGCGATATCCAATACGATCATTTTGTTCTGGAACAGAAACGCCGAGGCCACGCAATCGCACCCGAACTCCAGCTCGAGGGGTGATCCGGGCCGGACCTGCGATACCGAATCCAGCCGTTCAGTCGTCAACCGGCTGAAAACCGAGTCGGTGTGAAACGTGACCTCGTCCAGCGCGAGGGTCAGCCGCGCGCCGTTTTTACGTTGCGCCAGCGTCCAGCCCGTATCCGGAGGCACGTTCACCACCAATCGCGTAAAGCCATCATGCTCACCAGAGCGGACCGTCACTTCCTTAGATAGCGCGCCTGTCGCAGCCGCGATCAGAACCGCGGCCAATGTGCCCAACCGCGTCATGCTGCCGCCTGCTTGAGCTCTTTCAACGCATCTTCCAGCTCGGTAAAGCCCGGTCGGTTATGGGTTGGCGTGTTCTGGCGACCCACCTCGATGCACATGGCGGCGTTGTGGTTGTGCAGGTTTGCAACCAGAACCTCTTTGATCAGCTGGTAGAAATGGTTGTCTTCCTCGACCACGTTTTTCAGTTTTCCGGCAAAGGGTCCGACCAGCCCGTAGGCCAGAAACACGCCCAGAAACGTGCCAACCAGAGCGCCGCCGATCAGTTTTCCCAGCACTTCCGGCAGTTGATCGATCGAGCCCATGGTCTTGATCACACCCAGAACCGCCGCGACGATACCCAAGGCCGGCAGGCCATCCGCCACCGTCTGCAGCGCGTGGCTGGAATGCATGGCGTGATGGAAATTCGCTTCCATCCGCTTTTCCAGAACTTCCTCGACCTGATGCGGATCGTCGTAATTCATCGCGGCGGACCGCATCGTGTCGCAGATCAGATCCACCGCCTCTTTATCGGCCTGAATCCTGGGATAGGCGGAAAACAGGGTCGAGTTTTCCGGGTCTTCGATATGCTGCTCGACATCGACAGGGTTGGCACGGGCAATGCGGATCAGCGAAAACAGCAAGCACAGCAAGTCGCGGTAATCCTCGGGCTTCCATTTCGGGCCTTTGAAGACTTTGCCCATATCCTTGATCGTATGCTTGATGCCGCCGATGTCGTTGCTGATCAGAAACGCGCCGACCGCCGCGCCGCCGATCATCATCATCTCGAAGGGCAGGGATTTCAGAATAATAGTCATCTTGCCGCCAGCGGCCAGATAGCCGCCGAACACCATGACGAAAATGACGACAATCCCAACGATTCCAATCATGTGTGATCTCCGGCAAGGTCCTGTTCAGGTTTGAGGGGCACGGGCGTCTACTCCTGCGGGGCACGGGCATTGCGCCCGGCCATGACGACACTGATAGTATAGGCGGCTTCGGGGCTGAGGCCTGCCATCACGCCAGCCGCCGCATCCGCAGGCATCCGCGCCAGGAAGCCCGCCGCGAATGTCGGGTCCATGTTTTCGAATAGGTCAGCGGCGTCTTTTGGCTTCATGCTCTGGTAAACTTCGGTCAGCCGCGTCAGATCGGTTTCGGCGGCTTTGTCCGCAACGGCCAGCGTTGAGCGCAGGGCTTCTTCGGCCTCAATCAAAGCGGTCAGGCGGGTTTCGATGGCCTGATCCGCAATCTCCAGCGCCCTTTCCTTGTCACGCAACGCATCCTCGCGTTCCTTCACCTGCGCTTCACGGCGCAGGAGTTCGGTCAGAACCACCTGAAGATCCCGGTTGTCAGTCGTCGCTGGGGGGCCTTCGACCTTTGGCGGCTCGGCCGTTTTTGCCAAAGCCGGCCCCGCTTCAAGCCCCACCCGAATCGCGGCAGAGCCGATCATCAGGAATGAGATCAACGTCAGGACGCCGCTGCGCGGACGTCTGTTGGCGGTCCGGCGACCCGTCATTCCGCAGCCTCTTGCCGTTTTCGGTCATGACGGAAGAACATCAGCCCTTCGGGGGCCTTCGTTGGCGGATCCGGCGCAACCGGTTCGGCGGGCTTCGCCTTGGTGTCTTCCGTTGGCTCATTAGTGTTCGGCCCGGTTTCCTGCGGGCCGTCCGCCTGTTCGTCCTGGCTTTCGGACTGATCCTTGGGCTGGTCCGCTGTTTCAGGCTGCTCCGCCTCCGGTTCCTCCTCCGGGATGACGTCATGCATCGAGGCCATCATCAGCTCCAACCGCTGAGCCACCGACTCGGCCCGTTCGGTCAGACCTTTCAGCGCGTCCCCAGACCGGTCCGATGCAGACCGCGCCCCGTCCAGAGATTTCTTCAACGCGTCCGCCTGCGCAGACAGAACCGCAACCGCCCCGCCGACGCCTTGTTCAAGATCGGTGAACCGTCTGAGCCGCCGTGACAGGACAAAACAGTAAAGCCCCGCCCCCAGCGCGCCTGCGACCAGCAAAATATCCGCAATCAGCTCCAATTCCGCCTCCTAATTCAGTACAAATTCCATGACCAGCACGTCGCGCACGCGGCCCTCGCCCACAACAATCGCAATGCGCCGCAGCAGGTGCCCGCGGATGCGAATCAGCGCCAGAGGTTCCTCGATATCCGCGGCTTCGATTGCCCGCAGATAGCCGTTCAGAACGTCCATGATTCGCGGCAGCATTTTTTCCACATCAGCGATGTACGGGGCGTTGACTTCCAGCTGCGCGTGAAATTTCAGATGGCGCGAACCGCCCGCATTCACCGATACGACCACCGGCGGCAGGTTGACGAAACCAACATCGGCAAGGGCATCCGGCGGCGTCTTCGCATCGCTTGCAAAGGCGCCTGTTTCATTGCCCTTTCCCGCAAAGGGAATCAGCCCGAAAGACGTCAGGCCATACCCGCCCGCAGCCCCGATCACGGCGAGAATCACCCCGGTGACCAATCCCTTCTTGCCCTTCTTTTCAGGGGCCTCAGCCTGTTCGGCAGTTGCGTCTGTCATGACGTCCTCATCCGTTTCTGGTGCATCCGTCATAACCCCGCAGGGACTAACCGATTGTTAAGGGCAATCGTCCAAACAAGAGGTGCACCGGGCAGAACGCCGGTGAGTCGGAGGTGAGCGTGCAGCAGATCGGAACTGTCTGGGCCGGGTTGGACAGGCGAAAACAAATCATCGTTGCCGGTGCGGCGGTGCTGGTGTTTCTGGGGGTTCTCGGGCTGTCGCGCGTGGTGAGCGCTCCGTCTATGACCCTGTTATATGCGGAGCTCGAAAGCGGTGCTGCGGGCGATATCGTCCGATCGCTGGATCAGCGCGGTGTTCCGTATGAGATTCGCGGCGGGTCGATCTATGTTCCGGGCGGGCAGCGGGATGAGCTGCGCATGACCCTCGCCAGCGAGGGGCTGCCTGCGAATGGCAATCGGGGGTACGAGCTGCTGGATTCCCTCAGCGGCTTTGGCACCACGTCTCAGATGTTCGATGCCGCCTATTGGCGCGCGAAAGAAGGGGAATTGGCGCGCACCATCGTCGGCAGCCCCCATGTCAGCCAGGCGCGCGTTCACATCGCCAACGGATCGGCCAACCCGTTTCAGCGCAGCGTGGCCCCGACGGCCTCGGTCTATCTGGTGCCCTCGGGCGGGCAGATCACCGGTGATCAGGCCAAGGCCATTCGGTTTCTGGTGGCCTCTGCCGTCAGTGGTCTGGCCCCGGAAAACGTCACGGTGATCGATTCGAACGGGTCCGTTATCGGGGGGCAGGAAACTGCTGTGGCAGCCGACACCGCTGACGACAAGTCGCGCAAGTTGCGCGAACGGGTCCTGCGGCTGGTCGAGGCGCGTGTGGGTGCGGGCAATGCGGTTGTCGAGGTCAGTGTCGATACGGTGACAAAGACGGAATCGATCCGTGAGCGGCGGTTTGACCCGAAAGGCCGGGTGGCGATCAGCACCGACGTTGAAGAACGCTCTGACAGCGCCCGAAACCAGTCCTCCGACGTCACGGTGGCCTCGAACTTGCCGGATGGGGACGGTGCGGGCGGGGACGAATCCAATTCGACCGCCACGCAGACCCGAGAGCGGGTGAATTACGAGGTCTCGGAAACCGAGCTTGAGGTTCACACTGCCCCCGGTGCCATCAAGCGGCTGACGGTTGCGGTGCTGGTTAACGGAACCCGTGTGGTGGATACGGCGGGCGCGGAAAGTTTCGCCCCATTGCCGCAGGCAGAACTTGAGGCGCTGGAAGAACTGGTCGCCTCTGCCGTCGGGTTCGACGCGGCGCGGGGGGATGTGATCACACTGAAATCCCTGGACCTGCCAGCGGTTGAGCCGCAGGGGACGCTGGTCTCGGCATCTGTGTGGCAGAACATCCATCTGGATGCGATGTCGCTGATCCAGATGGTGGTTCTGGCGCTTGTCTCGCTGGTTCTGGCCCTGTTCGTGATCCGCCCGATCCTGATGAAACCCGCTGAGGCCCCGGCATTGCTGCCCGCAGCATCGGGCACTGAGGACACCAATGTTCTGACCGGAGAGATTGCGACGGACGACGGGTCCGGCTTTGCGCAATTGCCGGCTCAGGCCGATGTTCCGACCTTAGGCGCAGTTGCAGAAGACCCGGTGGAGCGGCTGCGGGCGATGATCGGCGACAAGCAGGAAGAGACGGTCGAGATTCTGCGCAGCTGGCTGGAAGAGGGTGAGGAGCACGTGTGATGACCATCGCTCATCTTCTAGAGGATTTCGCAACCGCATCGGCGGATGGCAGGGTTCACGTTCTGAACGACGATACGCTCGAAGAACACCGGCTGGCGGCCTTCGAACAGGGCTATGGCGCGGGATGGGAAGATGCGGTTCAGGCGCAGGAACAAAGCCGGACCCGCCTGTCCGCCGAACTGGGGCAGGCGCTGCAGGACATGTCCTTCACCCATCACGAGGCGCTGTCGCGCATGACGCTGTCTCTGGAACCCATGTTCCAAAGCCTGGTCCGCGCTGTTCTGCCCGAGAGTCTCGACAAGGGCCTTGGCACACGGGTGGTCGAACATCTGTGCAGCATGGCCCGCGAGCAGATCGGGCAGCCTATACAAATCCTGGTGCCCGAGGGGCAGGGCGAGGCAGTGCAATCCCTGATCCCCAGCGAAATCTCTCCGCCGCCCAGCGTGATCGAGGACCCCTCGCTGGAGGCCGGTCAGGCGAGATTGCAGGTTGGCATGTCCCGGCGCGAGGTTGATTGCAGCGCCCTACTGGCGTCGATCGCCGGGGCATTTGAAGCGTACGCATTTGAAGCAAACGAGGCATTGGCAAATGAGTGACCCCCAGACCCCGACACAGCAGAAACCCAACCCGTTCGACTCGGTGCCCATCGAAGTGACAGTCTCGGTCGGCCGCGCCCGCCCGCTGATCCGCGACCTGCTGAACATGGGCGAGAACGCGGTGCTGACGCTCGACAAACGGATCGAGGATCCGGTCGATCTATATGTCGGAGACCAGCTGGTCGCCCGCGGCCTGCTGGAGGAGATGGAGGGCGAACAGGCCGGTCAGCTTGCTGTGCGCCTGACGGAAATAGCCGATCTGCAAAACGGGATCGGGTGATGCGCCCCCTGATCTGGCTGGCCTGCGCGGTCCTCGTGCTGACGCCGTCACTGGCCATGGCGCAGGAGGTGACGCTGTCGCTGGGCGAAGGCGGGTCGATCTCGGCCCGGACGGTCCAGTTGATCCTGCTGATCACCGTGCTCAGCCTCGCGCCGGGGCTGGCCATCATGATCACCTGCTTTCCGTTTCTGATCACCGTTCTGGCCATCCTGCGGCAGGGGATCGGGCTGCAGCAATCGCCGCCCAACATGCTGATCGTCAGCCTGGCGCTGTTTCTGACCTATTTCATCATGGACCCCGTTTTCACCGAGGCCTGGACCACCGGCATCCGCCCGATGCTGGAAGAACGGATGGAGGTTGAACCGGCCTTGGAACGCGCCCTGATCCCGTTCCGGGAGTTTATGGCGGCCAGGCTGGATGCGGACACATTCTACGCGATGGCCGCCCTGCGCCCCGAAGGGGACGCGCTGGCCCTGTCGCCGCAGGCCCCTCTGTCGGTTCTGATGCCATCCTTCATGCTGTCCGAGATCGCCCGCGCCTTTCAGATCGGGTTTCTGATCTTCCTGCCGTTCCTGATCATCGATCTGGTGGTTGCTGCCGTCCTGATGTCGATGGGCATGATGATGGTGCCCCCGGCCATCGTCTCCCTGCCATTCAAGCTGGCGTTTTTCGTGATTGCGGATGGGTGGGCCTTGATCGCCAGCGCATTGGTGCGCAGCTACATGCCCTAGCTCGCGCTGAACGGCGGTGGATTGGGGGAGGTCAGAGTTGGACAGGGTCTGACGGCTGCGGGTTGTCGGTTCTTGAGCCGGGTAACCGTCTGAAGGACCTTCAGATTTGGCAACCTAATGGGCAAGAATGACTGCGTGATGCACCGGTCCGAAAACCAGAGCGGCGCATCGGGAATGTCATCGGCCCGGCAATTGGCTGCGAGAACCGCAGCACCGTTCACAGGACATCAATCCGGCCTCTGACCGGGCGGAGCAAACAGATCAGCTGGTCCGGTCCAGATCCTTGATCAACTGGTTCAGGTTGCCTTTGCGGGCATCCAGCATCGCGCCGATCTCGGTGCGCTCGGTCAGCAGCAGGTTCACGCCCTCGATGAACATGTTGTAGAACTTGTCGCGCCCGGATTTGTCCGAGACCAGAAAGGTCACATCGAACGGAGAAGACCCGCGCAGCTTGACCGAGGTTCTGACCTCGTACCCCGCCTTGATCTTGCGGGCGTTGCGGACATTCACCTCACCACCGATAAACTCGCGGAACCGGCGGCCATATTTGCGCGAGATATAGCCCTGAAACGCCTTGGTGAATCGCCGCAGCTGCGCCGGGCTTGCGGTGCGGGCATCCGCGCCCAATGCATAGCGGGCCATGATCGGCACATCGGCATATTGCACGAAAATCTTCTCGAAATCGCGCAGCATGGCGTTTTCGGATTTGCCGGAGTCGATCACCCGGTTGATTTCGGTAACCACACTGTCGACCAGCGCCTTGGCGCTGGCTTCGGTCTGGGCGAAGGCGGGCAGGGGCAGGACGGCCAGTGCCAGGCCTGCGGCTATAAATCCACGTCGGTTCAATGCGTTATTCGGCATATGGGTCCTCGTAGGGGTCAAGATAGGGGTCTCTGACTGGGTCGGTCCCGATTTCTGCATAGGGATCGCTGTATAGCCCCAGATAGGCGTCCTCATCATCTCTTGCCAGTTCAAAGCGGCGATTTTGCAGATAGATCAGCCGGGCCTGCGCGTAACTGTCTGCGCTGTCATACAGAATCGAGTCGACCGTGTCCGAGAACCGGCCCCGGTCGCCCATGCGCCGCACAACCTCGGCGTAAACGCCGATATTGTCCACCGGGCGGGTCGGGCTGAAATTGATCGGGTTCGAGAACAGGTTGACCACAACGCCGATCGCATCCCGCTGGGTCGAGGGACCGTAGAAGGGCAGTTCGACATAGGCCCCTTCGCCAACGCCCCAGACATGCAGGGTTTCGCCAAAATCGGTGTCCACCGGCGGCAGGTTCAGCTCATCGGCGGGCGCAGACAGGCCGAAACCGCCCACGGTCATGTTGATGACAAATCGCAACAAGGCGTTGCCGGTCTGTTTCGGATTGCCCTGCAGCAGATAGTCAAGCGCCTGACCGGGAAGAGAAATGTTTTCGGCAAATGTGCTGAAGCTTGTCACCATCGGGTCGGGAACGATCTTCACATAACCTTTCGAGGCCGGGCGGAAAAGAAACCGGTCAACCCCAAGGTTGAATTTGTGGACCGCGCGGTTGTTCCCCTCATACGGGTCAAAAACCTCGCCCGGGGGGGCGTTTTCAGGGGGTCGGGTCGCGCAGGCCGACAAAACGGTCATCAGGGACAGGACAATAATGTGCTTCAGGCCAAATCTGCTCGACACGGGTCTCGTTACTCCAAAGTTGCCCTTTGATTTGGATACAGGGCTTTCAATCAATACGCCTGTGCCGGTTCAACACAAGTTTTTGAGTCATAGATGGTTCACGCCTCGAATGAAACACCTAGCGTTTAACCTGTCTGCCGGCGCGCCGTAAAGTGACACAGCTTCAACAGTTCGCAATAAGAGAAGTTATGCCCAGATCGCGGGTGATCGGCAAAATGGCGGTTTCCTGCTTTTCCCAGCGCCACTTCCCGGTTAGCGTCCGCCCGAGTCGAACACAGGGTGAGGAGCATCACATGACCATCGCAGCAAAACTGGAAAGCCTGGGCGTCACGTTGCCGGACGCGCCTGCGCCTGCGGCCAATTATGTGCCCTTCGTGCGCGTGGGCAATATCGTCTACGTCTCGGGCCAGATCTCGAAGGCGGATGAGCTGATCACCGGCAAGCTGGGCGATGACATGGATGTTGACGCAGGCGCGGCTGCGGCAAAGGTCTGCGCCATCAACCTGCTGGCGCAGGTCAAGGCCGCGTGCGGCGGCGATATCGACAAGCTGGTGCGGGTGATCAAGCTGACCGGTTTCGTGAACTCGACCGCCGATTTCACCGCCCAGCCGCAGGTGATCAACGGCGCGTCGGATTTTCTGGTCGAGGCGCTGGGCGATGCGGGCCGTCATTCCCGCTCGGCTGTCAGTGCCGCGTCACTGCCGCTGGGCGTGGCGGTCGAAATCGAAGGCATATTCGAGGTCCAATGACACCGCCCCTGCCTTCTGAATTCCTGCGGGCTCCGATCTCACATCGGGCCCTGCACGATATCTCGGACAACCGCCCGGAAAACAGCCGGGCGGCCATTCGCGCGGCTATTGATGCAGGCTACGGGATCGAGGTCGATCTGCAGCTGACCTCGGATGGCCGGGCGATGGTCTTTCACGATTATGACATGGCGCGTCTGACCGGGCAGCCCGGCCCGATCCGGCAGGTTTCAGCGGCACAGGCGCAGGCAACCGCGTTGTTGCAGGCCGATGATGGCATCCCGACACTGGACGAGGTGCTTGGGATGGTGGCGGGCAAGGTGCCGCTGTTGATCGAGTTCAAGGATCAGGATGGTGCGATGGGTCCCGATATCGGCCCGTTAGAGGCGGATGCCGTCCGGGCGTTGCAGGGCTATGACGGCCCCGTCGCGCTGATGTCGTTCAATCCGCACAGCGTGGCCGAACTGGCCCGTCTGGCCCCGCACCTGCCGCGGGGTCTGGTGACCTGTTCCTACAAGCCCAAGGTCGAGCTGTTGCCGCAAAGCGTCTGCGACCATCTGCGCGACATCCCTGATTTCGACCGGGTCGGGGCCAGTTTCATCAGTCACGAGGTGCACGATCTGAACCGCCCCCGCGTGGCAGAACTGAAAGCGCGCGGCGTGCCGGTCCTGTGCTGGACCGTCCGGTCGCCCGAACAAGAGGCAGAGGCCCGCAAGGTTGCCGATAATGTGACCTTCGAGGGCTATCCGGCGGCCCATCCGGCTTGATCCCACCCGCCGGAGTCACAGATAAAGACGGGGCGCGGAGGGCATATGGATCAGGCACAGATCGAGGTTCAGGTACTGGCATCCCTGTCGCAGATATCTGCGGCAGAGTGGGACGCCTGCGCCTGCCCCGAAGCGGCAGGTGGCGGACGCCCGCTCGATCCCTTCACCACGCATAGGTTTCTGCTGGCGCTCGAGGAAAGCGGTTCCGTCGGGCGCGGCACGGGCTGGCAGCCGCAATATCTGACGGCCTATCTGGACGGGATGCTGATCGCAGCGGCCCCGATGTATGCCAAATCGCATTCTCAGGGCGAATATATCTTCGACCATAGCTGGGCCCATGCCTATGAAAGCGCGGGCGGGCGGTATTATCCCAAGCTGCAGATCGCCGTGCCGTTCACCCCCGCCACCGGTCGCCGTTTTCTGGTGCGCCCGGGGTACGAGGCGATTGGCATGTCGGCGCTGGCGCAGGGGGCGGTGCAACTGGCCGCTGACAATCAGGTCTCCTCGCTCCATGCCACGTTCTGTACCGAGGATGAGGCGCTGGCCGGCGCGCAAATGGGCCTGATGGTGCGGTATACGCAGCAATTCCATTGGCTGAACGAAACCTACCCGGATTTCGACGCGTTTCTGGCGGCCCTGTCGTCGCGCAAGCGCAAGAATATCCGAAAGGAACGGGCGCAGGCCTGCGGCTTTGGCGGCGATATCCGCACCCTAACCGGTGACGAGCTGCGCCCCGAGCACTGGGACGCGTTCTGGCGGTTCTATCAGGACACCGGCGCGCGCAAGTGGGGCTCACCCTATCTGACGCGGCAATTCTTTGATATCGCTCAGGAAACCATGACGAATGACATCGCTCTGGTGCTGGCCGAACGCAACGGCTATCCCATCGCGGGGGCCTTGAACTTTATCGGGCGCGAGACGCTGTTTGGTCGCTATTGGGGCTGCGTCGAACACCATGCCTGCCTGCATTTCGAACTGTGCTATTATAGGGCGATCGATTTTGCCATCGCCCATGGCCTGAAGCGGGTCGAGGCCGGTGCGCAGGGCGAGCACAAGCTGGCGCGCGGCTACCTGCCGACCCGCACGCATAGCCTGCACTGGGTCGCCGATCCCGGATTTGCCGACGCGGTCAAGAAATTTCTGGACGCCGAGGGCCGGGCGGTGGGAGAAGAGATCGAGATTCTGACCGAATACGGACCGTTCAGAAAATCGAACCCGGAGGAACACCAATGACCGAACTTTTGTCGACCGAGACGCGCGGACCGCTGCTGGACCCGCTGTTCAAAAACGGCTGGACCATGGTTGAAGGCCGGGACGCGATTACCAAGACCTTCATTTTCGACAATTTTGTCGCTGCCTTCGGCTGGATGACGCAGGTGGCGATCTGGGCTGAAAAGTGGAACCACCATCCCGAATGGTCGAATGTCTACCGCACGGTCGAGGTGGTGCTGTCCACCCATGATGTCGGCGGCCTGTCGGCGCTGGATGCCAAGCTGGCGCGCAAGATGGACGGTCTGGTCTAACCCCGGTCGCTTTGCGAGCCCTGACCACCGGCAAGCGCCGCCGTGATGCCCAGCTGCCGGAATTCATCCGGTGTCACGGTGCCATCGCTGACGTCGATATTGCGGGGGATGCCCGTGGTCCGGTTGCCGATTGACCGGACGCTGCGCGCCGCCGGGTTGATGTCCAGACAGCGCGTTTCATAGCAGGTCAGCCCGCTGGTATTGATCTGGATGCGCGCCTGCCCGTCCGGCCCGGTGACAACAGGGGCCTGCGGTACGTCGCAGGCCGCCACCAGAGCCAAAGCCCCCAGACCGATCCATTTGTTCATCGCCCGCTCCTGACCCTAATCCAGCTGACCGTTGCCGTCCAAATCCGCAGCGTTGAAGTCGCTGTCCATCTGCGCGTCATATTCTGCTCTGGAGATAAGGCTGTCATTGTTGCGGTCAACATTTTGGAATTGTTTGATGTCCAGAAACGGCTTGGCCTCGTCCAGACCCAGCGTGCCGTTCTTGTCGTCATCCATTTCCTGAAAGGCGTAGTCGGAAAAAGCGTTAAACTCGTCCTTGGACAGAAAGCCGTCATTGTTGGCGTCGATGGCTTTCAGCTCGTTTTCATGCAGCTCGCCCACGGTTTCGGCACTGGCTGCTCCGGCCAGAAGAGCCGCTGTGATGACGATAATCTGACGTTTCATGGCGGCGCTCCTCAGCATGCGAATCTCTGACCTTCAAAGCCGCCCGCGGCGGCCCCTGCTGCGGTCAGGATGGTTTTGCCCGACCCGCCGCCGAACTGGTTGCCGATGGCCCCGCCGATCAACGCGCCACCCAGCGTGCCGCCGAGGCAGGCAATCTCGTGCTGGCGGGCGGCCTGTTGCTGCGGGGTTGGGGCCGGTCCGCAGGCGGCCAACAGCCCCGCGCCGGTCAGGATAAGTGAAAAAGCCTTGAGTTTCATGAATTAACTCCCCGGTTCATATGCGCCGAGTATTCGCGCATCGGGGCGTTCTATCAAGTGAAATACGGCGTGGATGGCCCCGACGCTGCCGGGGCCGCGCAGGGTTACATGGCCGCAAGCAACGTCTCGCCGGCGGACACTTCGCAGGTGCCGGGGCTTTCTTCCAGGTTCAGCGCCGTGACCTTGCCGTCCTCGACCAGCATCGCATATCGTTTGGAGCGCGCGATCAGGCCCGCAGGCGGGGCGTCGAATTCCATGCCGATGGCCTTGGTGAACTCGGATGCGGCGTCTGCCAGCATGGTCAGGCCTGCCCCGGTCGCGCCGGTCGCCTCGCCCCAGGCTTTCATCACGAAGGGATCGTTGACCGAGATGCAGATGACCTCGTCCACGCCTTTGGCGTCGAACTGATCCTTGGTGCGCATGAAGCTGGGAACATGGGCGGAACTGCAGGTTGGCGTATACGCGCCCGGCACTGCAAAAATCACCACCTTGCGCCCTTTGACCTTGTCGGACAGCCGAACCTCTTCCGGCCCCTCGGCCCCGATCCGGGTCAGCGTTGCGTCGGGCAGAGTGTCACCTGTTGAAATCATTTTTAAGCTCCTGTCGTTTGGATTTGCAGAGTCGGGCTCAGCCGCAATATAGGTGAGCGAAGCAAGTTAACCACGGGAATTCGACAGGGTGGGAGGAGCATGAGCCATATTGTCGTGATCGGTGCGGGGCAGGCGGGGTCTTCGCTTGTCGCCAGGCTGCGCAAAGACGGGTTTGAAGGGGACATCACCCTGATCGGGGCCGAGCCGCATCTGCCCTACCAGCGCCCGCCTTTGTCCAAGGCCTATCTGCTGGGCGAGATGGAGCTGGAGCGCCTGTTTCTGCGCCCCGAAAGCTTTTATGCCGATAACAACATCACCCTGCGTCTGGGCCAGCGCGTGACCGGCATCGACCCGCAGGCCAAGACCGTGATGGTCGGGGATGAGGTCATCGCCTATGACGAGCTGGCGCTCACCACCGGGTCCGACCCGCGCCGCCTTCCGGCCGCGATTGGCGGTGATCTGAACGGCGTGCATGTGGTGCGCGATCTGGCCCATATCGACGAGATGGAGCCCCGCGTCACCGACGGCGCGCGCGCGCTGATCGTGGGGGGCGGCTATATCGGGCTCGAGGCTGCGGCGGTTTGTGCCAAGCGCGGCGTAAAGGTCACTCTGGTCGAGATGGCGGATCGCATCCTGCAACGGGTCGCCGCGCCCGAGACCAGCGACTACTTCCGTGCGCTGCACAGCGGCTACGGGGCCGATATTCGCGAAGGCGTCGGGCTGGACCGTCTGATCGGTGAAAACGGCAAGGTCACGGGTGCCGCGCTAAGTGATGGCACCGAGCTTGAGGTCGATTTCGTCGTGGTCGGCGTGGGCATCGCGCCCTCGACCCAACTGGCCGAGATGGCGGGGCTGGAGCTGGACAACGGAATCAAGACCGACGCCCATGGCCGCACCTCGGACCCGTCGATCTGGGCGGCGGGTGATTGTGCGTCCTTCCCCCATGGCGAGGGGCGTATCCGGCTGGAAAGCGTGCCCAATGCCATCGATCAGGCCGAGATCGTGGCCCAGAACATGCTGGGCGCAGCCAAGGGCTATACCGCGACGCCGTGGTTCTGGTCGGATCAGTATGACGTCAAGCTGCAGATCGCGGGCCTGAACACCGGCTATGACCGCGTCGTGACCCGCAAGGGCGAGGGCGCGACCGTGTCCTTCTGGTATTACAAGGGCGACCAGTTGATTGCGGTTGATGCGATGAACGACCCGCGCGCCTATATGGTCGGAAAACGCCTTATCGACGCAGGCAAGACCGCTGATCCGGCGGTTGTGGCCGACGCGCAGGCGGATCTGAAACCGCTGCTCAAAGCGTGAGGATCATCGCCGGAGACTTCCGGGGCCGCGCCTTGGCCTCGGTCGGCAAGGGGGACGCAGGCGCGCATCTGCGCCCCACCACCGACCGGGCGCGGGAAAGCCTGTTCAACGTGCTGACCCATCTGATCGATTTCGAAGGTCTGCGGGTTCTGGACCTGTTCGCAGGCACCGGCGCGCTGGGGCTCGAGGCGCTGTCGCGCGGTGCCGAGCACGCAACATTTGTGGATGACGGTCGGGTGGCGCAGCGCCTCATTCGCACGAACATAGACCTGACCCGCAGCGCCGACCGGACGAGCCTGATCCGCCGGGATGCCACAAAGCTGGGCGAAAATCCCGGTCCGGCCTGTGACCTGATCTTCCTCGACCCACCGTATGGCAAGGCGCTGGGCCAGAAGGCCGTTGAGGCCGCTCTTGCGGGCGGATGGATCGCCGATGACGCGCTGCTGGTCTGGGAAGAAAGCACCCCGATGGTCGCGCCGAACGGGTTTGCCCAACACGATACGCGAAAATATGGCGACACCCATATCTCATTGATGTGGCGCGATATTTCAGACTGAAACAGGCGAGGGCCCATGCACGATCTGGTGATTTTCGATTGCGACGGCGTTCTGGTCGACAGCGAGCCGCTGTCCAATCAGGTGCTTGTCGACAATCTGGGCCGCTATGGTCTGGACCTGACGCTGGAGGACAGCGTCGGTTTCTTTCTGGGCGGTACAATGACCGGCGTGCGTGACAAGGCGCGCGATTTGGGGGCGGATCTGCCCGAGGATTGGGTCGATCAGGTCTATGCGGAAACCTATGCGCGCCTGCGGCAGGGCGTGGCGCTGATACCTGGCGTTCGCGAGTTGCTCGATACGCTGGATCACCACGGTATCCCGTTCTGTGTCGCCTCGAACGGCAGCCCGGACAAGATGGCGATCACGCTGGGGCAGAACGGTCTGTGGGATCGTTTTGACGGGGCCATGTTCTCGGCGCACCAGTTGGGGACGGCGAAACCGGACCCTAAGATGTTCCGGCTTGCCGCTCAGCAGTTTGGCGCATCCGCGCCGGTCGTCATTGAAGACAGCCACAATGGTGTGACCGCTGCGATCCGCGCCGAGATGCGCTGTCTGGGTTATGCGGCCCATGACGACGGCGCGAAACTGGCGGAAATTGGCGCAGAAGTGTTTTCCGACATGGCGGATGTTCCCCGGCTTTTGGGACTCTGACCCGAAAACATGCTATGGTCCGAGCCATGGACCGCGCCTTAACTCCGCCGCTCTGGGCTTTCGAACCGGATACCGACACCGCAACCGGCCCTCCGCCGAAACCAAGGCGCGCGCCCGTGTTCATCCATGACGCAGTGACGCCATGGGGGTCCGAGACGATGCTGCTGAAGCTGCTGCGCGATCAGGCGCAGGATCAGGACGAATAGGTCGGATGAAACTTGTCGCCGGGTGACAGGGTGAAAATCTCGACCCCGTCCGCCGTTACACCCACCGAATGTTCAAACTGCGCCGACAGCGACTTGTCGCGGGTCACGGCGGTCCAGTCATCGGCCAGCGTTTTGGTTTCGGGGCGGCCCAGATTGACCATCGGCTCGATGGTGAAGAACATACCCTCTTCCAGCACCGAACCCGTTGCCGGACGCCCGTAATGCAGCACATTCGGCGGTGCGTGGAACACCCGGCCCAGCCCGTGACCACAGAAATCGCGCACGACCGACATCCGGTGTGCTTCGACATAGGCCTGAATCGCGTGGCCGATATCGCCGAAGGTGTTGCCCGGCTTGACCATCTCGATGCCCTTGAACAGGGCATCGTGCGTCACCTGGATCAGCCGCTCGGCCTTGCGCGGCAGTTTGCCCGCCACATACATGCGCGAGGTGTCGCCGAACC
This sequence comes from Ruegeria sp. AK4, assembly GCF_056541025.1. Lineage (NCBI taxonomy): Bacteria > Pseudomonadati > Pseudomonadota > Alphaproteobacteria > Rhodobacterales > Roseobacteraceae > Ruegeria > Ruegeria sp. AK4. The sequence continues at coordinate 303,835 of NZ_JBQFXS010000003.1, forward strand.
AGCCATCGACGATGACGGTCACGTCGATATTCAGGATGTCGCCATCCTTCAGCTTTTTGTCGCCGGGAATGCCGTGGCAGACCACATGGTTGACGCTGATACAGCTTGCGTGCTGATAGCCCTTGTAGCCAATGGTGGCCGAGGTCGCGCCCGCATCCTCGACCATCCGGGTGATCAGCCCGTCGATGGCACCGGTGCTTTGACCGGGGAAAACATGCTCGGCGATGTCATCCAATATCCGCGCCGCCAAGGCCCCTGCCGCGTGCATGCCGGCAAAGTCACCCTGTTCGTAGATGCGGATACCGTCTTTGGTCAGACGGCCACGATGTTCTTTCATCGACGCTAGGCTCCAAATGTTTCGCGCAGCATTCCTTTTACGCTGCTTGTGCAGAAAGTACCAGAGGGTGTGAGGTTGTGGGCTCTGTTCGGTCGTTCAGATGGTGCCGCGGGTGCCGACTTCAAGGGGACGCAACTGCCACGACCTTGCACGGACGGAAGCCGATCCAGCGCGCACTTAGTCGCGAATCTTTGATCGCTGATTTAAGGCGATCCGAAAAAAACACTCGGCGCCGAACAGTACGATCCAGCCAAAGGTCCAAATCGCTGGCCGCAGTAGGGTCCACGGCAAGTTGGTTCTTACCTTCGGGAATTGCTTGCCAGACTTCGCCACTCGTTCCGACCGCACGTAGACCCGTAGAAAGATCAGGCAGAAAGGTCTTCCGGTTCTCCAGAATATGCATCAAAAACCAGCGTCGCCCCGGATACGGTGTTTTCTGGTCGTATTCCAGCAATGGTACCTCGTGAAAACGGGTGCGGCCCAGTTCAAACTGCGTGAGCACGTTACGCATTTCTTCGGAGGCATAAATCAAAGCCATCGCGCCCGTGAATATGTCTGGCAAGTTCTCTTTCTTCTTCTTTTGAAGGTCGTAGTACGTGAAATAGATGTACTCGGGATACTCCGATACCGGGATGTCCTGAGCATCCTCATATCTGTCCTGAAACGCCACGTACCCCTTCGGCCTCGGAGCATCCAAATGAACGCTGATGGGCTGAATGTTTCGGGTACTGTGGAGAAGAAGGGATTCCCAAACTTTCTTATGTGTCACTGCGCTCTCAATAACGTTTGTTTCAATCGGTTGAACAGAATCACCGTCAGAACCTGTTTTCAAGTCTGGAAATCGCGGTTCCAAACTAGACCGTTGCTAACCCAAACTCCTTCCGTGGAAATACACGTGCCACAGATCAGCCGCTCCACATCCTGCGTCTGCGCCCCTTCAAACGCCGCCGCATAGGCCGGGTCGATATCGGCGGCCAGCGCAAAGCGGTCGCAATCGGTGCGCTGCACCAGATACAGCATCACCGCCCGGTGCCCCTGCGCCGCCATTGCCGCCAGTTCGCCCAGATGTTTGGTGCCGCGCGTGGTGACGCTGTCGGGAAACTCGGCCAGACCGGGCTGGCGCGAGAGGGTGACGCTTTTGACCTCGACATAGGCATCCGGCAGGCCGGGCTGGGTCAGCAGGAAATCTATACGGCTGTTTTCGCCGTATTTGACTTCCGGTTTCACGGTTTCGTATGCGGCCAGTTCGGGCACTTCGCGCGCCTCCAGCGCTGCCCGCAGCGCCTTGTTCGGGACCGAGGTATCGACACCGGTAAAATGCCCGTTCTCATGATCGACCAGCCGCCAGCCGTATTTCAATTTCTTCTTGGGGTCGTCATTGGGCTCCAGCCAGATTTTCTCGCCCGGCTCGGCGAGACCCATCATCGATCCGGGATTGGCGCAATGGGCCACCACCTCGCGCCCGTCTTCCAATGTGCAATCGGCCAGAAAGCGCTTGTAGCGGCGGATCAGGCGGGCGGGGACAAGGGGGGTTTCAAATCGCATGGCCAAGGGCCTATACCTGCCCTGTGGGCCGATCAAGAGGGAGGGCGCGCCATGGCCAATCCAACCGCAGCAATGCTTGTGATCGGGGATGAGATCCTGTCGGGCCGCACCCGCGACGCCAATATGCATTACCTGGCGCAGGAACTGACCAAGCATGGCATCGACCTGAAAGAGGTGCGCATCGTCAGCGACGACGCCCCGGCCATAGAAGCGGCGGTCAGGGACTTGTCGAAGGCGCATGACAACGTGTTCACCAGCGGCGGCATCGGTCCGACCCATGACGACATCACCGCCGACTGCATCGCCCGTGCCTTTGATACGCCCATCGATATCCGCGCCGATGCCCGCGCCTTGCTGCAGGCCCATTATGACAAATCCGGGCTGGAGCTGAATGCCGCCCGCCTGCGCATGGCGCGCATCCCCGAGGGCGCGGCCCTGATCGACAACCCGGTCTCGACCGCGCCGGGGTTTACCCTTGGCAATGTGCATGTGATGGCCGGGGTGCCTTTGGTGTTTCAGGCGATGGTGGCCAGCGTTCTGTCGACGCTTACCGGCGGCAGCCCGCTTTTGTCCCAGACCCTGCGCGTGAACCGGGGCGAGGGCGATATCGCGGCCACTCTGGCAGCGCTGGCGGATGCGTTCGAGCAGCTTTCGATCGGCTGCTACCCATTCCAGATCAACGGCGTTTTCGGGGCCAATGTGGTGGTGCGGGGCACGGACGGGGCGCAGATCGATGCCGCCATGACTCGGTTGGCGAAGGAGCTTGATCTTTGACCATCAACTGGGCAGACGTCGTCGATGGCACCTGGCCTGCGGCCCGGTATGACACCTGCGGACCTTTCCAACTGCGCGAAGGGCAGGGCGGCGGGTCGCGCGTATCTGCCGCCAATGGGCTGGGACCGGCGACCGACAGCGATATCGACGCCGCCGAGGCCGCGATGCTGGCGATGGGCCAGAACCGCATCTTTTGCCTGCGCCCGGGGGATGAGGCGCTGGACGCCCGGCTTGCCGCGCGCGGCTATGATATCCTCGATCCGGTCAATATCTATCGTTGCCCTGTCGGCCAGCTGACCGATCCGCCTCTGCCCCCGCTGGTGGCGTTCGACGTCTGGGAACCACTTGCGATCATGCGTGAAATTTGGGCGCAGGGCGGTATCGGGCCCGAGCGGGTCGCGGTGATGGAACGCGCGCCCGGCCCCAAAACCGGCCTGCTCTTGCGCCATGACAACCGCCCCGTCGGGACGGCATTTGTGGCGCTGCACGGCGACATCGCCATGGTGCATGCGCTGGAAATCCTGCCCGCGCATCGCCGTCAGGGGGTTGGCCAATGGGGCATGCGCGCTGCGGCCTTCTGGGCTCTGGACAATGGCGCGCAGACCCTTAGCGTGATCTGCACCAAGGCCAATGCCGGGGCCAACGGCCTGTATCGTGCCCTCGGAATGGAGATCGCGGGCGAATATCACTACCGTCAGCGTGCCTGACAAGAGGGACCAACGTGACCAAAAAAGACATGCCAACCGCGCTTGACCTGCCGATGGTCGATCCGCTGCCGCCCGAGACGCAAAAATATTTCGATATCTGCGTCGAAAAGCTGGGCATGGTTCCGAATGTTCTGAAAGCTTATGCGTTCGATATCGACAAGCTGAACGCCTTCACCACCATGTATAACGACCTGATGCTGGCCGACAGCGATCTGTCGAAACTGGACCGCGAGATGATTGCGGTCGTCGTGTCAGCGATCAACAAGTGTTTCTATTGCCTAGTGGCGCATGGTGCGGCGGTGCGGCAGCTTTCCGGCGACCCGCAGTTGGGAGAGATGCTGGTGATGAATTACCGCGTTGCACCCCTGGACACGCGACAGCGCGCGATGCTGGATTTCGCTGCCAAGATGACAACCGCCAGCGCCGAGATCGAAGAGCCCGATCGCCAGCGTCTGCGCGATGCCGGGTTCAGCAACCGCGATATCTGGGACATCGCCAACGTGACCGGGTTTTTCAACATGTCGAACCGGGTGGCCGGCGCCACGGGCATGGTTCCAAACCCCGATTACCACGCGCAGTTTCGATGATCCGGCGTCTTGCCCTTTGTACCCTGCTGCTTGCCGGTCCCGCCGCCGCGCAGGACCTGACCCTGCCATCCAGCGCCCGGCAGATCAGCGACCGGACCTCGCCGCTGGACAGCTATGACCTGCCCACCGGCCCCTTTGCCGGTGGCGCGGTGCCCGCCCGCAACGTCGAAGGCCGGGTCGAGCGCTATACCTGGCGGCTGCAGGCCGGGTCCAGCACCACGCTGCAATTGCTGGCCCCGCTGCGCGACCAGATCGAGGCGCAGGGCTTTGACATCCTCTTCGAATGCGAGGCGCGCGCCTGCGGCGGTTTCGATTTCCGCTTCGGCACCGAGGTCGTTCCGACCCCCGACATGTACGTGGCCATTCAGGATTACCGGTTCCTGTCGGCCACCAAAGGCCCCGAGGTGCTGAGCCTGCTGGTCAGCCGCAACCCGCCCGACGGCTACGTCCAGCTGATCCGCGTCACGCCGGTGGACGCGCCCGATCCCGCCCCCGTGGTGATCGAGGAAACGGTCGACGGCGCAGGCGGCTTGCTGGAGGATCTGCAACAGAACGGCCACGTCATTCTCGACGACCTGCATTTCCGCACCGGAGAAGTGACGCTGGGCGAAGGGCCGTTTGCCTCGCTGTCGCTGCTGGCGGGGTTCCTGTCCGACAACCCCGATCTGCGGCTGGCGCTGGTGGGGCACACGGATGACACCGGCACCCTGCAGGCCAACACCGATGTCAGCACCAAACGCGCCCAATCCGTCCGCGCCCGCCTGATCGAGGCGCACGGCGTCGCTGCGGATCGGATCGAGGCGGATGGCGTCGGCTATCTGTCCCCGCTCACCTCGAACGAGACCGCCGAAGGCCGCGACCTGAACCGCCGGGTCGAGGCGGTGTTGCTGGTGAATTAGGGGGGTGGGTGCGGGTGGTATGGCGCTTGCGTTGTAATTGGAAGGGATTCTCACGTGCGGAAACGACTGTAGCCTACGCTGGGGGTAAACTACTGACGCGAATTTATGCGCAGCGATGCAAACAAAGCCTTCACACGATCCGCTGCCTCAGGCCATTGGCCTATTTTAAGCAATGGAAGGTTGAAACTGTAGCCCAGTGATCCTTCAAAGACCTGAGCGTGACAAACCTCATCAGCGTATCGCCCACTTAGGCAATACAGGATTATGCGTCGTTCTGTATTCTCGTCAAACCCATCGACTATCAGCCTATCTGTCCCCATCAGGTCATCAGGGTCCAACTTGTTGGGGTCGGGCATCATCGCCGGCGATATAGCGTTTTCAAACACATTTGGTTCACGTGGGTTGTAGATCAGTTCCAGTGTTTCTGTGATCGAAGAATAGGTGCCGTCCGACCCGATCAGTTGATTGCTGCGGATGGAAAGCCGATCCCTGTAGGCGTGTGGATGAAGCTCTGGCCCGATGGAATATACATCAGAACCCACGCCGTAGATGGTGTTCTCAACCTCCCCGTTTTTGATTGCTTCGGCGAAATTCTCGATAGGGTAGCAGGTTGGAACGCCCCAGGTTGCTTTGACGTTTTTAACGAACTCTTGCCGCCGTATCGACCAGTGCGCGACCAACGAGGTCTGGTTATCAACGCGTTTCAAAAGCCCGAGATGTGGGTATGCATGGCCCTTTGGCAGAGCAAAAAAACCAAGCTGTTGAATTTCAGAAACAGGCCCTGCCCCATTTGAGGTTGCCAGGCACCAAGCCTGACCCTCCGCAAGCGCTTCGGCGGCGGTGAGTATTCGGTTGGGTTGCTGTGCACCCATGGTTGCGGCGACCGCCAAAGTGACAAAGTTGACGGCCAGCATGATCGCGAGCTTTCGACTTGAAATTGCAAGAACAACAACAGCGGCGGCGGAAGCCAGAATGGCTGTGCCAATATCGAGGTTCACCCCCGCGGACACACCCGAGAGCATATATGCAAGCGATATCGCCAGAGCCGAACCAACGCAGCAACCCACGGTTGCTAAAGCGATAACATCGAAGCAATACATGAAGCGGTTTTTGGGGCCGATCATGGTGTTGGCGTTCAGGGTGTTTCGTATCGCAGAAACCGTCAGCCTTATGAATATCGCGAGGGCGATAATTGAGACAAAGAGAATAATTATCGCTGTGCCGATAACGTAGCCCAAGTTTTGATCGGACCAATGAACAGGTCCTTCCAAGAGCTTTCCCGCTATGTAGGCAGTGGCGGAAAGGCCCGCCAGTCTCCACATAAGAAATGCGGGCAGAAATGGGCTGATTAAAGCTAAGATAAGGAAGGCTGAGTAGCAGAAAACAGCTATATCGTGAATCATGTCCGGACCCAAAGTTCTCAAATCTGGTCACAGAAACGTCTGTGAACTCTTATGAAACTCTTTTGCCACGACTAGATGGCAGAATTTGATGAGAGTTTGCGCAGTTTTTCCTGAATTATGAGCCGGTTATCTGTATGCCCCGTGGCATCCGCAACAAAACGGCTCAAAGCCTTCACGCGCGACGGCTTCCCCCGCCCCCAAAAAAAAGACCCGCACGAAAGTGCGGGCCGTCTGAGTTCACCGGGAGAAATTACCAATCCATCGGGCCTCGGTCGTGGAAGGCCTCGGCCAGGAAATCTATGAAAGCGCGTACCTTGGGCTGTGTGAAACGGCCTGGCGGGTAGACCGCGTAGACGCCCTGTACCTCGTCTGGCAGCGAGGGCATCGCGTCCACCACCTCGCCGGACTTGATCGCCGAGGCGTAAAGATAGCTGGGCAGATACGCGATCCCCAGACCCGAGATCGCCGCGTTCAGCAGCGACTGGCCGTCATTGACGCTCAGCCAGCCGGCGGTACGGACCTGCCGCTTTTCACCCGACGGCGCGGTCAGTTTCCAGACATTGCCGGAAGACTGGCTGGAATAATGCAGCAGCTTGTGTTCGTTCAGATCGTCGATTTTTTGCGGGCGTCCGAATTTTTCGACATAGCTGGGGGCCACGACCATCCGTTTGACGGTTTCGGTCAGCTTGCGGGCGCGCAGGGTGCTGTCTTCCAGCTCGCCAATACGCACGGCCACGTCGAACCCTTCGGAAATCAGTTCCACGTAGCGGTTGTTCAGCACCATGTTGACGGTGATTTCGGGATAGGCCGACAGGAAATCCGACAGCACCGGCGACAGGTGATTGACGCCGAAATCGGTCGCGACACTGATCCGCAGCAGGCCCGACGGGGCCGATTGCATCGATGTCACCAGCGAATCCGCCTCGCCCGCGTCATTCAGTACACGGCGGGCGCGGTCATAATAGGCCAACCCGATCTCGGTCGGCGAAACACGGCGCGTGGTGCGGTTCAGAAGCCTTGCGCCAAGCCGCGCCTCAAGGCTCGATACGTGCTTGGACACGGCTGATTTGGAGATGCCCATCTTTTTTGCCGCATCGGTGAAGCCACCCTGGTCCACCACATTGGCAAAGGCTTCCATTTCCGTCAGTCGATCCATTCTAGTACCCCAGGCATTGGTTATTGTCCCGACTTTGGCCCCCAATCTGGGCGGAAACGGGGCAGACATGGGATAATATCAGGGATTTAAAGTGGATCGTTTGCAGATGGGAAACGCGGAAACAGTTGCGCGTGATCGGCCAGCCCGCCCTGTCACAACAGGTTTTCTGGACTTTTTTTCTGACGTGCTATGATGAGAATGGCATTTTTGTGACGTGGGAGGAAATCATGAAATCCATTTTAGCCGTTGCCGCGCTGTGCCTGTCCGCCACGTTTGCGCTGGCCGGAGGAGAAACACCATCCAACCCCGACGCCAAAGTCTATTTCGTGAATCTGGCGGATGGCGACACGGTGCAATCACCGGTGACGATTGTCTTTGGCCTAAGCGGCATGGGCGTCGCGCCCGCCGGGACCGAGGCAGAGAACACCGGCCATCATCACCTGCTGATCGACCGCCCACCATTGGGTGAGGGCGAAGACGGCGCGGATGAGCTGGCTTATGGTTTGCCCGCAGACGACAACCACATGCATTTCGGCGGCGGCCAGACCGAGGTGACTCTGGACCTGGCACCCGGCGAACACACGCTGCAACTGGTGCTGGGCGATGCAGGGCACGTGCCGCATGCGACGCCGATTGTATCGGATGTGATTACGATCACGGTCGAATAACCAACAGGGGTTTGTGACCGGCCCTGTGTAACCAGGGCCGGTTTCCTTACAATTCCGCCGCCAGCCGCGTCCCCTGATTGATGGCGCGTTTGGCGTCCAGTTCGGCGGCCACATTGGCACCGCCGATCACGTGGCAGGGGATGCCGCGTTCGGTCAGCGTATCGGCAAGGCTGCGCTCGGAGACCTGACCGGAGCACAGCACAATGGTATCCGCCGCGATAACGGTGGGGTCGGCGCGGTCTTCGCCGAAACTGATATGCAGGCCCGCGTCGTCGATGCGTTCATAATTCACGCCGCCCACGAAATTGACACCCTTCATCTTCAGCGTCGCGCGGTGAATCCATCCCGTCGTCTTGCCCAGCCCCTTGCCATGCCGTTGCGCCTTGCGCTGCAGCAGCGTGACCTGACGGTTGGGGGCCTGCGGCTGCGGCCCTTCCGGTGCCAGCCCCGAGCGATGCTGTTCCGGGTCCGTCACGCCCCATTCCTTCATCCACAGCGGCAGGTCGGTGGTTGCGCTGTGCCCTTCTTCCAGCAGGAACTCGGACACGTCGAACCCGATCCCTCCGGCCCCGATGACGGCGACCGAGGTGCCGACCTCGGCCTTGCCGCGCAGCACGTCCACATAGCTGAGGACATTGTCACGCGCCTGACCCGGAATCTCGGGGTCACGCGGGGTGACACCGGTGGCGATCACCACCTCGTCGAAACCGGTCAGATCGTCGGCGCTGACCTCGCGGTTCAGTTCCACCGTCACGCCCAGATCGGCCATCATGGTGCGGTACCAGTCGACAAGGCCCCAGAACTCTTCCTTGCCCGGCACTTGCTTGGCCATGTTCAGCTGACCGCCAATCTCACCGGCGCGGTCGAACAGGGTGACGTCATGGCCGCGTTGGGCGGCGGTCATCGCGGTGGACAGCCCCGCTGGACCTGCGCCGACAATAGCGAGCTTTTTTGCGGCCGCGGCCTTGGTGATCACCAGCTCGGTCTCATGGCAGGCGCGTGGATTGACCAGGCACGAGGTCAGTTTGCCATTGAAAGTATGATCCAGACAGGCCTGATTGCAGGCGATGCATGGTGCGATCTGCGCCGATTGGCCAGCAATGGCCTTGTTCACGAAATCCGCATCCGCCAGCATCGGGCGGGCCAGAGACACCATGTCGGCGCAGCCGGTCGACAAAACCTCTTCGGCGACCTCGGGCGTGTTGATCCGGTTCGAGGTGATCACCGGGATGCCGACCTTGCCCATCAGTTTCTTCGTCACCCACGCAAAGGCCGCGCGCGGGACGCTGGTGGCAATGGTGGGAATCCGCGCCTCGTGCCAGCCGATCCCGGTATTGATGATCGTGGCCCCGGCTTTTTCGATTTCTTGCGCCAGTTGCACCACCTCGTCATGGGTCGAGCCATTGGGCACCAGATCGATCATCGACAGCCGGTAGATGATGATGAAATCTGTCCCCACCGCCGCGCGTGTGCGGCGTACAACTTCGATAGGCAGGCGCATCCGGTTCTCATAAGACCCGCCCCAGCGGTCCTCGCGCTTGTTGGTGTGGGTCACCAGGAACTGGTTCAGGAAATACCCTTCGGACCCCATGATCTCGACGCCGTCATAGCCTGCCTTTTGCGCCAATCGGGCCGCATTGACGATGTCGGCGATCTGCTTCTCGATCCCGTCCTCGTCCAGTTCATGTGGCGGGAAGGGCGAGATCGGGGATTTCACCGGGCTGGGGGCAACGCATTTCGGCCCATAAGCATAGCGGCCTGCGTGCAGGATCTGCATCGCGATCTTGCCGCCCGCCTGATGCACGCGCTCCGTCACGACCGAGTGGTTCGCCACATCCTTGTCCGAGGTCATCATCGCCGCCCCCGGCAGCACCGAACCTTCAAGGTTCGGACCGATTCCGCCCGTCACCATTAGCGCCACGCCGCCGCGCGCCCGGTCGGCATAAAACTCGGCCACCCGGTTCCAGTCGCCGGTTTCCTCGAGCCCGGTATGCATCGAGCCCATCAGCACGCGGTTTTTCAATGTGGTAAAGCCCAGATCCAGCGGGGCCAGCATGTTTGGGTACGCGGTCATGACGAACTCTCCCTCAATTTCGGCCAAGATTGACGCGCGCGTCAGCTTTGTCACGCGAAACCTAACGTCATGCCCTTTGCCTTTGCCGCGGTGCTTGCTACAGACGCGTCAGACCCTGCTGATGAGGCCGCGCATGACCCCCGACCAGATCGCCAAACTGCCCTATCGCCCCTGCGTCGGGCTGATGCTGATGAATCCGCAAGGCAAGATTTTCGTGGGTCAGCGCAATGATCGCCACGCCGACGCCTGGCAGATGCCCCAGGGTGGCGTGGACAAGGGCGAGGACCCGCGCGACGCTGCCCTGCGCGAGCTGTGGGAAGAAACCGGCGTCACCGCTGATCTGGTCGAGATCATCGCCGAGACCGACGGCTGGCTGCCTTATGACCTGCCTCATGACGTCGTTCCGAAAATCTGGAAAGGCCGGTATCGGGGTCAGGAACAGAAATGGTTCCTGCTGCGCTTCAAGGGCCGCGACGATCAGATCAATATCGAAACCGATCACCCCGAATTTACCCGCTGGAAATGGCAGGACCCCTCGCAACTGGTCGAAGAAATCGTGCCGTTCAAGCGGGAGGTGTATGAACAGGTCGTGGCGGCGTTTGCGGGACACCTTGACTGACGGCTTTATGCATTCTGTTGGGCTTTCAGCCGGACATGCGCATTCTGCCCGGCGCTGTCCAGATCGTATAGATCAGGTTTGGACTGAAGGTATCGCCGCCAGGTGCGTTCGGGCCGTTCGCTGATCTTGATCCCGTAAAGGCGATGCATCTTGGCCCCCAGAATGGTCATCCGCATTCCCGCCCCGTTCTTGCCGTTCGCCACTATCAATTCGCGGATCCGGTGATCCATTTCCCAGCTGCCAGGATTTGACGGCGCTTCAACCCGTGGGGGCGACAATTCGTGGAACTGCGCGCATGAACTGCGAATAAGGGGCGGGGCCTTGGCCTCGCCGATCGCGATTGATTTGACACCGCACTCTCTCAGCCGCCGATGCAGATGTACGAAATCCCCGTCCGAACTTGCGACAACGATGGCGTCAATGTGCATCCGCAGGGCCATGTCCACCGCATCAATGGCCAGCATGAGGTCGGTGGCATTCTTCCCGGTGCCGCTGTGGATCAGATGAAAGCTGTCCGCATTGTGCCAGAGCGCGTTGGTTCGGGCGTTCATGTAGACCCTCGCAACGTCGACCCGTCCCTCTGCCCGCGCGATCTGCAGAATCTCATCGCCGTAGCCGGCACCGATATTGTCCCCGTCGACCAATACGACGACCCGCTTTGTCATGCCCGTTTCATTCCCTTGCATCGGTCCGCTTTCCATAGGCTGATTTTGAGGCGGAAATTTGACCTGCCGCTCCGTAGATAAGTCTGCGACAAATCGCTGTGAGGGGGCGTGGCACAGGGCTTTTTGCGTGGCTCAGAGTCTTACAACAACCCTTCAGCGCGCAGCAATTCCTGCATGTTCGCTTCCGGTCTTGGCCCGATATGGCTGATCACCTCACGGGCGCAGACATTGCCGATTCTGGCGCAGGTCTCGTAATCCCGCCCTGTCGCCATGCCGAACAGGAACCCGGCGGCGAACTGATCGCCCGCGCCGGTCGCATCCACCGGCACCACCTTTTCGACGGGCACGTCGATGCGCTGCCCCTCGGACAGCACGGTCACGCCGTCGCCTGACCGCGTACAGACGACCAGCGGGCAGATCGCGGCGGTATTGGCCAGCGCCTCTTCCAGATCGTCGGTCTCGAACAGCGATTTGATCTCGGCCTCGTTGCCGATCACGAAATCCAGTTCGTTCTCGATCAGCAGCAGGAAATCGACCCGGTGGCGTTCCACGCAGAACGGATCGGAGATTGCAATACCGGCTTTGCCGCCGCCCGCATGGCAGGTCCGCGCCGCTTCCAGAAACGCCGCCTTGCCCTTTTCCTTGTCGAACAGATAGCCCTCAAGGAACATGATCCGGCTGCTGCCCGCCACATCCGACGATACATCGGCCGAAGACAGTTCCGAGGAAATCCCCAGATAGGTGTTCATCGACCGCTCGCCATCGGGCGAGACAAAGATCATCGAACGCGACGTCGGCAACTCGCCCCCGGGCACCGGCGGGTTCACGAAATCGACGCCGTCTTCGTTCATCGCATCGGCGTAGAACCGGCCCAGAGCATCATCATGCACCCGTCCGATAAACGCCGCCTCAAGCCCCAGCGCCCCAGCCCCGGCTATTGTATTGGCGACCGAGCCCCCGGGCGTCTGCACCCGGCCCTCCATCGAGGCATAAAGCACTTCGCCGCGCTCCTGCTCGATCAGTTGCATGATGCCCTTCTCGATGCCCATCAGTTCCAGGAAACTGTCATCGGCCTGGGAAATCACGTCCACGACGGCATTCCCGATGCCGACAAGCTGGTAGGTTTTCATAGGTTCTTGTCCTCGAATTGACAGAGATCACGGATGATACAGGTGCCGCAGAGCGGTTTACGCGCCTTGCAGTGATAGCGGCCATGCAGGATCAGCCAGTGATGCGCGTGCAGTTGGAAATCGGCAGGGATATTGTCTTCGATGGCGCGTTCGACGGCGTCCACGTCCTTGCCGGGGCAGATGCCGGTGCGGTTGCCGACGCGGAAGATATGGGTGTCGACCGCCTGCGCCGGTTGCCGCCACCACATGTTCAGCACCACATTGGCCGTCTTGCGCCCCACCCCCGGCAGCGATTGCAGCGCGGCGCGGGAATTGGGCACCTCGCCGCCATAGTCGTCGACCAGAATGCGGCTGAGCTTGATCACGTTCTTCGCCTTCTGGCGGAACAGGCCGATGGTCTTGATATGCTGGGTCAGCCCCTCTTCGCCCAGATCCAGCATCTTCTGCGGCGTGTCGGCGATCTTGAACAACTCGCGCGTGGCCTTGTTGACGCCCGCATCGGTCGCCTGCGCCGACAGCGCCACGGCGACAACCAGCGTATAGACGTTCACATGCTCCAGCTCGCCCTTGGGTTCGGGGTCGGCGGCCTGAAAACGAGTAAAGATCTCGCGGATCGTGTGGTAATCGCGTTGCTTTGCCATCCGCGCCTTAATGCCGACCGTTAGGCCGCGACACAAGCCCAAAGCCAATGCGCAAGTTCCGGGTCGCGGGGGCGTGGCGCGCGCGCTATGGTTTTGGAAACGACATGAGGTGAGACCGATGAATGTCCAGACCCCCGAAAGCGGATACCATTACAACGTCATGCGCCGGGCCATAGACCTGATCGATCAGGGTGGCGAGAGCCTCAGCCTCGACGAGCTGGCCCGGCAGATGGACATGAGCCCGGCGCATTTCCAGCGCCTGTTCTCGCGCTGGACCGGGGTGTCGCCGAAACGGTACCAGCAATATCTGACGCTGGGCCATGCCAAGGCGCTGCTGCGCGAGCGGTTCACCACGCTCGAGACCGCACATAACGTGGGTCTTTCGGGCAGTGGCCGCCTGCACGATCTGTTCCTGAAATGGGAATCCATGAGCCCCGGCGAATATGCCCGCAAGGGGGCGGGGCTGGTGATCTATTGGGGCTGGTTCGAATGTCCCTTTGGCCCGGCGCTGGTCATGGGTACCGACAAAGGCATCTGCGGCATCGCCTTCGGGGCCGAAACCGGCGAAGAGGCGGCGATGGGGGATATGATCTCGCGCTGGCCGCAGGCGGATTTTGTCGAGGACCCGATGCGCCTGCGTCCCTGGGTTCTCAGCGCTTTCGGTGCGGCCAGTGACCGGCTGGAGCCGACACCGCTGTACCTGATCGGCTCTCCCCTGCAGATCAAGGTTTGGGAGGCGCTGATGCATATCCCTTCGGGTCAGGTCACCACCTATTCCGAGATCGCGCAGCGGGTCGGGTCGCCGCAAGCGGTGCGCGCGGTTGGGACGGCGGTTGGGCGCAACCCGGTCAGCTGGCTGATCCCGTGTCACCGGGCGCTGCGCAAATCCGGGGGGCTGGGCGGCTATCACTGGGGCCTGCCGGTCAAACGTGCCATGCTGGCCTATGAGGCCGCTCAGGCGGATGCCTGAGGAAAATGAGCGAGGCACCCTTGGGTGCCTCACAACCGGATCACTTCGGACTTGAGCTACTCCGCGGCCCAGCCGCCGACAGCCTTGACCTCAAGGAAATCTTCCAGCCCCCAGACACCGCCCTCGCGCCCATTGCCCGAGTGTTTCATCCCGCCAAAGGGCGAGCCCGCGCTGCGCGACTGGCCGTTCATCTCGACCATGCCCGACCGCAAGGCCCGCGCCATGCGGTTGGCGCGGTCGCCGTCTTGCGTCTGAACATAGTTGGTCAGCCCGTAAGGCGTGTCATTGGCGATCTCGATGGCCTCTTCCTCGGTGTCGAAGGGGATCATGGTCAGGACCGGGCCAAAGATCTCCTCGCGTGCGATGGTCATCTGGTTGTTGGCATCGGCAAAGACGGTGGGGCGCACATAGTAACCCTTGTTCAGCCCCTCGGGCCGCCCGGTGCCGCCTGCAACCAGACGGGCGCCTTCGTCGATGCCCTTCTGGATCAGGTCCTGAATCTTGGTCCATTGCACCTCGTTCACCACGGGGCCGATATGGCGGCCTTCGTCCATGGCGGGCCCGACCGCGACCTTGTTCGCAACATCAGCCGCCGTTTCCACCGCCTGATCATAGACCGGGCGCTGCACCAGCATGCGGCTGGGGGCATTGCAGCTTTGGCCGGTGTTGTTCATCATGTGCAGCACACCGCGTTTGACGGCCTTTTCATCGGCATCCGCAAAGACCACATTTGCGCCCTTGCCGCCCAGCTCCAGATGCACTTTCTTCAGCGTATCCGCCGCATTCTTGGAAATCGCTGTGCCTGCGCGGGTCGAGCCGGTGAAGCTGACCATATCCACATCCGGATGGCCCGAGAGTTGCGAACCGACGCCCGCACCATCGCCATTGACCAGATTGAACACACCGGCGGGGAATCCGGCCTCATCCATCATCTCGGCAAAGATCATCGCGTTCAGCGGGCTTTGTTCCGAGGGTTTCAGAACCATCGTACAGCCTGCTATCGCCGCCGCCCCGACCTTGAGCGTGATCTGGTTCATCGGCCAGTTCCAAGGTGTGATCAGCGCGGCCACGCCCACGGCCTCGTAAATGATCCGGTCATTGGGGGCGTGATCGCCCAGAGGGCGCTCGAACTGGAACGCCTTGGCGGCGCGGATGAAGTTTTTCAGGTGATAGACGCCTGCGCCGGATTGCTGGCTGCGCGCCATGTCGATGGGCGCGCCCATCTCAAGCGACATGGCCTGCGCCAGATCCTCGGACCGGGTCTGGTAGATCCCGACCAGCTTTTCGACCCTTGCGATGCGGTCCGCGACCGGGGTGGCCATCCAGCCGGGCAGGGCGGCCTTGGCGGCGGCGACGGCGGCGTTGGTGTCTGCCCCGGTCCCGAGCGAGATGACCGCGCAGGGCTCCTCGGTCGAGGGGTTGATGACCTCGAAATCATGGGCCGATGCCGGGGCGACCCACTGGCCGTTGATGTAGAAATTGCGCTTGTCGATCACGGCGTTTCCTCCCGCCTACTGTGTTCCTTCCGGGTTTTGCGGCCAATGTGTCACCGGGCCTTCGTGCGGGCAAGAGGGGGAAGCGGCGGAATAGTGATGATGGCTTTCGCGCCGGGGTGCTTTAACAATGGCCCAAAGTGTTTACCTTGTCGGCAACCGACTCAGGTTAAAATCAGCAGAGGAGATGCACCATGGGTTTGCGCATCAATGACACGGTCCCGAATTTCACCGCAGAAACGGATCAGGGCACCATTCAGTTCCACGACTGGATCGGGGACAGCTGGGCCATCCTGTTCTCGCATCCCAAGGATTTCACCCCGGTCTGCACCACCGAGTTTTCCGCCGTCGCGCAGTTGAACGACGAATGGGCGGCGCGGGGCACCAAGGTGATGGGTGTATCCGTCGACGGGGTCGAGGACCACAAGAAATGGAAGAAGGATATCGAGGCCTATGGCAACGCTAATCCCGGTTTCCCGATCATTGCCGATGACGGTCTGGCGGTGTCCAAGGCTTTTGACATGCTGCCCGCCGAGGCCTATCTGCCCGATGGCCGCACGCCGGCGGACAGCGCCACCGTGCGGTCGGTGTTCATCATCGGGCCGGACAAGCAGTTGAAACTGTCGATGACCTATCCGATGACCGTGGGCCGCAACTTTGCTGAGATTCTGCGCGCGCTGGACGGGCTGCAAATGTCGGCCAAGGGCGTCGCGACCCCGGCGAACTGGGTGCCGGGCGAGGATGTGATCATCCCGCCTGCGGTGTCGAATGACGAGGCGAAAGAGAAATTCGGCGAGTTCGAGACGATCTTTCCCTATCTGCGCAAGACCAAGGCCCCGTCATAAGGCGGGCCGGGTCAGGGGGGCTGTCTGCCCCCCCATCGCGCCCCAGGGGCGCGATTCCCCCCGAGGATATTTTCAGCCAGATGAAGCAGGCGGGCGCTGGGGGTAGAGGTACAGTTTGCTCCGATATGCGGCGCGTTTGAATTCGCGCGTGAGCTTGTCGCTGAGCGGCGGGCGCGTCTGAATGGTCGAGCCGCCGATTTCCCCGGCCACTTCCCGGTTGCCGCTGCCCAGCAGGGTGTGGATCGGCTGACCGGTCAGCCAGTGCATTTGCAGGAATGTGTCCACCGGGCGGTCGATCTCGTCCGTGGCTTTCAGCAGGCGTTCGGCGGCGCGGCGTCCGACCATCTGGCAGACGCATTGCAGGCCGATGACCATCGGCAGGATCAGGCGCAGCCCGTTCTGTTCGGCAATGGTTTTGGAGGCGATTTCCCGCTGTTTGACCGGAATCCGGATATAGTGATCCGGTGTGGCGATGGGCTGCAGCATGGTCAGAACCCGATTCATGCGGGCGGGATCTATGCGCAGGTCATCTTCGGTAATGATCGCCAGGTCGATCTTTTCGTCCACCATTTTGCGCCAGATGCGGCGGTGGCTTTCGAACACGCCGATTTCGGCGGGCCGCAGCGCGAACGGATATTGCGGGCGGTGCAATGTTCCAAGATGCACGCGGGTATCGGCGATCTGGTCCGGGTCACGCCCGTTCACAGCCTCGAACAGTTCGGCATTTGGCAGGTCTTTGCACAGTTGCTCGGCATTGGGACGCCGGGCCGTGCTGGAGGACATATGGATGATGAAAGATCGCATGCCCCCGTGCATAGAACACGGGGGCAGGCGGGGGAAGCGAAACCGGAGAGAAACACTTCGCCCTGTGGCATCAGAAGTCGTAGCGCAGTCCGAAATTCAGGCTGAACGTATCCAGATCATCCTCGACGGACCCGGTTGATGCGCCGTTCGGGGCCAGCCGGTCGGTTGAGACGTCAAAGGCGCGGGCATAGCGGGCGTCGATGGTGAACGCGGTGTTCGCGCTTATGTCATAGGCGACACCGGCGATGGCCTGAGCGGCGAAATTGGTGTCGTTGTCATTCAGCAGCACGCCGGGCCCGTAGGAAATATCGAAATCCGAATAGGTCACCCCCAGACCAAACCCGGCATAAGGGGTCAGCGGGCCGTCGCGTTTGAAATCAAACAGAATATTGGCAAACAAGGAGGTTTGCGTGACGTCACCCGAGATATTGTTTTCGGGGGTCGGGCCATTGCCGGAAAAGCTGACGCCATCCACATCATTGTCGCGGTAGGATAGCTCCAGCTCGATCCGTGTGCCGATGTTTTCGGTCGACCATTGCGGGATTTCCCGGCCGATTGCCACGCCGAGGCCAAAGCCTGAATCGAAATCCGTATCGACGGTCTGGTTCGCACCGCCGATCGATCCGGAAAAGTCGCTGTCCTGAAGCTGGCTGTAACCGATAAATCCCTGAACATAGGCCCCGTCGGTCAGGCTTTGGGCTGTGGCGGCAGAGGCCGCGAGGGTCAGGGATGCGGCGGCCAGAGTGAGACGGTTAACCATGCTTTTGTCCTTCGATCCGTGGGGTTCCTGATTGAGACTTGGGGGCGTCCGGGACAAAGGAAAGGGGTGCGGCCATCACTTCAGGTCACAGGTTTTTGGATCGGTGTGAGGGCATGGTTTCGCGATTGAAAATGCCGGTCAGCGTTCGGGTGGGGCTACCGCGTCCAGCAGGGGGTCGGACAACAATTCTTCCACGAAAAAGCTCAGAAGCTGCAGGCGGCCCGTTACCCCTGCCTTGCGGTAGACAGCGGCGCTTTGGGCTTTGATCGTGCCGTCTTTAGTCTGCCGCAGCCGGGCGATTTCGGCGATGGACAGGCCCTTTATGGTCAGCAGGGCGACATTGCGTTCGGCGGCGCTCAGCCGCCATTCGTCAAACTGATGCTCGATGATCTGCGCCAGTGCACCGCAGGCCACACCAAGCTGGCGCTGCAGGTCGCTCACCCGCCGGGTCTGCGCCCTGATCAGCGCAATCGTTGTTCCCAGCCCCGCTATCAAGGCCAGCGCGAGGAGCAGTTCAAACTGATGCAGATGCCGGAACCCGCCGCTGTCGCCTCCGGTCCAGTCCATCAGCGCGTCGGTCAGAAAAAAGGCGGCGCAGAGGGCCTGCACCACCAGCAGGAGCCACAGTAAAGACGTCTGAGATATCTTCATGAGGCTCCTTCAGGGTCGCGCGGTCAGTCGTCGTCCTGCTCGATTTCGATGGCCGTCACCACGCCGCTTTCATCGTTCAGAACCAGTTCAGTTTCCACGCCATCCTTGGTGAATTCAACCTCGATCTCGCCATCTTCGAACTCGATCTCTTCGACGGTGTATCCCTGCGTTTCCAGCACGGATCGGATTTCAGCCTCGGTGGTGCCCAGCGTCTCGCCGATCCCGACATTGGCCAAAGCGATAACCGGTGCGGTTGCGATCAGACCGGCGAGTGTCAGCAGTTTGAGGTTTTCCATGTCACATCTCCTGTTTTGTGCGGTTCGATGTGATCCAGGTGGTGGGGGCGCCGCGCCGGTGCGATTGGATTTCGGTTGAAAACGGGGGAATTGGACCAAGGTTTATGCCGGACCGGCGCTTTTAGGTGCAAACCGTCACGCGGCGCGGGCGCTTTCCTTGTGCGGGCAGGTTTGGTCCGGCCGGGCAATCAAATCCGGTCGCAGCATGCGGGCTTCAAATGTTTTCAGGACAGGCAGGGCCGTCGGACCGTATGCTCTTGGGCCGTCTATCAACTCGGGAAACAGCGTGAACAGTTCGCGTTGAGTGTCCGGGGCCATGGCGTTGAGGGTGCATGCGCCGGGGTAGAAGGATTCAGACCAGGCCCCGTTCACATTCACCAACTCGTGCCGGTCAAACAGGATGTGGATGTAGTCGACCCCCTGATCGGGCGTCAGTTGCACAACCGAATGCCCGTCGATCAGCCCTTTGGCCGGGGCCAGCATCACCGGTTCGGAATACATCAACTCCATCCGGGAGCAGGAGACGGCGATCCGATGCTGGGGTGAGATCAGAAGATCGCGGCTGGGACTGTTTGCGCTCAGGCTGCCTGCTTGGATCTGGACGGGACGCAGATGCGGTTGGTGCCGCAATTCCTGCACCGAGAGGTGACTGCGGCCGATCCAGCGTACGGGACGGGCAGTGCCGTCCGCGGTGACGGCAAGATCGCCGGGGCGCAGCGTCTCGATCAGGCGGTCCCCAGATGGCGTCAGGATCAGCGACGCCGAGGTGAAGCAGACGAAAGAGGGCAGCGTATTGTACCCGGTGGTCGGGGCGTTGGGGGCCTCAAAGCTGGTGTCGGAGATCGTGTCGCCCAGCGCAACATCGCCCGAGGTGACGATGATATAGCGCGGGTTCGAGAACTGGATCAGGATGAACGTGACCGGCGTGCCGTTGACCTCGCCACTGTAGCTTTCGAAGGTGCTGAAAGACTGGGTCGAGCCCAGCCCATTGGGCAGCCCGCTCAGATCAATTTGCTGGCTCCCGTCGCTGTCGGATTTTTGCAGAAGCGCGTCATTGTCGGTGATCTCGACGTTATAGCCATTCTGAACATCAACGGAGCGGTTGGAATAGGGGTCAGCGCTGATTTCAAAGGCGGTTATCGAGGCCACGGTCGAACAGCATCCCGGTAAATGAGACGATTTAATAAATTTTGAGTCAACTCAACCTATAAGTGTTAAGAATTGGTTTACTTGGGCGTGGCGAAGTCAGGGCACATAAAAAAACCCGGTTGAAACCGGGGTCGGTGGGACAGGTGAGAACCAGCCGGTTCCCACCCTCCCGCATGGCGTGTGGCGGTTTCCGCTACAAGTCTTTGCGCTCCATGCGCCGCCATTCCCGACCCGACACGATCCCCCAGTTTCCCGCGTCATTGGGGCGACGCCAGCGCGGCGTAGCCATTTTCTGAAGCGCAAAGAGGGCGTCGTCGAAGTTTTCGATCTGACGCTCCTCACCCTTGGCACCGACAGTGAAACTGCCACCTCGCGTCAGGCGGGGATGGAAATATGAGCCGTCCGGGGTGGCGCATTGACCGGCAGTCAAAAAGGTTCGAAAGGCACCGACAGAATCTTTTTTGCAGGTCATCTCTCTTAGAGCGCAAGAAGCGTTCTGTCGGATAAATTGCGCCAACTGCTTGTTAATTTTTGGTCAACGTAGGCCACTTGATTTGACAGATTTGACGGATCCCACCTAGTATTCTTAAATTGTTAGCAAGTTTTCATGTCGGGAGTTTAGTCGTTGCGAGCAAAACGGTTATTTCTATTCTGAGTGTCGCGGGTGCTGTTCTGGCATTGTCGAATACTGCCGTG
This sequence comes from Ruegeria sp. AK4, assembly GCF_056541025.1. NCBI lineage: Bacteria > Pseudomonadati > Pseudomonadota > Alphaproteobacteria > Rhodobacterales > Roseobacteraceae > Ruegeria > Ruegeria sp. AK4. The sequence continues at coordinate 324,704 of NZ_JBQFXS010000003.1, forward strand.
GCTGGAACTGTCACTTATTTTGCCAACGGGCCGGTGGTTGTAGATACAGCGTCCAGTAACGATCTAGTCAACGTGGTTTCCCCTTCTGAATTTCAGTTTCAAGCTACGATCCCTTCGGACATTTCCGTTGGGACAGATATTCGAAACGGAGCCAGTTTTTACAGCGCCCGCTATGAATACCCGGGAACGACTGGCCTTTTGCAAGGTTATGACAGTAGTGGAAACTTTGTTGGGGACTTCGTTGCGGGTCCTCTTGCGGTTTCGATGCTGAACGATTTTCGAATTTCCAGAACTGACCTGACCAGCTCTCCACTTCTGACCTCGATTGGAAATTCGTTTGGCATTTTCGATCTTATGGGATCCAATGACCAAATCTATTTCGACGTATTTGAAATTTTCTTCGGAGTTGTTAATGCTTCCGGTTCAGATCCAGTAACAGGAAGAACATTTCCCACTGACGGTGTCGAAACCGTTCTGCAGATATATATGACTCCAGATACATTTGGAGGAAACGACACGACTTTCAGTTTTTCCGGAGCGTATCAGTTTGCTTTCATCGAACTAATTGAATGGGATCCAAGTGCTAGGCATCCGAATCCGGGTTTGCGTGATAGCACGAATGAGGCTTTTCGCTTCATGGCGACCGCCAACGTAACAACTGACATAGCTCCGGTGCCTTTACCTGGGTCCGCATGGTTCCTTGCATTAGGATTAGCCGGATTGGTGATAAGAAAGAACATCGCTACCAGAAGTTGAAACTGTTCGGATAGTGGCGTCCGCTTTAGCCCATAATTTTTGCTGGCTTATCATCGTTGGTTTGTTCGTAACCCGCGCGGTCAATCGATCCAGAAGTGGAAAACCAAAAAAGCCCCGGCGTTTCCACGGGGGCTTTCGTTAGTCGAAAGAAGAACAGATTACTCTGCGCTTTCCTCTTTCTTTTCTTTCTTCTCGGGCACGATCTCTTCGCCGGTTTCCTGATCGACGACTTTCATCGACAGGCGCACCTTGCCACGATCGTCAAAGCCCAGCAGCTTGACCTTCACTTCCTGACCTTCCTTCAGAACGTCCGAGGGATGGTTCAGGCGGCGGTTTTCGATCTGGGACACGTGGACCAGACCGTCGCGCTTGCCAAAGAAGTTCACGAAGGCACCGAAGTCGACGATCTTGACCACTTTACCGGTGTAGATCTGGCCCTCTTCCGGCTCGGCGACGATCGAGTGGATCATCTCGTAGGCCTTCTTGATCGATTCACCATCGGGCGAGGCGATCTTGATCACGCCGTCGTCGTTGATATCGACCTTGGCACCCGACACTTCGACGATTTCGCGGATGACCTTACCGCCCGAGCCGATCACTTCGCGGATCTTGTCGGTGGGGATGTTCATGGTCTCGATGCGCGGGGCGTGGACCGAGAATTCGTTGGTCTCGGAGAGCGCCTTGCCCATCTCGCCCAGAATGTGCATCCGGCCGTCCTTGGCTTGCGCCAGGGCTTTCTCCATGATCTCGGGCGTGATGCCCGCAACCTTGATGTCCATCTGCAGCGAGGTGATTCCGTTTTCGGTACCCGCGACCTTGAAGTCCATGTCGCCCAGGTGGTCTTCGTCACCCAGAATGTCCGACAGGATGGCATAGTTGCCGTCATCTTCCAGGATCAGACCCATGGCCACACCGGCAACTGGTGCTTTCAGCGGAACACCGGCATCCATCATCGACAGCGAACCGCCGCAGACCGACGCCATCGAGCTTGATCCGTTGGATTCCGTGATCTCGGACACGATGCGGATCGTGTAGGGGAAGTCGGTTGCCGCAGGCAGAACCGCCTGCAGGGCGCGCCATGCCAGCTTGCCGTGGCCGATCTCACGACGGCCCGGGCCACCAACGCGGCCAACTTCACCAACCGAATACGGAGGGAAGTTGTAATGCAGCAGGAAGTTCGATTTAAAGTTACCGTGCAGCGCGTCGATGAACTGTTCATCGTCACCGGTGCCCAGCGTGGTCACGGCCAGCGCCTGGGTTTCACCACGGGTGAACAGGGCCGACCCGTGGGTCCGCGGCAGCATCGAGGTTTCGGCAACGATCGAACGGATATCGGTGGTCGAGCGACCGTCGATCCGCTTGCCACCCTTGACGACGTCGCCGCGCAGAATGCCGGCTTCCAGCTTTTTCATGGCCGAGCCGAGGTTGCCGTCTTCCAGCTGCTCTTCGGTCAGCGCTTCCTTGATCGCTTCACGGGCAGCGGCAACAGCGGCGGTGCGCTCTTGCTTGTCGGTGATCGCGAAGGCGGCGCGCATCTGCTCTTCACCGGCAGCGGCAACAGCAGCGGAAAGCTCCGAGTAATCGGGCGCTTCGAATTCAAACGGCTCTTTCGCGGCTTCTTCGGCCAGCGAGATGATCAGGTCGATCACCGGCTGAATCTGCTCATGCGCGAAGGTCACGGCGCCCAGCATTTCGGCCTCGGACAGTTCGTACGCTTCCGATTCCACCATCATCACGGCGTCTTTGGTGCCGGCCACGACCAGGTCCAGACGCTGTTCGGGGTTCAGGCGCAGGTCCTGCATGTCGTCTACGGTCGGGTTCAGGACGTATTCGCCATCCTCGAAACCAACGCGGGCACCGGCAATCGGGCCCATGAACGGCGCGCCGGAAATGGTCAGGGCCGCCGAGGCCGCGATCATCGCAACGATGTCGGGATCGTTGACCAGATCGTGGGACAGCACGGTGCACATCACCAGAACTTCGTTCTTGAAACCGTCAACGAACAGCGGGCGGATCGGACGGTCGATCAGACGCGCGGTCAGCGTCTCTTTCTCGGTCGGGCGCGCCTCGCGCTTGAAAAAGCCGCCCGGAACCTTACCGGCGGCATAGTATTTTTCCTGATAGTGGACGGTCAGCGGAAAAAAGTCCTGACCGGGTTTCTGCGCCCGCGCAAAGGTCACGTTTGCCATGACGCTGGTTTCGCCCAGCGTGGCAATCACGCTGCCGTCAGCCTGACGGGCAACCTTGCCGGTTTCCAGTGTCAGCGTTTCCTCGCCCCACTGCATTGATTTCTTCGTTACATCAAACATATGCGTATCCTAGAACGGAGCACTCCCGCCCCTGCGGGTCTCCGGTTTGCATGGCGGCCCCATTGCCGCCGACCCCAGTTTATCTTCCATTCGAGTGCCGGGGTCAGGGCACAACGTCTCAAGATAACGCGCGCATACATGAGATTGCGCGGGAAGGGAAGGGATAAGGCAGTAGAAGGCGTTCGGTCTAACAGCCGTTGTAGTTCTTATTGCCGCTTGCCGTTATCGTGTAGGTTCCACCGCGCGGACCTGTATAGCATTTGGAGTAGGTCCGCCTGACGGTGGGCTTGGGTCGGCGATATGTCGAAATCCTGCTGATTTGCGCGCGCCACTCACAGGCCAGTCCGTCGCCATCCCCATCAAGATTATGTGGATCCGAGAGCGGGCCTCCGGAAGCCAAAAAGAACTTCTGGGCCACTGCACCGTTTGGAAAATCGCCGCAATCGTACCGGTCCAAGCCGGTTGCGGTGGGCCTTGCGTAAACCGTCTTTCCAGCAGTCGACAGGCTGAGTTGACCGTAGTTACCCAAAATGCACTGGTTTACTCCTCGTTCGGCCAGTTCCGCCTCGATCATTAGTTTGCCGCGAGACGTGGTCTGCGTCTGAAAATAGGCAGCGCACAATTCTGAGGTCGAAGCTTGAGCGACTTTGGACGACAGTGCTTCGGGTGATAGAAGGTCCGCAGAGCAGGCCGTTAAAAGCATCATCGCTAGAGACAGTAAAAAACGCATTGAAATCCTCAACTCGGCTAAGAATACGGTGACGTTGGGCGGGGTAAAATTGCTGAAGTGGTTTAATTCGAATTCAGAATTGAAGGCTTAGCGACTTGACAGACCTTTTGAAAGAGGTGAGCGGACCCGGCGTGGAATGTATTGCAGGTTGCGGTATTGATCTCGTGCGCTAACATTATCAAAATTGAATGCGTTTTGTGAAATTTTGATGTCCGTGTAGGCTGTTACCACTGAACCCGCGGTCGAAAAGACGGAAACACGCCAAGGGGGTAGAACACTCACTGTCCGTCGGTTGACCGAATACCTTGGCGTTTGCACCTGGCGAACAGAGGGGCATTCGAATGGCTCAGACCAAGAAAATGCTGGATCCCGATCCACGCGTCTATGACTTTGAAACCGAGTACGAGTTGGGGCAGGACAATGTCAGGCCGTTCGGTCTTGATATTCACAACCCGGTTTTTCTGATTTCCAGTATCCTGATCTTTGCGTTCGTTCTGATCGCATTGGCCAATCAGGAGGCTGCGGCGACATTCTTCGGGTGGCTCAGACCCTGGCTGACCAGCACCTTTGACTGGTTCCTCGTGCTTTCGGTCGATGCCATCACCCTGTTCTGTCTGGTGCTCATCGTTCTGCCTGTCGGCAAGGTGAGGATTGGCGGCAAGGATGCCAAGCCGGACTATTCCTATGCCGGATGGATCGCGATGATGTTTGCCGCCGGTATCGGCATCGGGCTGTTGTTCTTCGGCGTGATGGAGCCAGTCTATTACAACTTTGCCGAAGACGGCAACGCCGTGCCGCTGGGCATCGACATCGCAGTGCCGGGAAATGAATACGCAGGCGTCGTCGGTACGATCCACCATTGGGGCCTTGAAGGTTGGGCGGTTTACGCCGCTGTCGGCCTGAGCCTTGCGATCTTTGCCTATAATCTTGACCTTCCACTGACCCTGCGGTCGGCCTTCTACCCGATCCTGGGCGAACGGGTCTGGGGCTGGTGGGGTCATATCATCGACACGCTGGCGGTATTTGCCACCTTGTTCGGTCTGACAACATCGCTGGGTCTGGGCGCGCAGCAGGTTGCGGCTGGCCTGAACGAAGTGTTCGGGATCGAACCCAGCCCGACCGTGGTTGTCCTGCTGATCATCGGCATCACGCTGATCGCGTTGGGCTCGGTCCTGATGGGCATGGATGCAGGCGTCAAACGGCTGAGCGAGATCAACATGATCATGGCCGTGGGCCTGTTCATCTTCGTGATCGTCGTCACCGGTGTCGGCACGGCCATCGCACGGTACTTCAACGTCATGGTGGATTACGTGACGCATCTTCCAGCCCTGTCCAACCCGTTCGGGCGCGAGGATACCAGTTACTTCCATGGCTGGACGACCTTCTACTGGGCCTGGTGGATCGCGTGGTCGCCCTTTGTCGGCATGTTCATTGCCCGCATCTCCAAGGGCCGCACGGTGCGTGAGTTTGTCCTCTGTGCGCTGCTGGCCCCCACCGCAGTCTGCGCGCTGTGGATGTCGACCTTTGGTGGTGCCGCCATCGACATGCTGAACGCAGGCGGAGCCGAAGGTGTACGTGCCACGGTGATCGACAGCTACGCCCCCGAAGGCGCGTTGTTCGGCTTCCTGAAAGAACTGCCGCTTTACAGCATCGTGGCCCCGATCGCACTGGTCCTGATTGTGGTGTTTTTCGTCACCTCGTCGGATTCGGGCTCGCTGGTGATCGACACGATCACCGCAGGCGGCAAGATGGATGCGCCGGTGGTGCAGCGCGTGTTCTGGTGTACGCTGGAAGGCCTCGTGGCGATTGCGCTGCTGCTGGGCGGCGGGCTGAGCGCCCTGCAAGGCGCGGCGGTATCCACCGGCATCCCGTTCACGCTGGTTGTTCTGATCATGTGCTACTGCCTGTGGCTGGCGCTGAAATCAGAGAAGGCTAAGATGTAGCCAACAACCCTGATGAACAGAAAACGCCCACCCCCGCGGTGGGCGTTTTTTCTTTGACGGCTCTACAGGGACAGTTCGCTCCTGTCAGAGGAACGCGTCAGACAAATCGCGATACCCAGGACGCCACCGACACACCGATCATCGTGACCAGACAGAGCATAAACGCCACAATGCCCATTGCTCTGACGGGTTTTTCATTGACCGGCAGCACATATTGAAGCGTGGAAATCAGTTTTGTGCTTCGGGACAAGACGCGTATCGCTAAAGTCCCGAGCGCTGCAGCCCAAAGCCACATGCTGGAAACATACGATGAGACAAGGATGATGGCGATGAAAACGCCAACCTGATTTTGAAGAAGCGACGGTACTTCGACGAAATTGTGTTGGCTCAGGGCGTCAAGGATACTGCGCATGTAAACCGGATCGAAGGACAGCACCGCAAAAGCGGTCAGTCCGAATATGATCAGGTAGGAAAAATATGAGGCCAAAAAATCGACGATGATTGCGACCAGAACCGGTAATTTCCCACTGGCCATTTTCTGAATAATGAACCGGGTGCAAAACAGGGAAAGGTAGTCGATGACCGGGTTGATGATCAGGAAAAACGTCAAAACTCCACCGGTACCGATGACATTCAGCCCGAAGTCCGAGGCAAAGTAACGCTCTTCCGTGACAAAGAAGTAGAGATAGCAAAGGGCAAAGGTCAGCCAGGACACCAGACAAGACGCGAGGAAACATCGCAGGGTCCAGTGCCTGGGGCCGAACACCCGGACAAACAGCCCCATGACCGCCGTGCCGACCGGGCTGTTTGCCTTTGGGGCCTTCAGGCGCAGCAGCCATTCGGAAATGTCGGCCCTGAACTCGGGCGAGACCGCATCGTCGCCTTTCCAGAACACTGACAGGATAATCACGATCAGTGACGAGGCACCCAGAAGTTCCAGAATTTCGTGGCCGAGCACGTTTTTATGTCCTCATCAATCACTTTCAAGAAATCGGATGGTTCATGAGGCGCAATTTGCCCCATGCGAGTCAAGGATTCTCCCGCCGGGGTGACGGGGCAGTCTTATCGGTTGGTCTTTGGTTCGGAACACCGTTGTTTAGGTTGCCGCCGGATGGCGCAGAGCAGGTTGCCGGTGCGGTGCGATGTGGAACGGACTTGAAGGCTTGCATTCAAACCACGCGCGGGAAACGGGTTCCGAAAACGAAAAACGCCCGCCGGTTTGGCGGGCGTCTGAAACGAACGAAAAAGCTCTTACCGGCGGATGCCCAGCTTTTTGATCAGGTCCTGATAGCGCGCTTCTTCCTTGCCTTTCAGGTAGTCCAGCAGTTTACGGCGCTGGGCGACCATTTTCAGCAGACCGCGACGACCGTGGTTGTCTTTCTTGTGGGTCTTGAAGTGCTCGGTCAGGGTGGTGATGCGCGAGGTCAGGATGGCAACCTGGACTTCAGGCGAACCGGTGTCGCCGTCCTTGGTTGCGAATTCTTTCATGACGCGTGCTTTTTCAGCGGCAGTGATCGACATCGGGGTCTCCTTTGAAAAGGTTGAGGTTGATGGCGCAGGCCGGGATGTCGTCCAGCACAGGCCCATGGAGAAAACCGCACCGATTCCGATGCGGATGGGCGCGTATAGGCGCTTTTGGCGTGAATGGCAAAGGGATTCTGTGGGCTCAGCCCACCTGTCCGTATTGCGTCAGCTGCGCCTCGGTTATCAGTTGGATGTCGTCAGCTGCAATCCCTTCGGCCCCGAACAGGTTGGCCACCCTTTGACCGTCGATCAGAACATGGGTCAGGTTGGGGTTTTCTGCGTCGGTTTTGATCTGAATCTCGGGGTCCTCCTCGGCTTCCCATGTCACCAGCAGCTTGTCCTGCCCGGGCTGAAACCCCATGACCGTGACTTCTTCCTGCTGTGCGCCCAGCACGATCTCATCCGCGCCTTGCCCGCCATCCACAACATCGCCGCCGCCAGCCAGAATGGTGTCGTCACCCGCGCCGCCGTTCAGGAAATCGGTCGCGCCGTCGCTATCGTTGGCAAGCAGCAAGTCGTCACCGTCGCCGCCAAACAGAACATCCTCGCCTTCGCCACCGGACAGGGTGTCATCGCCAAAGCCGCCCTGCAGCGCATCGTCGCCCTTGCATCCGGTCAGAGTGTCATCATCCGCGCCGCCATAGAGCGCATCGTCGCCGGCACCGCCGTTCAGGTGATCCTCGCCGAAATGGCCGTAGAGGGTATCCTCGCCCTCATCCCCTGTCAGAGCGTCATCACCCGCGTCGCCATGCAGAACGTCGTCCCCCTGTCCGCCAGAGATCGTGTCCTCCCCGCCGCCCCCGTGCAACACATCGTCGCCGCCGCCGCCGGTGATAAAGTCGTCGCCCCCGTAGCCGTTGATCTGATCGACACCGTCCTGCCCGGTCAGCACATCCGTCCCGTCGCTGCCGGCAATGACCAAATCGCCGTTGAACTCCGACAGGATCGTTCCGGTCGAGACATCAGCCGCATCCGCGTCCGCCGGTTCGTCGACATTTTCGCCGATATCCAGATATTCGCCCTCGGTCATCGGGGCCTCGGTATCATCCTCTGGCATATTGTCATCGGCGTCTTCGTCTGAGACGAACACATCGCTCATCGCATATGCCGCGCCGCCGATGGCGGCCAGTCCAAGCAATCCGGCCAGAAACATGGGAACCCTCCGAAAGCGTACTGCCCCGGGGAAATATCCCATGTGATCAAGCCCCTGGTCAAAGCCAGGTTGAGTCTGTGGTTAACCTTTTGTCACCATCGCTCGGGCTGCTGGGTATAGGCGATATAGAGCGGGTGCTTTGGGTGCCCGTCCTTGGTCAGACCCAGATGGAACAGTGGCTGACCAGTGCCGCGCAGCAAGGATTCCACCGCCGGGCCCCGGTCGAGATGGGCGCCATGGGTGCCCCATGCAGCGATGACCTGATCGGCCCATGCGACACCGTCCAGAATGGCCGCGTCATTCGCAGGCCCCACCGGATCGGCGGCGGCGCGCATCTTGCGCGGGTCGGTGTCGCGCCAGGCAAAGATGTTCGTCACCTGAAACGCCCCGAACCCCAGCGCCCGCGCGCGGCGTTCGCAGCGTTCGACGGTCGGGTCATTCTGCACCTCGGTTGCGGTCGAGGGGTTCAGCATCACAAACAACGCCTTGCGCTCGGCCGCGTCCCAGATGCGGGTCAGGCTGTAGCGGTAGTGCTCGCAATCGGAATACACGGCGGTCGAGGGCGCGTCGCCCTTGGTGTGGGAACGGGTGATCATGATCCGGGTTTGTCCGGTTTCGGACCCGTTGACAAGGGCCGATGTCCGGACGGGCGAAATGTGCTAGGTTGCCGGCATTTGAACGTGCATTGGGGGGCTTTTAATGACTTTCGAAACACTTGACCCTGCCGATTGGGAGCAGACGCGCAAACTGGCGCATGAAATGCTGGACATGGCGCTGGACCACACGCGGGATGTGCGCGACCGGCCCATCTGGCAGGACATGCCGCAGGACGTGCGCGCAGGCTTTGAAACCCCCGCGCCGCAGCAGGGCTTGCCGCTGGGCGATGTTCTGGACGACGTCAATGCCCGCGTGATGGCCTATCCGATGGGGAATATCCATCCCCGGTTCTGGGCGTGGTACATGGGCGCGGGCAATTTCACCGGCGCAATGGCGGATTTTCTGGCCGCCGTGCAGGGCTCGAACCTGGGTGGCGGCAACCACGCGGCGGCCCTGATCGACCGGCAGGTGGTCGACTGGCTGCGGGAAATGATCGGGCTGCCCGCAGGGTCCAGCGGCACGCTGACCAGCGGCGGCAGCGTTGCCAACATGATTGGCCTGACGGTGGCGCGCAATGTGCAGTCCGGCATCGACATGCGGCAGGACGGTGTGGCCGCGATGGAGCGGCCGATGCGCTATTACGGGTCGGAGCAGATGCACAGCTGCCACCAGAAATCGCTTGAGACGATTGGCCTTGGCAATACCGCCCTGCGCCGGGTGCCCACGCGGGACGACCTGACGATGGATCTGGATGCCCTGGCCCGGATGGTCGCGCAGGACCGCGAAGACGGCCTGAACCCCGCCTGCGTCATCGCCACCGCCGGAACCGTCAATACCGGGGCGGTTGATGACCTGAACGCAATCAGTGCGTTCTGCCGGAACGAGGGGCTCTGGTTCCATGTCGATGGCTGCATTGGCGCGTTGATCGCGATTGCGCCCGATAACCGCTGGCGCGTCGCCGGAATCGAAAGGGCGGATTCCGTGGCGCTTGACCCGCATAAATGGCTGCATGCCCCGTTCGAGGTCGGCTGTGCCCTTGTCCGCGATCATGATGCGCATCACGGGACATTTACGCTGAAGCCGGAATATCTGGAACCACAGTCGCGGGGCGTTGCCGGGGCCGCGTTTCTGCACGACTACGGCATCCAGACCACGCGCGGGTTCCGGGCGCTGAAGGTCTGGATGTCGCTGCGCGAGCATGGGGTCCAGAAATTCGGCAGGCTCATCGATCAGGACATCGAAAAAGCGCAGTATCTGACGGGTTTGATCGAGGCGCAGGATGCGTTGAAGCTGATGTTTCCGACCTCGATCAACATCGTCTGTTTCCGCTACGATCCCGGTGGTCTGAGCGATGACGCCCTGCGCCAGATCAACACCGAAATCATGCTGCACCTGCAGGAGGAAGGGACTGCCGTTGTGTCCGATACAACCGTGCGTGGCTCTCACTGCCTGCGGGTTGCGGTCAACAACCACCGCACCCGGACCGAGGATCTGGACCTGTTGGTATCCGAAGTGCTCAGGCTGGGGCAGGCATTGCGGCCAGCCGCCTGACGCCCGGGTCAGGTGGGGTCCACAAAGACCCGGCTGGGATGCAATTCGCCGGATTTGTAGATGCCGACTGCGATGGCCTTGCCGTCCAGCGAGGCCCAGGCCTCATCGCCATAGTCCACGTCCGAGGCCAGCACCATGCCCGGATTGCCATTGCGCAGGCGGGTGGCGCCTTCGGGGGTGCATTTCAGCTCGGGCAGGTCCGACAGGCCGGTTTCAAGCGGGTGCAGATAGTCGTCCAGCGCGGTGGTCTTGGCCATTTCATCGATCTGTTCGATGGACAGCCCGTCCTCGGCCTCGAACGGGCCGGACCAGATGCGGCGCAGTTCTTTCACATGCCCGTGGCATCCCAGCGCCGCCCCCAGATCGCGGGCAATCGAGCGGACGTAGCCGCCCTTGCCACAGGTCATTTCCAGCACGATATGGTCGTCGTCGGGGCGGTCGACCAGCACCAGTTCCTCGACCCACAGGGGGCGGGCGGAAAGTTCCACATCCTCACCATCGCGGGCCAGCTTATAGGCGCGTTGGCCGTCGATCTTTGCGGCGGAAAACTTGGGCGGCACCTGCATGATCTCACCCAGAAACGGGGACAAGGCGGCTTTGATATCGTCATCCGAGGGGCGCGCATCGCTTTGCGCAATCACTTCGCCCTCGGCATCGTCGGTATTGGTGGCCTGACCCAGACGCACGGTGAAGGTGTAGGCTTTCAACGCGTCGGTGATGTAGGGAACGGTCTTGGTCGCCTCACCCAAAGCCACGGCCAGAACGCCGGTTGCCTCGGGGTCCAGTGTGCCCGCATGGCCGGCTTTCTTGGCGTCCATCGCCCAGCGTACCTTGTTGACCACCGACGTAGAGGTCATGCCCGCAGGCTTGTCCACCACCAGCCAGCCGGAAATGTCGCGACCTTTGCGTTTGCGTCCCATGTGTCACCCAGAATCTTGCCAAGGCGCGCGGGTTAACGGATCACCCGAGCACTGTCAATTTGCTGGCGTATCTTCGACCACACCCACAATCGGCCCCAGCGAAAACCCCAGATCCGACCGGTTGCCGGCACGGTCATACATGCGCGAGATGTTACCGTCGAAGAACAGCGCGTTCGGGGTGTCCAGCACATCGCGAAACAGGCTGCCGAATTCGTGGAAGGTCACGTAATCCTCGGAAATCGCAAACACCGCGCGCGTACCATCGGCACTGGTGCCCACACCGTTGCGCACATAAAGCGAGGTCGAGTCGGGCAGGAAGCGCGGGTGCAATTCCCCGTCGATAACCAGCATTGGGCCGGATTGGGTGGCGAACCGGCACTCGGGGGCCTGATCGACGAAATCCAGCGTTTCGAACACATCGGCGCGACCGTCGCGGATGCAGAACACCCCGTTGGGCAGCAGGCCGAAATTGCCGGGGCCGGGATTGGAAATGACACGCATCTGCTCTTGCCCGTTCTCGACATAATGTCCCACGGGCGAGCGGTCGTCGTGATACATGCCCGCGTTCATCGCAAAGGCCAGGCGCTTGCCCTCGGGCTCGAGCGCCTCGTTCACCGAGGAGAAATGGCCCAGCACCTCGCCATCGTCGCCGTTCAGGAACAGGCGCAAATCCTCGGCGGCGTCGACTTCGCAGATGGTATAGCGCTTGTTCTGATGGGTCAGCTTTTCGCAGGTCACCGCGCCAGCCTGCACCGCCCACAGGGCGAGGCCGCAGGCAAGAAACGCTCGGATCACTCGTCCAGATCGCGGCGCACCGCGTCCTGTTCGAACATGCGGCGGGTGTCGTCCAGACGGTCGAACGTGTCATCCAGACGAAACCGCAGATCGGGCGAGAATTTCAGGCCGACCTTCTTGCCGACCATGCGCCGCAGCTCACCCTTGTTGCGGGCGAGCAGCTCGATCACATCCTCCTGCCCTTTGCCGCCCAGCGGCAGCACATAGGCGGTGGCGATCTTCAGATCGGGCGAGGTGCGCACCTCACCCACGGTGATCGACATGCGGTTCAGGTCGGGGTCGTGGACATCTCCGCGCGCCAGAACCTCGGACAGGGTGCGGCGGATCAGTTCGCCGACACGCAGTTGCCGTTGGGACGGGCCGGGGCCATCGTGGAATTTGTTCTTTGCCATAAACCCCGATCTAAGCCCAAAGGCGGGCTTTGCCAAGCGGGCGCGAACCGGGTAGGAGGCTTTGAGCAGTTTGCAGCAAGGGAACACCGCCATGACCCATATTCCGGGGATCGTCATCACAGGGGCTTCGGGCCGCATGGGGCAGATGCTGATCAAGACCGTGACTGACAGCGATCAGGCGCGTCTGGTCGGTGTGGTCGAGCGCGCGGGCCATGACTGGATCGGGCAGGATGTGGGCACGGCGATGGGCGGCCCCGCGCTGGGTGTCACCGTCACCGACGATCCGCTCGCGGCCTTCGCGCAGGCGCAGGCAGTGATTGACTTCACCGCGCCCGAGGCGACGCTGGAGTTCGCCGCCTTGGCCGCACAGGCGCGCTGTGTACACGTGATCGGCACCACCGGCATGAGCGACGAACAGATCGCGGCGCTGGAACCGGCCGCGCGCCATGCGGTGATCGTGCGGGCGGGAAACATGAGCCTTGGCGTCAACCTACTGGTGCAACTGACCAAAAAGGTTGCCGCCGCGCTGGATGAGGATTTCGACATCGAAGTGATCGAAGGGCACCACCACCACAAGGTCGATGCCCCCTCGGGCACCGCGCTGATGCTGGGCGAGGCCGCAGCCGAAGGGCGCGGCGTCAATCTGTCCGATGTGTCCGACCGGGGCCGCGACGGCATCACCGGCGCGCGCCAGCGGGGCCATATCGGCTTTCACGCCATTCGCGGCGGAGACATTGTCGGCGAACATGACGTCCTGTTTGCCGCCCCAGGAGAACGCATCGTCCTGCGCCATCTGGCCACCGACCGCGCCATCTTTGCCCGCGGCGCGCTGAAGGCGGCGCTGTGGGGGCAGGGCAAGGCTCCGGGTCAGTATGATATGGTGGATGTGCTGGGGTTGTAGGTGCGGCGGTTAGAAGTAAGTGCGCACAAGAACGTAGGCAAAAACATAGGCAAAGAACACGGCGACCCAAAAGAGCAACGCTACTATTATGGATGCGAAACCTAGCGCGAAAAAAAGAAAATAGTTGGCATTGGGGATGATCCGTATCCCATTAGGCACGTTTAGATCGTGGCAAAATTCATGTATGAAAAATTGGTTGGCCGCCCCATAGGCGCTCAGAACCAGCCGTCTGCGTGACGGCGGAGTGCCGCGCGTTCTGATCCAGAACTCAATGAACTCATCCTTGAAGTTGAAGACTGAAAAAACCGAAGACAGAAAAATCATCGCGGCCCATGATGTCAGGGGCATGATAACCACAAATCCAAACATTAATAATAATAGAGTCAGCAATTCTTTTTCCTTGTACCCCTCGCAAACATACAATTCGCATTAGCGAAACGCCGCCATCCCCGGCGGTTCCGCGCCGTCCTGTTCGACCTGCGCAAACAGCGCCCCCAGCCTCTGATCCCATGTGGGAAACTGCCTTGTCAGCGCATAGGTCAGCCGTTCGGCTCCGATTGAGATGCCCAAGGGCGCGGCCTCGCCGCCGATGATGATCTCTCCGATCTCGGTCCAGTTGGCCGAGGGCGGATAGGCGGTGGGCGCGGGCTCGGCCTGATCGCCGATGCGGTAATAGACGCCCATAGTGATCAGGTAATCCTCGCCAAACGGGTCGGGAAAGAAAAAGCCCGAGGCATCGCGGGCGGCCAGAGCCTCGGCTTCATCGCGCAGCAGGACCTTTTCGGCAAAGGGCAGGTCCAGACCATCCAGAACCGGACGCATGTCGTCGGATTGTGGCACGCTGACAAAGGCCAGGCGCGCCGGGTCGAGGCCGAAATCCTCGGTCAGAAGGCGCACCATAAGCTGCGTCGTGTCGCGGCCCGAGATCGCCCCGCCGGGATGGCAGCCGACCTCGTGAAACAGGGGCAGGACATCGGGGCGGGTTTTCTCGTCGACATCGCCGACGCGGGCCAGAGGCTGGATGACGAACGCCTTTTCGGCCAGAACATCCTGATCGAAATCATGCCGCAGCCCGCCATTGTAGCCCGCGTCGCCGGTGGTGATCGGCAGGGGCGGGGCCTCGGTGAACCCAAGCACGGCAAAACCCGTGCGCAGGCGATCGAGCGTGACGGCAAACTGCGCCTCGAACGCGTCGTTCTGGCTGGTCGCGCTCAGGCCGATCCGGGGCAGCAGCGCACTTGCGGTGGCTGCCGTTCCAAGCTGCACAACGTTCCGTCTGTTCAATGCCATCTTCGCCTCCTTTGCACACGCGCAAGGAGAGTATCGCAGAAGTTTGCGGCAAAGGTTAAGGCTTTCTGAAAACACGCCCCACAGGGCGTGTCGTCACAGATCTCTGATCTTGTCCGCGCGCAGGGGACAGGCGAGGTAGACGCCGAATTCCTTGCCGATATCGGCACTGACGCGGGCATGAACTGCGCCCTGACGGTCAAGGAACCGCTGGGTGTCTTCGACCGGGAAAATCCCCTCGTGCCAGATGCCGGGATGAATATAGAGCCCGCGCGCGCCGTCGCACCAGAAGGCCACTACTTTCTCGGGCGTCAGGTTGTCGCCGGGCAGGGCGGCGGGGATGATGAAGGGCTTGTTGTCCAGCGGCCAGAACATCTGACCTCCGTCCGGGTGATAGTTCATGTGCCACAGCAGGACCTGATCGCGGGGCGCGGTTTGGCGGGCGGTTTGCGCCTGCTGCGGGTCGGTGGACCAGCCCAGAACATAGTGGCCACCCACCGCCTCGTTCTCGCCATACAGCACATCGCCCTTCCATTTGCCGCGAAAAGTGCCCTCGACCCAGCCGCCTTCGTCCCCGGTGCCCTCGTCGATGGGCCGCCAGCCCTGTTGCGGCCAGCGGGTGATCTCGATCTCGAACCCCTCGGGGTCATCGACCAGACAGCCATAGCCTTTGACGGAGGCGTCGGTGGCGCGGATCAGCGGCACCTCGTGCCAGGGCAGCGAGGGCTTGGTGCTGGCTTCAAAGATATATTCGGGGGCGTTCATGCGACCTCCATATGTTTGTCGACCATGCGCTGCACCATCGGGGCGAAATGGGCAAAGCCGGGGGTTTCCATGTCGGCGCGCTTGCCTGCCTCGTCCAGATAGCGCACCTGAATGATCTGTTGCAGGTTCGGGTTGGCCTCGAACGCGGCGACCTCTTCGGCATTCATGGGCCCGCCCTGCAGTTCCAGCGTATGGACCGATGCGGCGGACAAGCGGTTGAAATACTCGGGCTTTGTGGCGCAGAGATACCGTTTTGCCGCCACGTGATAGCGGCAGCAATCGGTGATGACCGAGGGGAAGAACTGCTCCAGCACTTCGGCCCCCGCATCCTCGTGATGACGATCCTCGGTGTCGTCGGGATGGTAGGTGCCGAATTCCGAGGTGAAATGGCCGATATCGTGCAACAGAGCGCCGACGATGATTTCCTCGGGCATGCCGTTCTGTTCGGCGATGGTGGCCCCTTGCAGCATGTGTTCGGCCATGGTGACGGGTTCGCCCAGATATTCCTCGCCGCCGCGGCGGTCGAAGATATCGCCGATGAAGGCCACGATATTGTCGCGGTTGAGGCTTGAGAAGTCCGGTTTCATTCCGCCGCCTCCGGCTGCGCCATCTCCATCGCGGCCAGTGTGGAGAGCAGCCCGTCCTTGTCAGCGTAGCAGCCCTGCAGCCAGCGGGACCCGGAACCGGAATAGCCCAGACGGGCGTGCAGGACGCGGGTGTTGTCGACGATGAAGCTTTCGCCCGGTTCCAGCTTGAACGACACGCCCATGGCCGGGTTGTCGATGATCTCGCCCAACTGGCGATAGGCGGCGTAGTAAGCCTCCATCTTGTCGAACGGCACGTCGATGAACGGGGCCGAGGAGCGGTTGTTGAAGCGGATGCCGATCAGTTCCCCATCGGGTGACAGTTCGATCATCGGGCGGCGCGCGCGCAGGCAGACCCCGTCCGAGCCCATGTATTCGAACCGGGCCGGATAGCCCGCCAGCAGGGCGAAACCTTCGGGGTTCCGGTCGCGCAGGCGCTCGGCGGCGCGGAAACCGTCGACCACAATGGACTCCCCGCCCTCAGCGCTGTTTTCAAGGCAATAGAGGATCTGCAGCGTTGGCACCGGATCGCGATAGGGGTTGTCGGTATGGGCCTGCAAGCCCATCCCGGTAAAGGCGAGGTTGTTGGGGTTCACCTCGGTCCGCACCTCGAAATAGGGGCCATAATTGGTCTCGCGCACATAGCCGAACAGATCGGCCACCTGCAGCAACGATTCCGGCTCGGTCGGGCCGCCGGTCAACCTGGCAAAACCGTATTCCGCGACGGCAGCCAGCCAGTTGCGCTTGGCGGCGGGGTCCGCGTGAACCTGTGCCCAATCCCCGCTGGGCGCGTCGATACCTTGCGCCCATGTGGTGATGCCGGGGGCGATGCGCCCGAACGCGGCGCTTTGCACTCGGTCGTAGCTATGCGTGGCCAGCCATTGGGCGGGGAAGGTGACGGTCTTGTCTTCCGGCTGGAACGTGACCTGCAAATCGCCATTCACAACATCCGCCGCGCTGACCGAAACATCGGCGGGGATATCGCCGATGGTGATCAGGCGCTGGCCATTGCCGGGCGCGCGGGTTTCCGGGTCCAGCGCATTGTCGCGCAGCCAGATCGCATGAAAGCGGGACCGGGCGCCGCCGGCAAATTCCACGGTGATGATTGAAGGTTCAAAACGAACGGTGCGCAGCATCGGGGTCTCCTGTCTGGCGCGGACTTTGCTTGAGGAGATACGTGCTTTCTGACATTACGACAATTAAACCTTATTGCGACTGAGGCTTGGAAAATCTTATGGCTAAGAAAAAGATCGGATTGCCGCCACTGGACTGGCTGCGCGTGTTCGAGGCTGCGGGGCGTCTGGGCGGCTTTTCCGCCGCCGCGCGCGAGTTTGGTCTGACGCAGGCGGCGGTCAGCCAGCGGATCGGCAACCTCGAGGCATGGCTGGGACGGTCGCTGTTCGTGCGCGAGGCGCGCGGCGTGTCCCTGACCATCGAGGGCGAGAGCTATCTGCCGCTGGTGCAGGACAGCCTGCAGGCGCTGGAACGCAATACCGAGGACCTGTTTGGAAAGTCCCCTCGCGAATTGCGGGTGGCGGGCCTGTCCTCGCAAATTCATGCGCTGGTTCTGCCTGCCTTGCCCGCGTTCCTTGAGATGCGGCCCAAAGTGCGGGTGATGACCGATTCGATGGCCCGCCGCTCGTCACTGGAGGAAGAGCGGACATGGCTGCAACTCCGCTACGGCCGCGGCGCGTGGCCCGGACGCAAGGCGAAACTGATCGCGCCCGAGGTGCTGGCCCCGATGGCCGCGCCCGGTGTGGCGTGGGGCGCGCCGCTGATTG
The DNA here is from genome assembly GCF_056541025.1 of Ruegeria sp. AK4. Classification (NCBI taxonomy): domain Bacteria; kingdom Pseudomonadati; phylum Pseudomonadota; class Alphaproteobacteria; order Rhodobacterales; family Roseobacteraceae; genus Ruegeria; species Ruegeria sp. AK4. The sequence goes on from NZ_JBQFXS010000003.1 coordinate 342,692, forward strand.
ACCTGCGCGGCGAACGCCCCGGCTGGCAGGACTGGGCGCGGGTTGCGGGTGTCGAGGATTTGCCGACTGGTCGGCTGAGCTTCGATTCCGTTGGCCACGCAATCACGGCAGCGCGGCAGGGGATGGGGATCGCTCTGGGCTCGGTGCCCTTGGCGGCGGGCAATCTGCAGACGGGGCGGCTGTGCAGGCTGGACCTGCCCGAGCTGCAGACGAAAGATGGCTATTGGCTGACATGGCCCGAGGATCGGGTGCGGTCAAAACGGCAGCGGGCGTTGATTGACGATTTTCTGCAGGCGCTGCGGGGCGAGGCCTAGAAGTCGATGGCAATGCCCTTTTTCTCCCAATCGCCATAACGGGCCGGATCGGGACCGTCGCGCCCGCCCAGTTCCTTGGGCCGTTCCCCGGCTTCCGCCTCGGCCTTCTTGCGACGCTCTTCCGCCTCGGCCAGGGCGCGCTGGGCGGCAGGGGGCAGGTCTTTGCGCTCGTCACTCATGACATCGGGTTCCTTTCCGTTCAGCGCCTTGATATACGCCCTCGTCCGCCCAAGGCAATGCGGGCAAAGGTCATCAGGGGCACTCAGCATCATGTCAAATTCCGCAACAGCCGCGCGGCGCAGCGCAATCTATCTGCTGGATCAGATATTGGGCGAGGGGCGGTTGCTGCCCGAATGTCTGGCGGCGGGCGCGTTGGATCGTCTGGCTCCCGAAGACCGCGCGCGGGCGCAACGGCTGACGGTCGAAACCCTGCGCGGGCTGGAACGCGCCGACCGGCTGCTGGCCGATCACCTGCGGCAGACGCCCGCGCTGACGGTGCACAACGCCCTGCGGCTGGGCACGGTTGAGCTGTGTCAGGGCGAGGCGGCGCATGGGGTCGTCAATTCGATGGTCGAGATCGTCGGGCGGTCGCGCAAGCACGGGCGGCTCAAGGGGTTGGTGAACGCGGTTCTGCGCAAGATTGCTGCCGATGGGCCCGAGGCCTGGCCCAAAATGCGGGTGCCGCGCCTGCCGGAATGGTTGCGCGATCCGCTGATCATGGCCTGGGGCGAGGACGCGGTGAAGGGCATGGAACAGGCCCATTTTGCCGGAGCGCCGCTGGACGTGACGGTGAAGCCGGGGGGCAAGGCCCCGGGCGGAGACAGTTTGCCCACGGGCTCGGTCCGGCTGCAGGACGCGGGGCAGGTCTCGGCCCTGCCGGGCTACAAGGCCGGGGACTGGTGGGTGCAGGACGCGGCGGCGGCCTTGCCGGTGCGGGTTCTGGATCCGAAACCGGGGGAAAAGGTACTGGACCTCTGTGCTGCGCCGGGGGGCAAGACGCTGCAACTGGCCGCCGCCGGGGCTGAGGTCACAGCGCTGGATGTTTCAGAAGCACGACTGGCGCGGGTGCATGAGAACCTGAAACGCACGGGTCTTGAGGCCAAAGTGATCGCTGCGGATGCGCTGGACCATCAGGGCCAGTATGACGCCATCCTGCTGGACGCCCCCTGTTCGGCGACCGGAACCATCCGCCGTCACCCCGATCTGCCCTTTGCCAAGGACGGTTCGGAATTCGGCGGGCTGATCGAATTGCAGGCGCGGATGCTGGCCCACGCCTGGACCCTGCTGAAACCCGGCGGGCGGCTGGTTTATTGCACCTGCTCGCTGCTGCCCGACGAAGGCGAGGTGCAGATCGAAGAGGCTTTGGGCCTGCATCCCGACATGCGCATTGACCGCTCGGCACTGGACCTGCCGGGGATCGAAAGCGGCTGGATCACCGAAGAGGGCGGCTTGCGCCTGCGCCCCGATTACTGGCCCGACACGGGCGGCATGGACGGGTTCTATATCGCCTGCCTGAGCAAATCCACCTAAGCGAAGCTTTTCCATGACTTGACGATCGGGGCGGTCTATCGTTGGGTCTCAGGCGCCAGCAGAGCGCAAGGGGCAGAGTAACGGGCGTCATGTCACAGTCGGACACCATGACCAGTCGGTGGATGCGGTTCCAGAACCGGTTCCACGCGCGCCTGAGCCAGAGGCAGAAGGCGGTCAGCGGCTTTGTATCCCAGCCTGAACCCCGCACCGTAGGGTCTTTTGCGCGCGGTCGCCAGCTGGTCGCCGGGAACCTGCTGTTTGCCGGCTATCTGGTCGAGGCGCAGGACACCGGATTGTGGGAGGTCACGGCCCCCTCGGCCGGATTTGACGACGACCGCCACGGCTTTGCCTGGCTCGACGATCTGGCCGCCGTGGGCGACATGCGCGCGCGGGAAAAGGCGCAGCGCTGGGTCTGGGGCTGGATCGAGGCGCATGGCCGCGGCCAGGGCCCCGGCTGGGTGCCCGACCTGACCGGACGGCGGGTGATGCGCTGGATCAACCACGCGCTGTTCCTGCTGCGCGGGGCGGATGAGGCGCAAAGCCGGCTGTTCTTCCGCTCGCTGGCGCAGCAGACATGGTTTCTGTCGAAACGCTGGCAGGCAGCGACACCGGGCCTGCCGCGATTCGAGGCTCTGACAGGTCTGGTGCAATCCGGGCTGGCGCTGGAGGGGCTGGAACATATGGCCGATCCCGCCCTGCGCGCCTTGGCCGGGGAATGTGACCGGCAGGTGGATGCGCAGGGCGGCATTCCGACCCGCAACCCCGAAGAGTTGCTTGAGGTGTTTACCCTGCTCAGCTGGACTTCGGCGGCGCTGCATGATCTGGGGCGCGGCACCCCGGCGGCGCAGGCCAATGCCATCAAGCGCATCGCGCCGACCCTGCGCAGCCTGCGCCACGCCGATGGCGCGCTGGCGCGGTTTCACGGCGGCGGGCGCGGCATCGAAGGCCGGCTGGAACAGGCGCTGGCCCAAAGCGGGGTGAAACACAAGGCGGCGACCGAGTTGCCGATGGGCTATGCCCGTCTGTCCGCCGCCCGGACCACGGTGGTGCTGGACGCCAGCGCGCCGCCGACCGGCGCGGCCTCGTACAACGCCCATGCCTCGACCCTGGCGTTCGAGCTGACCTCGGGACGGCGGCCTCTGATCGTCAATTGCGGGTCCGGGGGGAGTTTCGGGCTGGAATGGCGGCGCGCGGGCCGGGCGACGCCGTCGCATTCGACCCTGTGTCTGGACGGCTATTCCAGCGCCCGGCTGGCGCGTGCGATTCCGGGCCGGGAAACGCAGGCACTGGTCGATGCGCCGCAGGACGTGCCGGTTCAGTTCGAGGATGCGTTCGAGGGTGTGCGGCTGATGGCCGGTCATGACGGCTATGCAAGGGTCTTTGGCCTGACCCATGCCCGCACGCTGGAACTGCGCTTTGACGGGCGGGAACTGACGGGTGAGGATATTCTGCTGACCGCAACCGACAAGGCGAAGCGGCAGTTTGACCGGGCGTTGGATGCCTCTGGCCTGTCCGGGATCGGGTTCGATATCCGGTTTCACCTGCATCCCGACGTGGATGCGGCGCTTGATCTGGGCGGGGCGGCGGTGTCGATGGCGCTGAAAAGCGGTGAGATCTGGGTTTTCCGCCATGATGGCGTGGGAAAATTGTCGGTCACTCCAAGCGTTTACCTTGAAAAAGGGCGTCTGAAGCCACGCGCGACAAAACAGATCGTTCTATCCGGCCGCGCAATGGAGTATGCGACGCGCATCGGGTGGACGCTGAGCAAGGCACAGGATACAGCCTACGCCGTGCGCGATCTGCACCGGGACGAGCCCGAATTCGACTGACGCCAAAAGGACCTTTGGACCCATGACCGACTTTCACCCCGTGCGCCGCGCGTTGCTTTCCGTTTCCGACAAGACCGGGCTGACCGAGCTGGGCAAGGCGCTGGCCGAACGCGGGGTCGAACTGCTGTCGACCGGCGGCACGGCGAAGGCGCTGCGCGAGGCGGGGCTTGAGGTGAAGGATGTGAGCGAGGTCACCGGCTTCCCCGAGATGATGGATGGCCGGGTCAAAACCCTGCACCCGATGGTGCATGGCGGGTTGCTGGCCCTGCGCGACAATGACACCCATGTCGCCGCGATGACCGAACACGGCATCGGCGCGATCGACCTGCTGGTGGTGAACCTCTACCCGTTCGAGGCGACCGTGGCCAAGGGTGCGGATTACGATGAATGTGTCGAGAATATCGACATCGGCGGCCCGGCAATGATCCGCGCGGCGGCCAAGAACCATGCCTTTGTCAACGTGGTTGTGGACGTCGAAGATTACGACAAACTGCTGGGCGATATGGATCAGCACAACGGCGCGACCTGCCCGAAATTCCGCCGCAAGCTGGCGCAAAAGGCCTATGCCCGCACTGCCGCTTATGACACCGCCGTCTCCAACTGGCTGGCCGGTGCGCTGGCGCTTGAGGCCCCCAAACGCCGCGCCTTTGCCGGTGAGCTGAAACAGACCCTGCGCTATGGTGAGAACAGCCATCAGCAGGCGGCGTTCTATACCGACGGCACGAACCGCCCCGGCGTGGCGACCGCTGTGCAGCATCAGGGCAAGGAACTGAGCTACAACAACATCAACGACACCGATGCTGCGTTCGAACTGGTGGCTGAATTCGATCCGGCGCAAGGTGCGGCCTGTGCCATCATCAAACACGCCAACCCCTGCGGCGTCGCCACAGGCGCGACGCTGCTGGAGGCTTACAAGGCCGCGTTCGACTGCGACCGCACTTCGGCCTTCGGCGGCATCGTGGCGCTGAACCAGCCGCTGGATGCGGAAACCGCGCAGGAGATCACCGGGATTTTCACCGAGGTCGTGATCGCTCCGGGCGCGTCGGATGAGGCCAAGGCGATCTTTGCCGCCAAAAAGAACCTGCGCCTGCTGACCACCGAGGGCCTGCCGGACGTGACCGCCGGTGGCAAGACCGTGCGTCAGGTGGCCGGCGGCCTGCTGGTGCAGGACAAGGATAACGGTTTTGTCGGCATGGATGACCTGAAGGTCGTCACCAAGAAGGCCCCGTCTGACGAGCAGATGCGCGACCTGCTGTTTGCGTGGAAAGTGGCGAAACACGTCAAGTCGAACGCCATCGTCTATGTCAAGGACGGCGCGACCGTGGGCGTCGGTGCGGGGCAGATGAGCCGCGTGGACTCGGCCCTGATCGCGGCGAAGAAAGCCGAACGCATGGCCGATGTGCTGGGCTTGGCCGAACCGCTGACCATTGGCTCGGCCGTGGCCTCGGACGCGTTCTTCCCCTTCCCCGACGGTCTGATGGAGGCGGCGCAGGCCGGTGCGACCTGTGTGATTCAGCCCGGCGGCTCAATGCGTGACGACGAAGTGATTGCCGCAGCCGACGAGGCCGGACTGGCGATGGTCTTCACCGGCATGCGTCATTTCCGCCACTGATGCGCACGCGCCTTCTGCTTTGGGCGGCGCTGGCCGCGTTTGCGATCGACCAGATCAGCAAATATCTGGTCGTGCACGTCATGCGCGTGGCCGAAGGCGAGATTGACGTGCTGCCGCCGCTGCTGGTGTTCAAATACGGCGAGAATCGCGGCATCAATTTCGGCCTGTTCCAGGGCGACAGCGACTCGGCGCGCTGGGTGCTGATCGGGATTTCATTGGTCATTTCGGTGGGCGTACTGATCTGGCTGCTGCGCGCGGCCCCCACGAAACTCATGCTGATCTGCGGCGGGCTGCTGATCGGCGGGGCGCTGGGCAATGTGGTGGACCGTGTGCTGTACGGGTTTGTGCTGGATTTCCTCAACATGTCCTGTTGCGGCATCCACAACCCGTTTGTGTTCAACCTGGCGGATGTGTTCATCTTTGCCGGTGCGGTGGGGCTGGTGCTGTTCGATGCGAAAAAGCCCTCGTGACGCGCCGGATGATATGCGATAAAAGCGCTTCAAACTGGCTGGAGACGACGATGCGGATGCCGCGTGCCATATTTGTTCTGACAGTTGCTGCCGCCGTTACGGGATGCAGCAACCCCGGCCTGCGCGATTTCGACCCTCCGGGTGCCGGACCGGATGAGTTCGCGGTGCTGCCGGTCAAACCGTTGACGCAGCCGCAGGATTACGCGTTCCTGCCCGCCCCGACGCCGGGCGGCAGCAATCTGACCGACCCGAATCCCAACGCCGATGCCGTGGTCGCACTGGGCGGGAGCGAGGCGGCGCTGAACCCCAATACCGCGATTCCATCGTCTGACGCGGCGCTGGTCACCGCCTCAAGCCGTTATGGCGTGCCCGCAAACACGCGCGAGGTGGTGCAGGCCGATGACGATGCCTTCCGCAAGCGCCGTGGCCGCTGGACCGGCCTGCGCCTGTTCCCGGTCGACCGGTACGAACAGGTCTATGAACGTCAGTCCATCGACCCCTACGCAGAAACCGAGACTGCCCGCCGTGCCGGTGTGGAAACACCGTCCTCGCCGCCGGATGAATAATTCTTAACTTTCCGTCATCTCTCTTGATCCCGGCTGGCACCACCGTAGTTTGAAGGTCTGAAACGAAACGGAGGATGCCCCATGGTTCGGGCTCTGGCATTGTCTGCCGCCCTGATCGCCGCCACCCCGGTATTGGCCGAGGATGGCAAGGAAGCGGTCACAACCTTTACGCTGGATAACGGCATGGATGTCGTGGTGATCGAGGATCACCGCGCCCCCGTCGTGCAGCACATGGTCTGGTATCGCGCCGGATCGGCGGACGAACCCGTCGGATCATCCGGCGTGGCGCATTTTCTCGAGCATCTGCTGTTCAAGGGCACCGACACGCTGGCCCCGGGCGAGTTCTCGGCAACGGTCGCGGCCAATGGCGGCAATGACAACGCCTTTACCTCGTATGACTACACCGCCTATTTCCAGCGCGTTGCCGCCGACCGGCTGGAACTGATGATGCAGATGGAAGCGGACCGGATGCGCAACCTGCGCCTGACCGAGGACGATATTGCCACCGAACGCGACGTGATCCTCGAAGAACGCAACCAGCGCACCGAAAACAGCCCCCGCGCCCTGTTCGGCGAGCAGATGAACGCGGCGCAGTATCTGAACCATCGTTACGGCGTGCCGATCATCGGCTGGAAGCACGAGATGGAGACGCTGGACATGGAGGACGCGCTGTCCTTCTACGAAATCCACTATTCCCCCAACAACGCCATTCTGGTGGTGACCGGCGATGTCGACCCGGATGCGGTCCGCACGCTGGCCGATCAGTATTACGGCGTGATCCCGGCCAATCCCGACCTGCCCGAACGCGTCCGTTCGCAAGAGCCGCCGCAGACCGCCGAGCGCCGCCTGACCTACAAGGACCCGCGCGTGGCGCAGCCCTATGTGCAACGCAGCTATCTGGCCCCGGAACGCGATGCAGGCGCGCAGGAAAAGGCCGCCGCGCTGTTCCTGCTGGCCGAGCTTCTGGGCGGGGGCACGACCTCGTATCTGAACGAAAAGCTGCAGTTCGAGGCGCAGACAGCCGTCTATGCCGGCGCGTTCTACCGGGGTGTTTCGCTGGACGACACCACCTTTGACCTGATCGTGGTGCCCGCCGAAGGCGTTTCCCTGCAAGAGGCGGAGGATGCGATGGACAAGGCCGTGGCCGATTTCATCGTGGACGGGGTGAACGAAGAAGACCTCGACCGGATCAAGATGCAGTTGCGCGCGTCTCAGACCTATGCCCGCGACAATGTGGACGGGATCGGCAACCGCTATGGCCGCGCCCTGACCAGCGGGCTGACGGTCGAGGATGTGCAGGCCTGGCCCGACATCCTGCAGGCCGTGACCGGGGATGAGATCATCGCCGCCGCCCGCGAGGTGCTGCAACCCGAAGCATCCGTGACCGGCTGGCTGATGCGCGACGATGAGGTGACGCAATGACCCGGATTTTCGCAACTATTATTGCTTTCGTCGTCGCCATCCCCGCATGGGCCGAGATCGAGATTCAGCCGGTCACCTCGCCCGGCGGCATCACCGCCTGGCTGGTCGAGGATCACTCGATCCCCTTCACTGCGCTGGAACTGCGCTTTCGCGGCGGCACCTCGCTGGACGATCCGGACAAGCGCGGCGCGGTCAACCTGATGAGCGGCCTGATCGAAGAAGGCGCGGGCGACATGGATGCCCGCACCTATGCGCGCGAGCTTGAGTCGCTGGCGGCCTCGTTCAGCTATCGCGCGACGGACGATACCGTGTCGATCTCGGCCCGTTTTTTGACCGAAAACCGCGATGAGGTGATCGATCTGCTGCGCACCACGATCCACGAACCACGCTTTGATCAGGATGCGGTCGACCGGGTCAGGGCACAGGTTCTGTCCGGCCTGCGCTCCGATCAGACCGATCCCAACGACATTGCCGGGCAAAGTTTCGCGGCGATGGCCTATGGCGATCACCCCTATGGGTCCGAAGGCAAGGGCACGATCGAGAGCGTCTCGGCCCTGACACGTGACGATGTGGTCGAAGCCTATGACAGCGTGTTTGCCCGCGACCGTCTCTATGTCGGGGCCGTTGGCGACATCACGCCGGAAGAACTGGGTGCTTTGCTGGACACGCTGCTGGCCGATCTGCCCGAGGTGGGTAAGCCGATCCCGGACCGAGCCGATGTGACCATCCCCGGCGGTGTCAGCATTGTCGAATTCGACACGCCGCAATCCGTGGCGCTGTTCGGGCAGGCCGGGATCGACCGCCACGATCCGGATTTCTTTGCCGCCTTCGTCCTGAACCACATCCTTGGCGGTGGTGGCTTCGAAAGCCGCCTGATGCAGGAGGTGCGGGAAAAACGCGGCCTGACCTACGGGATCGGGACCTACCTTGTGCCCAAGGATCTGGCCTCGGTCTATCTGGGCTCAGTCTCCTCGGCCAATGATCGCATCGCCGATACGGTTGCGGTGATCCGCGATGAATGGGCCCGTGCCGCATCCGAGGGCGTGACGCAGAAGGAACTGGACGATGCCAAGACCTATCTGACGGGGGCCTACCCGCTTCGGTTCGACGGCAACGGCCAGATCGCCGGGATCATGGTCGGAATGCAGATGGAGAACCTGCCCATCGACTACATCGCCACCCGCAACGATCAGGTCAACGCCGTGACGCTGGACGAGGTCAACCGCGTCGCCAGCGAATTGCTGGACCCGGACGGGTTGCATTTCACCGTTGTCGGCAAGCCGGTCGGGCTGGAAGCCACCAACTGAACGATCAGGGGCTGAGCGCGTTGCTCAGCCCTTTTTCATGCCACGCAGCATCTGGCCCATCATCTGCCCGAACTTGCCCGACCCGCGCTGATACAGCGCGCCGTCCACCGACAGCACCGTGCCGCTGATATAGCTCGCCAGATCTGAGCAAAGGAACAGGCAGGCATTGGCTACATCCTGTGGCGTGCCCCAGCGCCCCAGGGGCACATCGCGGCGCAATTCCTCATGGGCGTTTTCGGTCGGGGCCAGCCGCCGCGCGCCCTCGGTCCCTTCGATGAACCCGGGCACGACCGAGTTCATGCGGATCCCCTCGACCCCCCATTCCATCGACAGCGTCCGGGTGATCTGATCCACGCCCGCCTTGGCGGCGCAAACATGGGCCTGCCCTTCGTAGGGCAAAAACGCCTGCGGGGCCGAGATGTTGATGATGCTGGCACCGGGCCGATTCAGAAAGGGATAGGCCCCTTTCAGCACATGCACCGTGCCCATCAGATCGATATCCACCACGGTCTTGAACGCGTTGACCGACATCTCGGATGTCAGCGCCGGAAAGTTGCCCGCCGCGCCGGACACAAGCACGTCGAAATCGCCGAAAGCGTCGTGGAATTGTTCGAGGCCAGCGGCCACCGCGTCCGGATCGCGTACGTCGAAAGCCGCCCCCATGGCCTCGGCCGCGCCGGCGGCTTTCAGCGCCGCGACGGTGTCATCCACCTTGTCCTGCGACCGGCTGGCAACGGCCAGCTTCGCGCCCGAGGCCGCAAACGCCTCGGCAATGCCCCGGTTGATACCGCTGGTGCCGCCGATGACGATGACGGTTTGTCCTGAAAAATCCATTTGGGCCTCCGTTGGCTGGGAACCCTATTCGCTAGGCCCCGGTATGTAATTGCTTCGGTCTCAGCCTGCAGCAAGCGGCACGGATGGTCTATGATTCAGTCCAAAGTGACCGATTTTCGCTTCAGCGTCCCGGTCGTTCTCCGGTCGCCGGACGGGCACTGAGATCGGCAGCAGGGACCGCGTGTGTGCTCTGGGTGAGAGGCTTTTTGCCCAAATGGGCAAAACAAGCGCTTTCTTGCGAATAATTCGCATTAGCGTTGACTTAATTGCGAATGGTTCTCATATTCAACTGGAAACGGAAAGCAAAATGGGGCTGTCCATGATTCGTCGCAGTTTTCTTGCAGCGCTGGCATTTGCCGCAGCTTTGCCTGTTGCCGCATGGGCCGAGGCACCGCTGAAAGTGGTCGCAACCACCGGCATGATCGCGGATGCGGCGCGGCAGGTGGGCGGTGATCAGGTTGAGGTAAAGGGCCTGATGGGCCCCGGCGTCGACCCGCATGCCTATCGTCAGACCCGCAGCGATATCGTGGCGATGACCCGGGCGGACCTGATCCTGTGGCATGGCCTGTACCTTGAGGCGCAGATGGAAGGTTTCTTCCATGATCTGGACCGCAAACGGACGGTTGTTGCGGTGGCCGAAGGCATCGACACCACCAAGCTGCGCGCCCATGACGATTACGCAGACAAATACGACCCGCATGTGTGGATGACGCCGGAGCTTTGGCGCGAGGTGGTGCTGGAAGTACAGGCGGCGCTGACAGAAACCCGCCCCGGAGCAGCCGCGACCTTTGCCGCCAACGCACAGGCGCATCTGGCCGATATCGACCGGCTGACGGGCTATGCGGATAAGGTTCTGGCCTCGGTCCCCGACAACAACAAGGTGCTGGTCACGGCGCATGACGCGTTCGGCTATTTCGGCGACAGTTTCGGGTTTGAGGTTCTGGGCATTCAGGGCATCTCGACCCAGTCCGAGGCCGGTCTGAACCGGATCGGAGAACTGGTCGACCTGCTGGTTGATCGCCAGATCACCGCTGTCTTCGGGGAAAGCTCGGTCTCGGACCGGTCGATCCGGGCGCTGATCGAAGGCGCGGCGGCCAAAGGGCACGAGGTCAAGGTCGGCGGTGAGCTGTTCTCGGACGCCATGGGCGAGCCGGGCACGTACGAGGGCACCTATATCGGTATGCTGGATCACAACATCACCGTCATTGCCGGTGCGCTGGACGGGGATGTGCCCGGTCGCGGCATGGACGGCAAACTGTCGGCGGGGTTCTGAGCGATGCTGAATCTGGTCTCGGACAAGGGCGTTTCGGTGCAGGATCAAGGGCTGGACACCAGCCCGCTATGCGTGCGCGGTCTGACCGTGTCGTACGGGCAGAAACCAGCGGTGTTCTCGGTGGATATGACCGTGCAGCCCGGTGCGATGACCGCGATCATCGGGCCGAACGGGGCGGGGAAATCGACCCTGCTCAAGGCCGCATTGGGGATCGTGTCGCCGCTGTCCGGTCAGGTGACGGTCTATGGCAAACCGCTTGAAGCGCAGCGCGCGCGCATCGCCTATGTGCCGCAACGCGCCAGCGTGGATTGGGATTTTCCGACCCGCGTGATCGATGTGGTCCTGATGGGCCTGTCCCGTCAGCTGGGCCTGCTGGGGCGCATTCGCGCACGGCACATGGCCCGCGCGATGGATTGCCTGAACCGCGTCGGCATGCGCGATTTCGCGGATCGCCAGATCGGGCAGTTGTCCGGTGGTCAGCAGCAACGGGTGTTTCTGGCCCGCGCGCTGGCGCAGGACGCTGACCTGTATCTGCTGGACGAACCCTTTGCTGGCGTCGATGCGGCCACCGAAAAAGCCATCATCGCGGTGCTGAAATCGCTGAAGCAGGCGGGCAAGACCGTTATTGTGGTGCATCACGATCTGGCCACCGTCACCGACTATTTCGATCATGTGTTCCTGATCAACACCCGCAAAGTGGCCGAAGGACCCGTGGCGCAGGCCTTCACCGCCGAAACCCTGCAGGCGGCCTATGGCGGTCGGCTGGCCACCGCACAGATCGACCAGATTTCGCAGGCCTTGGGCTAAATCATGCTTTGGGACGCGCTGAGCCTGCAGCTTGGCTATAACGCCACGCTGGTCGCCATTGGTGCGACCCTGCTGGGCGTCTCTGCCGGGGTGACCGGCACCTTCCTGTTTCTGCGCAAACGCGCGCTGGTCAGCGATGCGATCAGCCACGCGACCCTGCCGGGTGTCTGTCTGGCCTTCATGCTGCTAGTGGCGCTGGGCGGCGACGGGCGCAACCTGCTGGGCCTGCTTGCGGGGTCTGCGGTCTCGGCCTGGGTCGGGCTGCTGTGCATGAACTGGCTGACCCGGCGCACCCGTCTGGCCGAGGATGCGGCGATCGGGGCGATCCTGTCGGTCTTTTTCGGCTTCGGCGTCGTGTTGCTGACCGTGATCCAGACCATGGGCGTGGGCCGTCAGGCCGGGCTCGAGGGGTTCCTGCTGGGCTCGACCGCCGGAATGCTGTTTGCCGATGCGCTGATCATCGCCATTGGCGGCGCGGCAACTTTGCTTCTGGTGCTGCTGATCCGCCGTCCGATGACCATGGTGGCTTTTGATCCCGAATACGCGGCGGCGCGCGGGTTGCCGGTGCATCGGATCGATCTGGCGATGATGGGGCTGGTGATGGCGGTGACGGTGGTGGGGCTGAAAATCGTCGGCCTGATCCTGATCGTTGCCTTGCTGATCATCCCTCCGGTCACCGCCCGGTTCTGGTCTGAACGATCCGAGCGGGTGGTTCTGCTGTCCGGCCTCGCAGGCGGGCTGGCTGGCTATATCGGCGCGGCGATTTCAGCCTCGGCCCCGAACCTGCCGACCGGGCCGATCATCGTTCTGGTCAGCTTTGGCTTCTTTGTCCTGTCGCTGCTGTTTGCGCCGGTGCGCGGCGTGCTTGCCGCCGTGCTGCGCCACCTGCGGTTCCAGCGCCGGGTGCATATCCGGCAGGGCCTGCTGGCGCTGGCGCAGGGGCAGAAGATCTACGAACCGCTCACCCTGCGCCTGCTGCGCCGCGCCGATCTGGTGCGCGCCGATGGGGTGGCGACCGAGGTCGGCAAGGCCCGTGCCGCCAAGGCCCTGCGCGACGAGAAACGCTGGGAAATCATCCGCGCCGATCAGGCGCATGAGGCGACGGCGGCACTTTATGACGGGTTGCGCGATATCGAAACCGTGCTGACGCGCGACCAGATCGCCGAGATCGACCGCCAGATCGGCGGCCCGCAGGGAGTGCCGACATGAGCGGTGAGGAATTCGTCCCCCTGTCCCTGACGCCCCTGCTGATCGGCACATTCGCGGCCATCGCCTGCGCCCTGCCGGGCAATTTTCTGGTGCTGCGCAAACAGGCCCTGATCGGCGATGCGATCAGCCATGTGGTGCTGCCGGGAATCGTGGTGGCCTTTCTGCTGACCGGAGCCATCTCGACCTGGCCGATGATGTTGGGCGCAGCAGGCGCGGCGGTGGTCGCCGTGGTGCTGATCGAGGCGATCCGGCGACTGGGACAGATCGAACCCGGTGCGGCGATGGGCGTCGTGTTTACCACCATGTTTGCGGCGGGCGTGCTGCTGTTGGAGCAGACCGATACCTCGGCCGTGCATCTGGACGTCGAACACGCGCTTTACGGCAATCTGGAAAGCCTGATCTGGCTGGATGCGACCGGCTGGCCCTCGCTGCTGGACCTGCAGGCGCTGGCGGGGCTGCCGCCGGAACTGCCGCGTATCGCGCTGACACTGGCTGGGGTGATCCTGTTCATCTGGCTGTTCTGGCGGCCGCTGAAAATCTCGACCTTTGACGAGGGTTTCGCCCAAACCATCGGCATCCGCACCGGCGCGCTGGGTCTGGCGCTGGTGATCACGGCGGCCATCGCCGCCGTGGCCGCGTTCGATGCGGTGGGGTCGATCATCGTGATCGCCATGTTCATCTGCCCGCCCGCCGCGGCGCGGATGATGACCAACCGGCTGGAGGCCCAGATTGCATGGAGTGTCGTCTTTGCCATCGTCTCAGCCGTGTCGGGCTATGTGCTGGCCGGCTATGGCCCGTTATGGCTGGGCGGGGCGGATGCGGTCAGCGCGGCCGGGATGATCGCCACGATGTCCGGCCTGATCCTTGCGCTGGCGGCGATGTTTGGCCCTTGCAGGGCACGGGTGGGCGCGCGCACGTCTGCGTGAAGCGGCGTTTTCCTGCCAACCGGTTTCGCAGGCCATCGGCCAAACTCTGCCCAGATTGCACAGCCGGATTTCTTAACAAGATTTAAGCTAAATCCCGTGTTAAACAGACAGTCGTTAACAGCTGAAATACCACCACTCACTTCGGCTTGTCCGGACAGTCGTGATCATGCGGGAACTGATAGAAGCGACCCGCCGCGACTGTTCGGACGCCCCCTCAGCCTGAAATCTCACCGCTCAAACCTGTGGCAGAATCGTGCGCGCATGTGCTAGGTCTAGCGGTATGGCGCAGACGAACCCCTATATCCACGAAAATCGCCCGGTCATTCGGCAACTCGACGATGCCGCGATCAACCGCATCGCCGCTGGTGAGGTGGTCGAGCGTCCGGCCTCGGCGGTCAAGGAACTGGTGGAGAATGCGATAGACGCGGGGGCCACGCGTATTGCCATCGATATCGCTGATGGCGGCAAGACCCTTATTCGCGTGACCGATGATGGCTGCGGCATTGCCGCCGAGGATCTGCCGCTGGCCCTGTCGCGCCATGCCACGTCCAAGATCGACGGCTCTGATCTGCTGAACATCCACACCTTCGGTTTCCGGGGCGAGGCGCTGCCCTCGCTGGGTGCGGTGGGGCGGCTGACCATCACCAGCCGGGAGCCCGAGGGTGAGGCGGCGCAGGTCCGCGTGGCAGGCGGGCAGATGGAGGCGGTGAAACCGGCCGCCTTGCGCGCCGGTACGGTGGTTGAACTGCGCGATCTGTTCTACGCCACGCCCGCGCGGCTGAAATTCATGCGCACCGACCGGGCCGAGGCGCAGGCAATCACCGACACCGTGAAACGTCTGGCGATGGCGGAACCGGCGATCACCTTCACCCTGCGCGACGTGTCCGGCGGGGGCGAAGGCCGCGTGACCTTCCGCGCCGACCGCGAGAATGGCGATCTGTTCGACGCGCTGCACGCCCGTCTGGCCCGCGTGATCGGGCGCGAATTTGCGGAAAACGCCCTGCAGATCGACGCCACGCGCGAGGGGATACGGCTTTATGGTTACGCCGCGCTGCCGACCTATTCGCGCGGTGCGGCGGTGGCGCAGTACCTGTTCGTCAATGGCCGTCCGGTGCGCGACAAGATGCTGACCGGGGCGCTGCGGGCGGCCTATTTCGATTTCCTCAGCCGCGACCGCCATCCGGCGGCGGCGCTGTTCATCGATTGCGATCCGACGCTGGTGGATGTGAACGTGCATCCTGCGAAATCCGAGGTCCGGTTCCGCGATCCCGGCGTGGCGCGCGGGCTGATCGTCTCGGCCCTGCGGCATGCGCTGGCCGAGGCGGGGCATCGGGCGTCCTCGACCGTTTCTAATGCGACCCTGGGGGCGATGCGGCCCGAGCCCGCGCGGCCGGCCCCGGCGCGGGTGTATCAGATGGACCGCCCGTCCCCTGCGGCGCGTCAGGCGGCTTTTCGCGCGCAGGCCCCGGGGTTTGCGGAACTGGCTCAGGATTACAGCGGCAGCGTCGTCGAACCGGCACCGGTCGCGCCGGTGGAGGTCCCCGAAGCGCAGGACGTGCCTCTGGGCGCCGCGCGCGGACAGGTGCATGAGAATTACATCATCGCCCAGACCGCCGATGGCATGGTGATCGTCGATCAGCACGCCGCGCATGAGCGGTTGGTCTACGAGAAGCTGAAACGCCAGATGGCCGAGAACGGTGTCGCGGCGCAGGCGTTGCTGATCCCCGAGATTGTGGAACTGTCCGAGGGCGATTGCGCCCGCCTGATGGCGGTGGCCGACGACCTGTCGCGCCTTGGGCTGACGCTGGAGCCGTTCGGCGGTGGCGCCATCGCCGTGCGCGAAACACCCGCCATTCTGGGTGAGGTCGATGCCCGCGCGATGATCCTCGATATCCTCGACGAACTGGCCGATCAGGGCGAAAGCCAGACCGTGCAGGCGCGGATCGAAGCGATTTTGTCCCGCGTCGCCTGCCACGGTTCGGTCCGGTCGGGCCGCCGGATGCGGGCCGAGGAAATGAACGCCCTACTGCGCGAGATGGAGGCGACGCTCCATTCCGGCCAGTGCAACCACGGGCGGCCGACTTACGTGGAACTGAAGCTCAGCGATATCGAGCGGCTGTTCGGGCGCAGTTGATTTGATACTGCGCGCGGGTTAAGAAGGCTGAAACAAAACGAGAACAAACTGAGTCGTGATGATTGAGATAGCAGGCACCCCTTACGCATTGAACGACCCCGTGATTCTTGTCGCGGGCGGGGTGGTCGCCCTGATTCTGCTGCTGTTGTTCCTGTCGCTGCGCGCCGCGCAGCGCTCGGCCCGGATGGCGGAACCGCTGGCGCGGCAGATGGCGCATCTGGGCCAGCATGTGCAGCAGTTGGGGCAGGGGCAGGAGCAGTTGCGCGGCGGGTTGCAGCATGTCTCGGACACGCAGGCCAATGCGCAGGTGCAGGTGATCCAGACCGTGGAATCGCGCCTGTCTTCGGTGCAGCAGCAGATGAATGACCGGCTGGCGGACAACGCGATGAAATCGGCGCGGGCGCTGGCCGAAATGCAGGAGCGGATGAAGGAAACCCTGCACGGGTCATCGAAACAGACCGCGACCTCGCTGACGCAGTTGCAGGAACGTCTGGCGGCGATCGACAAGGCGCAGGACAATATCACCAAACTGTCGGGGGATGTGCTGAGTTTGCAGGATATTCTGTCGAACAAGCAGCGGCGGGGCATGTTTGGGGAGATTCAGCTGAACGACATCGTCTCAAAGGCGCTGCCCGCCGACAGCTATTCGCTGCAGGCGACCCTGTCGAACGGCAAGCGGGCCGATTGCCTGATCCACCTGCCGAATCCGCCGGGGCCCATCGTGATCGACGCCAAATTCCCGCTGGAGGATTTTGAAGCGCTGGCGGCGGCGCAGACCCGTGAAGAGGTTGAAAGATGCCTGCGCGCCTTTGGGGCTGCGGTGAAGGTGCATATCAAGGCCATTTCCGAGAAATACATCCTTGACGGCGAAACCGCCGATGGCGCGCTGATGTTTGTCCCCTCCGAAGCGATCTATGCAGAACTGCACGCGCGTTTGCCGGATGTGGTGCGCGACGGATTCGCGGCGCGGGTCTGGATCGTGTCGCCGACCACCTGCATGGCAACGCTGAACACGATGCGGGCTATCCTGAAAGATGCGCGGATGCGCGAACAGGCGGGCGCGATCCGCAAGGAACTGGGCATGCTGCACAAGGATGTGGAACGTCTGGGCGACCGGGTGGCAAATCTGGACCGGCATTTCGGGCAGGCGGCCAAGGATATTTCCGAGATCAAGATCAGCGCCGATAAGGCGGGACGCCGGGCGCAGCGGCTGGACAATTTCGATTTCGAGGAACTGGCCCCCGACGACCACGACAACGTGGTGCCGCTGGGCAAATCCGAGGGGTAGGGCGCTTTGCGTTTGATTTGACTCGAAAAATGCTGCCTCTTCGTTTGGTTGGACGCGCATTTCGATAGAACCACCTCAGGTAAAACGCTTTAGGGCTACTGGATCGACAGGTCCAGAGTGTAGCCGACCGTCTTGCCGGTGTCGCGGTCATTGCCCATCAGGTAGACGCGGATTGTATACTCTCCGTCCTCGGGCAGATCGATGCGGGCGGTGTTGCCGTTGATCGAGCCGATATAGATCGCCTCGCCATCGCTGCCGGGTGGCAGGATGTTGAAGTAGATTACCCCGTTGCCGTTGGTGTCGCTGACCTGAAGCTCGGCGAACATCTCCTGCCCGGCACTGGCCCCGAGCCTGTAGTCGAAATATTCGTTTCCGGTGATTGTCCCGCTGACCATCGTCCCGAAATTGCCGGGCTCGAACGTCACCTCCGCGACCATCTGTGCCGACGCGACGGGCGCAAATCCGGACAGTGCCACTGAAAATGCCAATGCTCTGATCATCGCAACGCCTTGCCGTTCCAAACTGCGCATCAGCATATCACGGAACGTCCCGCGCCGTCAGATTCGCAGGAACGGCTGGAACAGGCGCGGCATCAGCTTACTGAATTTCAGCGGCGCGTCGGTAACGGCCAGACAGATGCAATCCCCGGACATATCTGCCGTGGGCGTGTGATGCAGATCTTCATCAGCAATCTCGACATCGCCGCGGGCGAAGTGATCGACCTCATCCGAGAACGCGCCCTGCAGCACCATCGTCAGTTCCGTGCCGTTATGGCTGTGATCGGGCACGGCGACACCGGCGGGGATGAGCAGCAGGCGAGCCGTTGCCTCTTTCGAGGTCGGCAGGATCGCCTGTTTCACGCCCATGCCGATGGGTTTCCAGCGGATATCGTCGACCGTTCCGCCTACGTAATCCTGCAGCGGGACCGGCAAGACGGCGCAGCCCGGACGTGCGGGCCTGGGGGTCGGTGCGCCCTGGGCGATCAAGGCCATCGTGGCGGCCAGCGACGCGTCACTCATATCGACGGTATCGGCCTGTTCCTCCAGAACATGGCCGCCCACGGCGTCAAAGCTTTCCGCCCGCGCGCGGCAATGGTCGCACAGGGACAGATGCGTGGCGACCATCAGGTCAAACGCTTCGGGCAGATTGCCCGCGGCATAGGCCATCAGCAGGTCGTCCGTCAGGTGATGTTTGATCGTCTCGCTCATTTCCATCATCTCAGTTCATCGCATGGCGCAAGCGGTCCAGCGCCAGCCGTATTCGTGATTTGATCGTTCCCAGCGGCAACCCGGTCTGAGACGCAATTTCCCGGTGACTCAGATCCCCGAAATACGCCTTCTCGATCAGTTCTCTCTGCGCTTCGGGCAGGGCCAGAATGGCGCTGCGCAACTGCGCGGTTTCCTGTTGCAGCGCGATCACGTCGTCCTGGTCGGGCTCCGCCTCGGGTCCCCAGCCCAGTTCTTCGGGTTCGGGGCGGCGTTGCTTGCGCAGAACGTCGATGCGCTTGTTCCGAGCGATAGTAAACACCCAGGTGGCCACCGTTGCCCGTGCTGGATCGAACAGATGGGCCTTGTGCCATAAGGTCGCCATCACCTCTTGCGCGCATTCCTCGGCCATCGTGGCGTCTGATCCCGATTTGATCAGAAACGCCTTGATACGCGGCGCGAAGTGCTGGAACAGCTCGGCAAAGGCCGCCTGATCCTGCGCGTCCCGGATGCGCCTGACATGGTCCACCCACTCGGTTCTGGTGCCGCAACTTTGCTTCGTTCCGTTCACCGGCTTTCCCTTGATGCGTTTCTTTGCGCGCCAAGGCTGAGGGGCGGCCGCTTCAGCCGCAGGTTCGTCCAAGGTCACGGAGTCGATCTCGGTAAACATAACCACTTTACGCGGGCCGACCCAAGCCGGATCACTTTGTCGGGACAAATAAATCCAATCCGGGCTATTTTTCGTATCGGTGTATAGAGTGGTTTGCGGAAAAGAGCGCCGTTTGAACAGTTTACGGCGCAGCGGGAAGTTCGGCGGAATGAAGCATATCGACCATGTTGCGGGTCACACCTATCACGGGCGCAAGGGCGCGATCGAGAATGCGTTTCGCTATTCCGTCGACTACATCCTGTTTGACCCCGAGTCCGATCCGGCAACGCCTGCGCTGTTTTCCCTCGACCGGGCGAATGTCACCAACTGGCGCACCCGCGATCATGGCGGCGCGCCGGGTCAGGGCCACGGCGCTGCATGGCTGCGCGCGCGGTTTGACGAAATGGGGGTCGCCCAGCCCGCCCGGATCCTGCTGCTGACCCAGCCGCGCGTGCTGGGATATGTGTTCAACCCGGTCAGTTTCTGGTTCTGTTTCGACGGAAACAATCAGCTTTACACCGTGGTAGCCGAGGTCACCAACACCTATGGCACGCGCCACAGCTATCTGTGCCACAACCCCGGCTTTGCGGCCATCGGGCCGTCGGACCGGGTGGTGGCCGACAAGCTGATGCATGTGTCGCCGTTTCAGAAGATCGAAGGGGACTATACTTTCCGCTTCGATTTCCGCCCCGACCGGGTTGGTGTCTGGATCGATTATGGCCGCGACAAGGGCGGCCTGATCGCCACCCTGACCGGGCCGCGCCGGCCCCTGACCAACCGCGTGATCCTGTGGTCGCTGTTGCGCCGTCCTTTTGGCGCTCGCCGGACCTTTGCCCTGATCGTCTGGCAGGCGCTGAAACTCTGGGCCAAAAAGGCCACCTTCCGCCCGTTCCGCAAGGCGCCGGTGCCGGACCGCCCGATGTCACGGGTGCGCACATCGCCTGCGCCGGTTTGCGTAAGATCAAAGACTCCGCCCTCCGAGGATGGTTGTGATACCCTCAGAACCGCGAACACGAGGAGCTGAAACATGTTGGAAATCTCGGCAAGAAAAGTCGCCCAGGTCGCCATGATGGGCCGCGAACTGAACCGCGCCGAGGGCGAGCTGCGGGCCTTCATCGACCGTATGGGCGAGGATGAGCAGGCCGAGCTGGTCGCCATCATGTGGATCGGGCGCGAGAGCTTCTTCGCGGAAGACCTGGCCGAGGCCATCGCCACCGCCAGGTCCGAGGCTTCGACCCCCTGCGCCGATTACCTGATCGGTACGCCGCATCTGTCGGACCATCTGGAAAACGGTCTGGATGCGCTGGGAATTTCGGCAGAGGATGTCGAAAACGATCTGATGTAACGGCCTAAGCCTGCAGGGCCTGTGCAGCGCCCTGACCCTGCCCGGGCTGCAGGATCGGCCCGCTCTCTCCGGATTTGGAACCTGAACAAACCTTAATGAACCGCTTTGGTGTCGTTAAGGCGGGGTTCCTTAATTGAATGTCAGAACGACAGCGCAACCAAGTTTCGGAGGAGAAAGACATGGCCTATACACACACAGCAGAAGCCCGGACCGGCCTGTTTGACGGTCTGTTCGCCAGATACGCCGACACCAGGGTCGAACATTTTCGCCGTCGGATTTATGCCAAAACCGTGCGGGATCTGGAACAGCTCAGCGACCAGCAACTGGTGGATATCGGTGTGGCGCGGGACGAGATCAAACAGCGCGCCTATGACAGCGTCTATCACAACAAGCCGTATCAGCAGTGATCGGACGCCCGGTGCGCCCTGACCCCAACACCCAACGTGAGGTTCCTGACATGTTTGACGTGATCCCACCCGCCAACGCGCCCGCCCCGACCGCCAGCGCCCTGCTGCTGTTCGACCGCGCCATGCGCATCCGCGCCATCAGCTCGGACATCGTCCGCGCCGCGCAGTATCTCAACGGCCTGAGCGACAACCAACTGGCCGAACTGGGCATCAACCGCAACGATATCGAGGATACGATCCAGCGATATTCCTGAATGGAAGTTTCAGATCTGTCCCTTACCAAAAAGGCCATTCCAATAAATTGGGGTGGCCTTTTGGCATCACCGGTACTTTGGAATGGTGGATGACGTGGTTGACATGGACAACCTTTGATAAATCACCCTAGGGTTAGGTCGACTATACTTTTGGTTGATTTAATGAATTCCGATACCCCGCCAAACCCGCCGAAGCGCCGATCAAAACTTGCCCGCATTCTAACCGCACTCATCCTTTTGATAGTCTGTGGCGTGGTTTTTGTCGGCCATGAACATCGAAAGCTGATCGAAACCTGCAACTTCCGCGCAGCCGACCCGCAGGACAAGCTTGCGGCCTGCGATACTTTGCTGAAATGGACAGCGCACAAGCCATCAACCCGGTCCTTAATCTACCGGCACAAAATGCGTGTCTATATGACGCTGGATCAGACCGATGAAGCATTGCATCAGGTCGATCTGGCCATAAACGCCGACCCGGAGAGTTCTGTCCCGTGGCAATGGAAAGCCACAATTCTGGCTCGGGCCGAAAAGTATCCGGCGGCTCTGGAAGCGATTGACACCGCGTTGGAGTTGCAGCCGGGTTATGATTTCTCGCTTGAAACCAAGGCCAAGCTGTTTCAGCGCATGAGGCGGTGGGAAGACCTTGAAAATTTGGTGGCTGACGCGATCGATGACCATGACGTTGGTGCCTGGGCCTGGAGCTATTCGGGCTATCTAAAGCTAAGAAACCAGAGCTACAGGGATGCGGCTGCCGCCTTTGCAACGGCGCTGCGGTTGAGACCTGATGATACATACAGTCGGCGCAAGTTTTTCGAGGCCTGTCGCGCAGCCGGTGCAGACTGCCCGGAACTATTTCCTGAGCATTCCCATGATTTGTCCAAAGAAACCTGTGATCAGGTGATCAATAAGTTTTCGACGGCTCTCTCCGAGAAACTGGACGGGGAAGTCAATCTTGTCTCCGTTTCAAATGGTGTCTTGCAGGGCTATGCGGCTGGGCTGAGAATTCTTGAAGAAGGTAAACTTGTCCGTGAGATTGAGAAATTCTTAGAATTTGATCGTTTGGTCGCCTGTATGCTGCAGGATTCTTCCGAGAGTGGTACAAACTGGTTTGACAAAATCCTCCTGGAGAATCTGGATCGTGCTTATCCGATCTATATTCGCGACAACGCAACCCGGTGGGGGATTGAAGCGGTTCAGGATTAGCCCTCTTTATTGGCTAGATTGTTGAAAAAAGGGCTAATGAAGCTTCAAATCTGATGATCCACCACCTGCAAATGCTGCGCCAGTTTGTTGATCTCGCCCATCCACTCCCGCACCAGTTTCGGATCGCTGGGGGCTGCGTGGACGCCTGCCGGGATGGCGCGGTTCAGGACGGCCTCGACGGCCAGTGACACCGGCACCGACACCAGCCGCGCCATCGCCGTGCCGCGTTCGTCGCCCCAGGCGTCCATTACATAGGTTTTGTGCCAGACTTCGACGCCTTCTTTCTCGGCGTTCAGGCCCACGCACAGAACCACGCGGTCGGGCTCGCCTTCGTCATAGGCGTTCTCGGCCCAGAACTGATCCGACATCTCTTTCAGGCGGGCGTCGCCTTGCGCGCCCGAGAGGGTTTCGATCGCGGTGAACACGTCCGACCATGCATCCGCCCAGCCGTTCAGGCGCAGGGTGCCGCGGACGAACTCTTTGACGGTCCAGTGATCCTCGAACTGGTACTCGGCCATAAAGGGCAGCGAGTCGCGGTTGGGATAGACCTCAAAGCTTTCTGGTGCGGGCAGCGGGGCGATATAGCTGCTGATCGCGCCCCACGGGCGGGCAACGTCCAGCGGGGCATAGTCGCGGATCGACCGGGACGGAGAGCGCAACGCCTTCAAGACGCCCAGTGGTGACCAGCTGAACTTGTAGCGGAACGGGTTCGGGATTTTCGGGATGCCACCGCAATACGAGATGAAGCTCAGATGGTTTTGCGGATCGAACGCGCCCGAGGCGCGGTAATCCGCGACCAGCGCATGCGCCATCAGGTGGTCGATGCCGGGGTCCAGCCCGACCTCGTTGACCAGCGCCACACCGGCCTCGCGCGCGGCCTCGTTCAGCGCGCGCATCTCGGGCGCGATGTACGAGGATGAGACGAAATTGGCCTGTTTCGAGATCGCCAGTTCCGCCAGCGGCACGTGCCAGTCGCCCGGCAGCATGGACACGATCACGTCGCCCTTTTCCAGCACCGCGCCCAAGGCGTCGATGTCAAAGGCGCGGATATCATCGGTCAGGTCGCCGACCTCGGCTTTGGCTTTTTCGACGGTCCGGTTCCAGACGGTGACGCTATGGCCGCTTTCGATCAGGCGGCGCAGGCCGGGAATGGCCGACAGGCCGGTGCCACACCAGTGAATCGTCATCGCTCAGATCCCTTCGATATGTGTTCTGTAGATTGCTTCTGCCCGACCCCAGACGCCGCTGTCCAGATCGGTCAGGGTCAGCAGCGAGGGCAGAAGTTGCGCTGCGTAATCCTGCGAGCTTTCGACCGGCAGCATCGAGGGCAGGTTGTCGATGGCCATCACGTCCATCACCGGGTCGGTGGCCACACGCAGGGCGGGGGCGTCCCATGTGGTGGCGCGGTCATAGACCGGCACCGGGTTGTAATCGCTGTCCGGGTCGCAGGCCACATCGCCGATGGCGGTCAGCTTGCGCGGGGCGGTCAGGGCTTCGCGTGGAACAAAGACCGGGGTGCCGGGGCGTGCAAAGATGCAGTTCAGGAACAGGTCGTGGGTCAGGATTTCCGGGAACGGGCCGCCGCTGGCGGTCTCGGCCATGTCCCATTTGGTGACGGTGACGCCCATCGCCTCGCACAGGTCTGCGGCCCCTGTGCCCACGCGGCCCAGGGCGCCGATGACGATGGCGTTGGCGCGCGCCGCACCGGTGGCGTCCAGTTCGGCAACCAGTTCGGTGTTCAGAGCGTCTTTGCTGGAATAGACCCCAACCGGCGGGCATTCCTGTCCGCGTTGCTGCGCGGCCCATGTTTTCAGAGTGACCGCAGCCCCCGCATATCCGGCCCAATAGCCAAAGGCGGCGACCCGGCGGTCATTTTCGTCCACCAGATATTCCAGATCATAGAGCGTACCGCCCCCGGTCTTGAACCGCTGCAACAAAGCACGGCCGGAATGCTGGCCTTTATAGGCATGGCCGAACATGATGTGGCGATGGGGCAGGGGCGTGCCATCCTCGGGCAGTTCCTTGAGGCCGAAGATGATCGCGTCCAGCGGGGCCTCGGGCCAGGTGTTTTCAGGCGCGATCTCGCAGCCCGCGTCCCGGTAGCCGTCCATCGGAATGGCGCGGACCGAGCTTTCCTCGACCGTCACGCGGAGGCCTGCGGCGATCAGGGCCGCAGCCCCTTCGGGGGTCAGCCCGACCCGTTCCTCGTTCGGGCGCTGTTCGGCCCGGACCCAGAGATGTGTCATGCGTGATCCTTTTGTCAGAGCATCCCGGCGGTGTGCACCGCCTGAACCGAAACCCGCGCCTCCATCGCGTCGCGGAAGGTTACGATCTTGGGAAAGGCCGAGACATCGACGCCATCGCCTTCCAGCCAACTGCAGACAACATACAGGTAAGCGTCGGCCAGCGAGAATGCCTCACCCAGAACAAACGGCCCGCGCAG
Organism: Ruegeria sp. AK4; assembly: GCF_056541025.1. Classification (NCBI taxonomy): domain Bacteria; kingdom Pseudomonadati; phylum Pseudomonadota; class Alphaproteobacteria; order Rhodobacterales; family Roseobacteraceae; genus Ruegeria; species Ruegeria sp. AK4. Next base: position 367,719 of record NZ_JBQFXS010000003.1, read on the forward strand.
CCCGTTCGAGCAGATATAGGCGCAGGAGGCGGTCATCGTCTCGGCAACCTTTCCGGCCATGTCCTGCCAGCTGGCTTCATTGTTGGCCCAGCGGTACCCGCGCAACCCGTGGGCGTGGTTCACATGCATGGTCGAGGCGAGGTAATACATCACCTCACGCATCCGCGCCGCCATCACCGGGTCGTCGGGCACCAGCCCGGCCTGCGGCGCAATCGCTGCGATGTAATCCAGCAGCGCGCCGGTTTCGGTCAGGATGCCGCCGTCCACGGCCAGCGCCGGAACCCGGCCCTTTGGGTTGATCTGCTTATAGGCGGGCTTGGTCTGCTCACCCCCGGCGAAATCCAGCTTGATCGCTTCATAGTCCAGCCCGGCCTCTTCCAGCGCAATCGCAACGGCAACCGAGATCGTGCGGGGGGCGTAATAAAGCTGCATCGGGGCCTCCTTACAGGTGGGTCTGCGCGTATTGCCGGTCGGGTGCTTCCAGATGGGGCACCGCGTTGAACAGAACCGGGCTCAGCTGCGGGCCAATCGGGTGCAGACGATGCATCGACGTGTTCATGATGGCAAGCGCCACCCGCGCCATCGACGGGATATCCAGCCCCATCGCCTGCCGCACCACCATCGAGATCAGGCCACCGGAGGTGACGATGATTGCAGGCCCACCCTCGGTGCCGATGTCGCGCAGGGCGTCGGACACGCGGGTTTCGAATTCGGCGAAGGTTTCGGGTGTGTTTTCGATCTCGCCCCGCGACCAGGCGGCAAAGGTCTTGGGCAGATGTTCCACAAAGCCCTCGCGGTCGGTGGGCACAACCTCGCCATGCTGGTCCTCGAACAGTTTGGCGATGTTGAAATACTCGATTTCGTTCAGCCTTGCGTCCTGTATCGGCTCGGGCAGGCCCATGCTGGCGGCGGTCTCGATATGCCGTTGCAGGGTGCCGCAGTATACACGGGGATGATGCGTGCGGGTATCGCGCAGATGCGCACCCAGCCAGCGCGCCTGCTGATGCCCCAGCGCGCTGAGCTTGTCGTAATTCTTTTCGTCCCGCGCGGCGGTGTTGGCCTGTCCGTGACGGACCAGTGTGATGTATGACATGGCGTTCCTCTTGGGGCGAAGTCTTAGGGCAGGTTGCGGGCCGGGGCCAGAGGGGTTTGTCCGGTCGCGTCAATATTCACCGCAGGGCGCTTGCGCGGCCGCGCGCCGGGCGTATTGTTCCCGTATCGGGGAACGAGCGGGGGCGCGATGGCGGTTGATGAGAAACGGTTTCTGGCCGATCTGCACAAGCTGCGCACCTTCGGGGCATCGGGCGTGGGCAAGGGCGTGGTGCGCCCGGCCTATTCCGAAGCCGATATCGCCGCCCGCCGCTGGCTGGCCGGACGGATGGAGGAGGCCGGTTTGCGGCCCCGTTTCGACCCGGTCGGCAACCTGTTCGGTCTGGCACAAGGGCCATCCCTGCTGATGGGCTCGCATTCCGACAGCCAGCCCGAGGGCGGCTGGCTGGATGGCGCGTTGGGCGTGATCGCAGCGCTCGAGGTCGCGCGCGCCAGCGGCCGGCCCATATCGGTTGTCAGCTTTCAGGACGAAGAAGGCCGGTTCGGGGTCACCACGGGCTCGGCGATCTGGTCGGGCGGGTTGCCCCTGTCCAAAGCCGATGCGCTGACCGATCATTCGGGCATAACGCTGGCGGCGGCCCGCGCCTCGATGCAGGGCCTGACGCAGGATTTCGTCGATCCCGCTCAGTTCACCGGTTTTATCGAGATGCATATCGAACAGGGCCCGGCACTGGATGCCGAAGGCGATGTAATCGGCGTTGTGACCGATATCGTCGGCATCCGCGATATGGTGATCTGTTTCGAAGGGCAACAGAACCACGCCGGAACCACACCGATGCATTTGCGCCGCGATGCGTTTCAGGCGCTTTCCCTGTTCAACGCTCAGATCAATACGCGGTTCCGGAACGTCGTTACCCCGCAAACCGTCTGGACCGTCGGGCATGTGGAGTTGCATCCCAACGCCTCGTCCATCGTGCCGGGCCGCGCCCGGTTCTCGATGCAGTGGCGGGATGCTGAGGCCGACCGTCTGCTGCGGATGGAACAGATCATCCGCGACACGGCGCAAGAGGTCGCGGACCGCATGGGCATGACGCTGAGCTTTGGCCAGATGCTGGGGCTGGAGCCTGTCCGCACGGACCCGACCCTGCGCGGCGCGCTGGAAGCGGGCGCGCAGGCCGTAGCGCCGGACCGGTGGCGCATGATGCCCTCGGGCGCGCTGCATGATGCCACCAATGTATCGCGCCTGATGCCGGTGGCGATGCTATTCGTGCCCTCGATCAACGGAATCAGCCACGATTTCGCCGAGGATACGGCCGAGGAGGACCTGATCACCGGTCTCCATGCGCTGGAACATGCCGTTTCGTCGCTGGGCAACCCCGTGTGATAAGGCAGGTCGAAAATACAGATTTTCCAACAGGTTGCCTTGGCATAAGCGAAGCCCGTACGGTGGGTCTCGCGGGGTTCGGCGCGATCAATCAGCTTTGAAACGAAGTTTGTTGCCTAACGGAAAAAAGTTTCCTATAGGAACATTTCAGGTGCATACACCCGTATGCAAACCTGCTGTGGCGGATGCGAATTGCCGAAATTCAGGGCTGAATCGTTGCATTCTATGCGGCTTGGGGCAGACTGACGGGTACGCGTTCCGACCATTAGATACGAAAAAGAAGGTATCCGACATGACAGACGCACCGAAACGCACGCCTCTCTACGCTTTGCATGTTGAGTTGGGTGGCAAGCTGGTTGATTTTGCGGGTTGGGAGATGCCTGTTCAGTATCCTTTGGGGATTATGGGGGAGCATAAGCAGTGCCGTGAGAAGGCGGCGGTGTTTGATGTGAGCCATATGGGTCAGGTGCTCCTGCGGGGCGAGGATGTGGGCGAGAAGCTGGAAGCGTTGTGCCCGCAGGCCTATGCGACGCTGAAGGAAGGAAAGGCGCGGTATGGGTTCTTCACCAATCCGCAAGGCGGGATCATGGATGACCTGATCGTGTCGAACGCGGGCGATCATTTCTTTGTGGTGGTGAACGCGGCGCTGCGGCATCAGGATATTCCGCATATGCAGGCCAATCTGGACGGTGTCGAAGTGACCGAGATTTTCGACCGCGCTTTGGTCGCTGTCCAAGGCCCTGCGGCGGAAACCGTTGTGGGCGATCTTTGCCCCGCAGCGCGGGATCTCAAGTTCATGGAAACCACCATGGCGCCGATCATGGGCGTCGACTGCCGCATCTCGCGGCTGGGCTATACCGGCGAGGACGGGTACGAGATTTCCATCCCGCAGCACAAGGCCATTGAAATTACCCGCGCCTTCCTCGCGCATGAGGATTGCGAACCGGCCGGTCTGGGCGCGCGCGACAGCCTGCGGCTGGAGGCGGGACTGTGCCTTTATGGCAATGACATCGACCAGAGCACCTCGCCGATCGAAGCCAGCTTGGGCTGGGCGATCCAGAAGCGCCGCAAGGAAGAGGGCGGCTTTCCCGGCGCGGACCGCGTGCAAAAGGAACTGGCCGAGGGGCCGGCGCGCAAGCTGGTGGGCATCAAACCCGAAGGGCGCGCCCCGGCGCGTCAGGGCGTGGAAATCCAATCGGCAGATGGCGCGACAATCGGCCAGATCACCTCGGGCGGGTTTGGTCCCACGGTCGGCGGCCCTGTGGCGATGGGCTATGTCGCCACCGCGCACAGCACACCGGGCGAGGCGGTGAACCTGATCATCCGGGGCAAGCCGCAACCGGCTGAGATCGTGGCGCTGCCCTTCGTCACCCAGAATTACAAGCGTTGAAGTCAGGAGAGAGACACAATGGCAACCTATTATTCCGAAGAGCATGAATGGCTGACCGTTGAGGGCGACACCGCCACGCTGGGCATCACCGCCCACGCCGCCGAGCAACTGGGCGATGTGGTCTTCGTCGAGCAGCAGGAAGCAGGCGACGAGTTTGAAAAAGACGGCGAGATCGGCGTGATCGAATCCGTCAAGGCGGCGTCGGAACTCTATGCCCCGGTCGATGGCGAGATCACCGAAGTGAACGAGACGCTGGCCGACAATCCCGGCGCGCTGAACGAAGACCCCGAGGGCGAGGCCTGGATCTACAAGATCAGGATCGCGGACGCGTCGCAGCTCGAAGACCTGATGGACGAGGCCGGCTACAAAGCCTTCATCGGCTGACGCCACAGCAAAGCCCCGGTATCGGGGCTCCCCCGCTTCATCTTTTTCCAAATACTCCCGCCGGAGGCTCCCGCAGTCTCCGCCGGACCTGACCTTTCCACAGGAGCGCAACGATGGCCTTCAAACTGACCGATTACGAAGCCTATGACTTCGCCAACCGCCGCCATATCGGGCCCAGCCCGACCGAGATGCGCGACATGCTCAAGGTGATCGGCTTCAAGACGCTGGACCAGCTGATCGACGCCACGGTTCCGCCCGCGATCCGGCAGAAGGACCCGCTGGACTGGGGTCCGGCGATGACCGAACGCGATGCGCTCTTTCACATGAAAGAGGTGGCGGGCAAGAACAAGGTCCTGACCTCGCTGATCGGGCAGGGGTACTATGGCACCACCACGCCGGCGCCGATCCTGCGCAATATCCTGGAAAACCCGGCCTGGTACACCGCCTATACGCCGTACCAACCCGAGATCAGCCAGGGCCGGCTCGAGGCTCTCCTGAACTTCCAGACCATGGTGAGCGATCTGACCGGGCTGGATGTGGCCAACGCCTCGCTGCTGGACGAAGCCACCGCTGCTGCCGAGGCGATGGCGATGGCGAAACGCGGTGGCCGGTCCAAGGCCAACAACGCAGCCTTCTTTGTCGACCGCAACTGCCACCCGCAGACCATCGCGGTGATCAAAACCCGCGCCGAACCTCTGGGCATCGACGTGCAGGTGGGCGATCCCGACAGCCTCGACGCCGGCGCGGTCTTTGGCGCGATCTTCCAGTATCCGGGCACCCATGGCCATGTGCGCGACTTCACCGCTGAAATCGCCGCCCTGCACGAACATAAAGCCATCGCCATTGTCGCTGCCGACATCCTGTCGCTGGCGCTGCTGAAGTCGCCGGGTGAGATGGGCGCGGACATTGCCATCGGCTCGACCCAGCGTTTTGGCGTGCCGATGGGCTATGGCGGGCCTCATGCCGCCTATATGGCGACCACCGACAAGCTGAAGCGCGCAATGCCGGGCCGGATCATCGGTGTGTCCATCGACAGCCGCGGCAACAAGGCCTATCGCCTGGCGCTGCAAACCCGCGAGCAGCATATCCGCCGCGAGAAGGCGAACTCGAATGTCTGCACCGCGCAGGCGCTGCTGGCGGTCATTGCCTCGATGTATGCGGTGTATCACGGCCCCGATGGCATCAAGGCCATCGCGCAATCGGTGCACCGCAAGACCTCGCGCATGGCCGCCGGTCTGGAAGAGGCGGGCTTCTCGGTTGAGCCGGAGGTGTTCTTCGACACCATCACGGTCGAGGTCGGCCATCTGCAGACCACGGTGATGGAGGCCGCCGTGGCGCGCGGTGTGAACCTGCGCAAGGTGGGCGAGACACGCGTGGGCATCAGCCTGGACGAACAGACCCGGCCCGAGACCATCGAGGCGGTCTGGGGCGCCTTCGGCATCGACCGCACCGATGACAGTTCGAACAAGGTCTATCGCCTGCCGGATTACGCGCTGCGCGAAAGCGCCTATCTGACCCACGAGATCTTCCACAAGAACCGGGCCGAGGCCGAGATCACCCGCTATATGCGCCGTCTGGCCGACCGCGATCTGGCGCTGGACCGGGCGATGATCCCGCTGGGCTCCTGCACCATGAAGCTGAACGCCACGATCGAGATGATCCCGGTCACCTGGCCCGAGTTCGGCAACCTGCACCCCTTCGTGCCGGAAGATCAGGCGCAGGGCTATCACGAGATGATCGCCGATCTGAACGACAAGCTGTGCCAGATCACCGGCTATGACGCGATCAGCCAGCAGCCCAACTCGGGCGCGCAGGGGGAATATGCGGGGCTCCTGACCATCCGCAACTATCACTTCGCCCGCGGTGAGGGGCACCGCAATGTCTGCCTGATCCCGACCTCGGCCCATGGCACCAACCCGGCCTCGGCGCAGATGGTGGGCTGGCAGGTGGTGCCGGTGCAATCGGATGAGAACGGCAATATCGACCTGAATGACTTCCGCGCCAAGGCCGAGAAGCACTCGGATCATCTGGCCGGCTGCATGATCACCTATCCGTCCACCCATGGCGTGTTCGAGACCACCGTGCAGGAGGTCTGCCAGATCACCCATGACCATGGCGGTCAGGTCTATATCGACGGGGCCAACATGAACGCCATGGTCGGCCTGTCGCGTCCGGGGGACATTGGCGGCGATGTCAGCCACCTGAACCTGCACAAGACCTTCTGCATCCCGCATGGCGGCGGCGGCCCCGGCATGGGCCCGATCGGAGTCAAGGCGCATCTGGAAGAGCATCTGCCCGGCCACCCGGAATACGGCACCGCTGTCGGCCCGGTCTCGGCGGCGCCCTTCGGCTCGCCCTCGATCCTGCCGGTCAGCTGGGCCTATGTGCTGCTGATGGGCGGCGCGGGTCTGACGCAGGCGACCAAAGTGGCGATCCTGAACGCCAATTACATCGCCGCGCGGCTGAGCGAGGCCTACCCGATCCTCTACACCTCGGAAACGGGCCGGGTGGCGCATGAATGCATCCTCGACACCCGCCCGCTGGACGAGGCCGCCCATGTCAGCGTCGATGACATCGCCAAACGGCTGGTCGATTCAGGCTTCCACGCGCCGACGATGTCCTGGCCGGTGGCCGGCACCCTGATGGTGGAACCCACGGAATCCGAACCCATGGCCGAGCTCGACCGTTTCTGCGACGCGATGCTGTCCATCCGGGCCGAGGCGCAGGATATCATCGACGGGCGTATCGACGCGGAAAACAACCCGCTGAAAAACGCCCCCCACACGGTGCGCGATCTGGTCGGCGACTGGGACCGCCCCTACACCCGCGAACAGGCCTGCTTCCCCCCGGGCTCCATGGGCGTCGACAAATACTGGTCCCCCGTCAACCGCGTCGACAACGCATACGGCGACCGAAACCTCGTCTGCACATGCCCCCCGATGTCAGAATACGAAGACGCCGCAGAGTAAATCACAAAAACCCCGCCCGACATCGGGCGGGGCACATTGAAGGCAGCGCACAGCTCTGTTGTCGGAGCAGATCAAAACAAGCTTGGCAATTCAGATGAAACACTACGCCGTTCAAACCGATCAAGTAACGACAAGCGAAACAGATGATACAGCGACCGGGTGCGCTCGGCACATCGATGTCATTCTGCGTTGCCATGAGGACAGAGCATCGGCAGAAGCGATCGTGGAATTCTACCGCGCTTTGAACAGCTTGATTGGCCAACAAACCTATTTTGTGACCCTGCGTGTCGTTGCCGAAGAAAAGGCTGGCGGACCTCTCTTCTGGGCCCGGCGGACGGCAATTCTTTGGGGTAATGCCGAATGCGCATGGTACCCGGCAGGTGATCAAAAATCATGGGTTGCCCGGGTGTTGAGCCTGTCGCCCCGGACACTCCTCGTCGGAGGTGCCGTCATGCTGTTGGCCAATACGGACAATTCGGACCGAAAGATAGCTGCGGTTCATTCAAGTTTTGAAGTCGCGGCATCAGAAGCGGGCGTAAGGGATTGCGGGGCTGCAACTTACTTTTCCGCCACCGGGCGATTGCACAGCGCAAACGCACATATCAGCGCTCTTCGATTGCTGGCCGATTTTGTTGCCATGGATCATGGTGAATATCTTGCCGATGCGCTGCGCAGGCATATCGGGCTCACCGAACCGAGGCAATCCATCGAGAGCCGGTTCGCCAATCGACTGGTTCGCAAAGCCAAGGGCGACGAATTGGTCATTCTCACCTTGACGACCATGTTGGAGAATATCGAAGAACCCCTGAGCATTTCCGGGCTTTCGGAACGGGTGGGTACGTCCACACGGCAACTGCAAAGAAGATATCTGTGCAAGACCGGTGCAAAGCTTCTGGATACCTACAAAGAGTTAAGGTTGGAGAGAGCAAGCAGCTTATTGCAGCACACCGACATGCCGCTGATGGAAATCGCCACTGCAACAGGATTTTCTTCTCGTTCAGCCATGTCCCGCGCCTTTTTCAAACAGTATGGATCGAGACCGGAAGAGCGCAGGGATTGGAGGTATAGTGGGGTCGCTCGGATTCAGTAAAACCGAATAGCGGTCTGTTAATCGCAATGATCTTGTCAGATTAACTTTATTTGAGCGGGGCAGCGTGTTTGCGCAACCTCTAGCGTCAGCACTCATAGTCAACAGATCACCAGTACCGCGAGAGCGATTGCGGATAGAAAGACGTGGGGGCATCGGTCGTATCTGGCCGCTGCAGTAACATCGCGTTACTATGTGATACGGCTCGAACGGTTGAGGTTGGATATCGCGCATCTGTTTGTCAGCTACTCTCGCGCCAACGCGGAAACGGTCGGCATTGTGATCGACCGTCTTCATGGCGCAGGGCATTCTACCTGGTTCGACAATCACAGTATTCGTGTCGGGGACGGCTGGCAGCGGGCAATCGGGCGCGGGATTGCCGATTGCGACATGTTCCTGCTGTTCCTATCCAAAGACTCCTTGAGCTCGGAATGGGTGAAGCGTGAGGTTTTGATGGCGGCCAAGGCCCACAAACCGATCCTTCCCGTCGCCTTGGATGCGACCGAAAAGAAATCCGATGTATTTGGTCTGCGGGATATCCAGTCAATCCGCCTCTATCCTGATTGCGATGCCGGAATTGCGCGCCTTCTCAAAGATGTTGGTCCAGGCTCTGGCTCAGGCGGACGTATTCCATTCCTCGTCGACCATCCCCGTCTTCGAGGTTTTCTGGGACGCGACACCGAATTTCTGAATTTGCACGAAACGCTCATGACGGCCGGGGAGACAGGAACGCCACCAACCGGCATCAGCGGGATGGGTGGCATCGGCAAGACCCAGTTTGCCGTCGAGTATGCCCATAGGTATCGGTACCACTACCCGGATGGGGTGTTCATGCTGAATGCCGCGGCGACAAATTGGACTGCTGAGTTTGCCGCCTTAGCCCATCGTATGGGCACCAGCAAACGCTCGCACGACAGTCTTCTGGATGCGGCAGATGAGTTCGTGCGCCATATCACGGACAACCGGGAGGCGCTCGTCATACTCGACAATGTCGGCGATGTCATCGATTTCAACCGCAGACCGATTGGGCGTGGGGCTGTTGCGGGCAACCTTGCATGCCGCGTGCTGTTCACGACACGGCAACGTGTTGGTATCGATGAGTTCAATGCTCTGAATATCGACATGTTGCCTGTCGAAGATGCGCGGAAGTTGCTTACATCGAAACGGCCGGACATTGACCCGGAGGATGCGGCGGTGGCGCAGGTTTGTGAGGCTCTGGGTCGATTGCCTCTGGCGCTTTCGCTCGCTGCTGCTTTTCTCAAGCGAAAGCCCGCCGCGACACCTGCGGCTTATTTGAAACACCTCAGGCGCTACGGTCTGGACGCTACTCATGCCAAAGCGCATCTCAGGAAAGTTGCGCTTCCTGCCTACGCAAATCTCAGCGTTGGCCCCGCCCTTCGTGCCCAGTGGAAATTGCTGGAGTTGGATCACACGAGCGATCTGCTCGACGTTGTGGCCGCCCACCCGGAAAACGCGCATGTGCCAATCGCGCGTATTGGTTTGATGAGCGGCCTTCGCGATGCAGCCGACGGAATTGACACGCCAATCCGGGACGCGTTGCAAGAGGCGATCGACGCAAACCTGCTGGAGGGTTTGGGTGGCGCTTCCGTGCGTCTCCATCCCGTGGTGCGCGATTTTGTCCGCCATCGGCGGAAACGAAACTGGCAAAAGGTCGGCGCTGCGGCAAGAGATCAGTTAACGCGGTCATACGAAGATCCCTCGGAGCTTGACGCGAATTACAGACTCAGGGGAATTGACGAGGTCATAGGCGATCTGAGCAACGCGCTTACCCTCGGTGAGGCGAGCTCAAACTCACGAAATGCGGCGCGCACGCAAACCGTGCTTACCATACTGCAGCAGGAGCAGCATGTTCTGCGCGACCGGCAATCCGGGACACAAGCTTCGTTTCTGCCGCAGCAGATTGCGAAACGCGCCCAGGAACTGGGTCAGTCCGGATTGGCAGAGCGGGCGCAGGTGCTGGTTGAAACCTTGGCGCAGCCTTACCTCAGTCAAGTCTGGAAAACAGGCGTTAGCCCTATGCTGAACCTGGTACACGACCGACCGACCGTGACAGATTGTGCGTTTCATGGCGATGCTCGGTTCCTTCTCACCGTAGGGCACCAAGGCATTCTGCAGGAATGGGATGCCAATACCGGTGAGCCGATCCGTGCCTCGTCTTTCGGGTCCGAAGGTGCCGATGGCATCGCCGTCTGTGACGCGTGCGGTCTTGCAGTGCTTGGGGTATCCCGCGGCGATCCGGTGCTTTGGGATATTCCAACCTGGTCGAAGGTCCGGACGTTGAAAGGCAACGGCTACGCAGGTTGGGCCGTGGCTATTTCCGAGGACGGTAAGTTGGCATTGACCGCGTGTGATGGCGGTGTTGCCCTCTGGGACGTATCCACAGGTCATCGCCTTGCAAAGCTTCGGAACAAAGCCACGATCAATGTGATCTCCTTTCTGGGCAAATCCCGCGCTGTTACAGGAGATGACGCCGGTGAAGTCACGCTCTGGGACATCGAAAAACGCCGCAAGCTGCGGAAGTTGGGCTTGCATCCCAACGCGGCTGCCTGGTCGGTTGCGGCAAGCCCGGATGGGCGATTTGTGGCCGCGGGGTTCGATGATGGTCTTATTGCCGTTTGGAACATGGAAACCGGGCAAGACCCTGATTGGATTGAGGGGCACACTTCCATCGTACGTTCTCTTGCCTTCGATCCGTCAGGACATCACCTCTGGTCGGGATCGGGCGATGGATCACTTAGGCGCTGGACGCTTGAGGGAAAAACGCGCCCGGTCACCGTCCAAGCCCACAACGGCTATATTCGTGGGCTCGATATCTCGCACGATGGCAGACGGATCGCATCGGCTGCCGACGACTGCTCGGCCCGTGTTTGGGACGCGGGCCAGATCGGGTCCAGCCGGGCACCAGCCGCACACGGCGCAGAGATTACCGGACTGGCAGTATCGTCGGATGGGCAGACAGTGGTCTCAACGTCCTGGAATGCGCAGGTTCATGTCCGCGAAGCCTCGTCTGGTCGGCTGGTTCGGCAATGGTCGGACGCGTATGATGACGGCCTGCAAATTCGGTCTTCCGCAGTGTTCCCCGACGGGTCGCGGCTTATCCTGGGATGTGATCAGGACCTGAAATCCTGGCCTCTCAATACTGCCGAACCTGAGGACATGGGCCATATCGAGTTCGCAGATTCTATTGCACTCAGCGGCGACAATCGGCTGGCGATTTGCGGAAGCTGGCCCAGGGTTTTGACGCTGTGGGACCTCGACCAAAACAAACGAGTTCGTACGCTGCTCAGGGGATCCTCGCCCATGAAGCCGAACCTTCGGACAATAGCCGCCGTGGCGCTTTCGGTTGATGGCAGGTTTGCTTTTGCGGCTGCCGACGCGAAGGGCCTTCTGGTCTGGGATTTGCACAAGCGGGGCGGCGCGGTATCCGGTCGAACCGATCAAAGCTTCGGTCACCTTGCGATCTTGTCTGACGGCAAACATCTTGTCGCCTCCGCAGGCGGCGACAGGTGCGAGCTTGTCGCCATCCCGAGTTGTCAGACAGTGCGGTCCTTCAAAACGGGTGCGACCTCGGCGATGGCCGTCGGACCGTCGGACAAGCTTCTGGCCACCGGTTCTGCCGATGCGATTGTGCGCATTTGGAACCTGAAACAGGGCTCACTTCTGGCTGAGTTTGGCACAGACAGCATAGTCACGGCGCTTGCCTTTACCCCTGACGGCGATTGCATTGTGGCTGGCGACGATGTGGGGCGTGTTCAAATGTTGCGGATACACGGAACCAAGGTCTGACCCCTTCCTGCTTTCGTTGGCACGCTGAGAATTGACCGTGTCAGGACGGTTCGTTGATCCATCACCACAGATGAAAGGCAGCAAGAAACAGCGGATAACCAGTATTGTCGGACGCTGGTGATACAGTTTCGAATATCCTGTTTTGAATTGGACTGCTAAACTTGCCCATATTATGGAAAACCGATTTCTGAGCCCCGCAGCCCGGGCACTTGCTGATTGGACACCGCTGCCGGACGAATTGCCCGAAGGCATTCTGGATTTGCCTTTTGCAGATGGCCACACCCCGCTGACACAAGCGGTGTGCGTCGGTGATGTGCAGCGGACAGCAGCATTGTTGGCGCGAGGTGCTGACGGAAACGCCCGTGATCTTCGTGGCGTACCTCCGATTGTCTACGCCGCAGCAAACGCGCGGCAGGAGATCGTAGAACAACTGCTGAATTACGATGCCGACCCAGACCTGGCCGATCCCAATGGCCGCGTGGCCGCGCACTATGCCTTCTATCGCGGCCGGGACGAGTTGATAAAATCCCTTGAAGACGCAGGTGCCAAATTCGATGCAATCGACGTTGACGGGCGCAGCGTCGTTGATTTCGCCCGTGCTCGTCACGACGACAAGGATGCCGCCGCAGCCCGCGAGTTGTCCACCAGAGCGGAAGAACTGGCGCAGCTGGACAGGTCCGATTTGCCGGACCCCGGACTGCATGCTGATCCCGACTTTCAACGCCTGAACTTGGTTTCAAAGGATGAACCAAACGTCATCGGCGTTCTGGGCGTTGTCGCGATCCTCGGAATTGCTGTGGTGACTGTGGTCGTCGGCGGATCACCGCTTTGGGGTGGTCTGGCATTTTATCTCATCCTCACCTTTCTCTTGATACGTCATTTTAAGGTTCTGTCATCCCGCTCGGCGCAGGATCAGGAAGCATTACCCGAAGCCGGTGCTTTGGCGTCAGCCGGGTCACCCTTGCGCGTCGTGCAAGGGATCGTTCGGGCAACATCGCAAGCGCAGCTGGCCAGATTGGATGCCGAGCTCGAGAATCCAGAGGATGCGAAGCGCAACACGCGACTGCTTCTGGGATTGGCCCTGGTAGCGCCGCTTGCAGCTATAGCGGTCGCGATCGGAGGTGCCGTTTGGGCGTGGCTTGTGTACGTATTGTACGGCTTTCTGCCCGAGACGTTGGGAACAATTGCCGCGCTCGTGCTAGGCGTCGTACCTGGCTTCTACATCGTAATGGGCCTGGTTTTGGCACCAATCGAGACCTATGCATGGGGCGCGCGGCGCTTACTCCGCCAGCGTATCCTTGCAAGGCAGTCTGCGCTATCCCAGCATATCAACGAATCGACCGATTTGCGGCGGGGTGGGCAGTTTGCCGAAGGCGGCATCGTGTATCTGCGGTCGTTCGACTTTGATGGCAGCTTTGTTGTCGGGGGAATGGATTTCGAATTGATCATGCTGAACTTGTTCCACAGCCAAGCCAACGTTTACGCGCTGAATGCAGAGGAAAGCTCGCAGGGAACGGTCAACCTCAAAACCACCGATGAGGATTGGAAAAAGCTTGCCAAGAACATGATTGCCCACGCCGGTCAGGTCATCATCATCCCTGCCGACAGCCAAGGTGTGCTGGACGAAATCGACATGCTGGAGACAGGCGGCTGGTTTGCAAAAACCCTGTTTATCGCCCCACCGCCATCGCAATCGCGCGACACAGCCGCAGACTGGGAGAGGATGCGTCTGTGCCAAGACCTGCGGGGTCTGGAACTACCACCCTATTGCGGTGCTGGTTTTCTGTTCCGTCTCAGCCCCGAAGGGCAATTGCGGGAATACGGGCCGCTGGGTATCGATATAAACGCAATGCCGCTTTTGGCCTTCGAGCAGAGCCAGCAGCCGAACTCTGGCGGGGAAGATGACAGCCCTGAACCGGCGAACGAAGCTGACGGTCAAAGCCCCGACAGCGGCGATGCGGGCGGTCCTGCGCCGTCGGGGCCATCGGCAGGCGGGACTGCAGGGACAGCAGCAGGATCTGCGGCCGTCGCTGCCGCTGCAGTTGGCGTTGCCGTTTATGCCGAAGCCGCAACCGCAATGGACGTGGCAGCAGTGATGACGGACGCCGAGTTTGATGCGGAGTCCGGTGGTTCAGAAGGTCCGGATGGCAGTGAAGGCGGCGGCTTTGATGGCGGTTTCGATGGCGGCGGAGGTGGCGATTAGGGTCAGGGCCTGTTGATTTCCGTGTTGTGTCATGATTCAGGGATGCTCAAATGGCGCGCCTACAGCGGTATTATCTCCATCAACCACAACGGTTTACGCTGGCAGGATGCGCCCAAAGAACACGGTCCGCACTAGACCTTGCACGCTCGTTGGAAGCGGTTGAGCGATATGGGTATCACCCCTTGGTCGCCAATCGAGACAACGCCTGATCCACGCTTGCGCGAGGGCCGACATCCAGCAAGCCCAGTGGCGCAAAGATTGCCCTCCCAACCTTTTCCGATGATGCGTGGTCTAATCGATGACGTAGGCATGGCTTTGTCGTTGTTGGAAAATTTAGATTCCTTTTCAGGCGCTTGAATTGGGAGAAATCAAAGGGATTGTGTAAGTAGGGCGGGAAGCGACCATGCGCTGCGGCTGGGCTAAAGCCTCCGGTCACTTCAAAGCTGACCTATGAGTTGTTGTTGAACGAAGGGGCACCCAAGGATGCCCCTCTGTTCGAGCTAAAACGCGCTACGGTTTGGAGCTGAGCAGAGCCAGGAATCCGACGCGCAGTCCATGCGTTTCGGCTCGATTCACACAGTTTTTCAGAACAACGTACAAAAAACGCACAAAAATCAGGCGCGTGTCAAAGCCTGCACTCCGAGGTGTCGTCGCAAGAATATGATATGTTCTAGGGATTTAATGGTAGCGGAGGAGGGACTTGAACCCCCGACACGCGGATTATGATTCCGCTGCTCTAACCAACTGAGCTACTCCGCCACGAGTGAGAGGCGATGTAAGCGAGGGGCAGGAGAGGGTCAAGAGGGAAATGACCCTGCAAACCGGATTCTTTTGGGTGCGGGGCTATCCCGATGTGCCAGCGGCTTCGGCCTTGTCTGCCGGGCCCTCGGCGACGCGGCGGATGAAAGCGGCGCAGGGGGCGGGTGCGGTGATCAGGATCATGTGTCCCAGCCCCTCGATCTCTTGGTTGAACAGGCCGAACCGGGTCATCGGTGCGCCGTGGTCCGCAGGCGACAGCAGGATGTCCTGCGCGCCGAACAGGATGCCTCCGGGCACGGCCAGGTCTGGATAGCGGGCCACTTGCGGGGGAAGGCTTTCGTGAATGCCCACGACATCCTGCGATCCGGTCACATAGGCCGACGGGCGCAGCCCCAGCGCGCCGCCGGCGCGGTCCAGGAAATCGGCCGGGGCCGGTTCGGGGGCAAAGACGGTGTCAAGCGTATGGGGCGCGGTTTTAGCTGCTATGGGCACGGCGATTGTGTTGGCGATGAAGCTGCGTAGCCATTGGGTACGAATCTCGAGCGGTTTGAACACCGGATGTGTGACAGTCAGTGTCTGCGTCAGCGGAGCCAGCAGTGCCAGCGCCTTGACCTTGTGCGGGTAGTCCAGCGCCATGGCCAGCGAAACGGCTCCGCCCAGCGAATGGCCGACCAGAACCGCGTCGGTGACGCCTTTGGTGTCCAGAAACTCCTGGATCATGCGGGCTTGTTCGGGCAGGCGGCCCAGATCGGCTGTGTCGCGGGTCGAATATCCGCAGCCGGGGCGGTCGAGGGCAATGACATGGTAGTCATCGGCGAGCAAATCCACCAGCGCATAGGTGAAATGCTGCAACTGGCCGGTCAGCCCGTGGATCATCACAAGGGTTTGTTTCGAGGGATCGCCCTGTTCCACATAGTGAATACTGCCGCCGCGCACGGGGATAATCTGACCCGGCTGGGGCACGCGGATGCTGCCCGCGCGGGTCAGTTTCCGGGTCCAGAGGTGCATGCCCAGAAAGAATGCAGCGATCACAAGGACGATAGTCAGAAATGTGGTCATATTGCGGGTCCCGATTTGGGGGTAAGGCTGAATGGTAATGCTCGTGCCCGGATTGTGCCACGCGCTTTTCGAATTCGCCAACCGTTCCGGTGATGTCCCGCCCTTCGACCTCGTCGGCCACGCGGAAACCTGTGTGCCCGATCGGAATGTTGGGCTATTTTGCGCTTCCGGATGAAATCCGGTCGTTGTCGATTGAGGCGATCCGTGCCGTGGTCCAAGCGCGCGTCCGCACTGACCAAAACGTGGTTGAAAAGGAATATCTGCGTCAGACTTGACCTGAACAGCGCCAAGTCAGGTCAACCGCACGGGCGGCATCGGTCAGAACGTTAGCCTGTCTGCCCTGCCATGGCCGACCAGACGGGCATTCAACGCGTCGGCTTGCGGGGCGCCAGCCTCAAGCGCAAAGACAAAGGCGTGGGTCAGGAAGAAACAGGCGGCGTCGATGTCTCCGGCCTGTTCCCGGTGATCCGCCGCCAATGTGTACAGCCTTACAAGATCACAAACGTCGTTTCTGGCATGCGCGTCCAGCAGCAGGCGGTCAAGGTCGGCTGTCCCGTCGATGCGGCCGTCACTCGGCTGCGGTTCGGCCATTTTCAACCTGCGTGGCAACCCAGTGGTGGAAGTTGTGCGTCGGCCCATCCATGGCGGGCGAGAAACGCCCGCCGTCGAACAGCATGCCATGACGGCCCTCTTGCATGCCTTCGACGACGAAGACATCCTCTTCAAAGACAGCCTTCCATTGCTGCGCGTTTGCGGTGCGCAAATCGTCCAGTTCCGGGGTCTCGGTCTCGCTTACGGAATAGTAAAGCTCGATATGTTCGACGGTGTTTTCGTGATCTACCGGTTCCAGAATGATCGCGAAACTGTGGTCGCGTTGCACGCCCAGCAGCACGTTTGGATAGACCGCGATGTATTCCGCGCCTTCGTCCCACTGATCGCTCAGGCCTGCGAAATCGGGCAGCGTCGCACCGTCTTCGCCCGTCAGCTGCCGATAAACGAGCGTGCCCTGTCCTGAATAGTGCCCGCGCGCTTCGATGTTGTAGTGATCTTCCAGCCGGGAATAGCTGTTCAGGCCGGGATGCACCCAGGGCAGGTGGTAGCTTTCGCAGAAATTTTCGACCGCCAGTTTCCAGTTGGTTTTGACCTCAAGCTTGAAGGACGACACGTCGCCGCCGTGGAACAGGGGCTGTTCGAATTCGGCCCAGCGGTCCAGCAGCGCGCCATGGGCGTCTTCGAACGCAGGCGCGGTGCCGTCGACATTCACGAAGATCACATCGCGCCAGACATGGGATCGGATGCGGATCAGCCCCAGGTCCTTGTTGTCGACGTCTTCGTGCTTGTTCTGCCCCGGACCGCCGACATGAGGGGTAGCGCGCAGCTCGCCCTTCAGACTGTAGCACCAGCTGTGATAGGGGCAGCGGATGGCCCCGCCGATCTTTTTCGGCGCATCCACAAGGATCATGCCGCGATGACGGCAGGTGTTTTGGAACACGCCGATCTCGCCGTCGCGGTCCCGCACGATCAGCAGGGGCATGCCCAGAAAATCAACCGGCTTGGCGTCGCCTGCCTCGGGCACGTCCTTGCCGAACCCAATCCCGGACCAGTTGGAATAGAGGACGGATTGCCGCTCCTCGGCAAAGACCGTGGGATCGACGTAATGTTCGTTGGGCAGACCGTTGGCGGTGTTGACATCGGCCAGAACGGACGAAAGCGCGCTAAGCTTGTTCATCGAACTCTCCTGAGGCTGGGATCACCCTGACTATACCCTATTGGCCGGGTCGGCGGGCGCGGCGCAATATCAGAAATGCTCATCAACAGTTTAACTGATTTCACCCGAGCCGCTGCGAACCTCGTCAATGATCCAGTTTTTCAGAGCGCGGGCGTTGTCCGAGAGCTCGTCTTCGGGGCGACCGACAAGGTAGAACTGATTGGGCGCGGTCAGGTGATGCGGCCCGATGGCCACCAGTTTTCCCGATCGTAACATCGGATGGATCAGACGCTGCCATCCCAACGCCAGCCCGGCACCCTTGCGTGCCAGTTGCAGCGCGACCGCGTAGCTGTTGACCCGCGATTCAACGGGTATGGTGCCGGTATATCCCAATTGCCGGAACCACTCGGGCCATGTGGTCCAGTTGCGATCTTCCGAATGCAGGTGAATCAGGCGTTGGGTCGCCAGTTCCGTCAGGCTGGACCCGGACAGTCGTTCGGCCAGGTCCGGGCTGGCGACCGGGGTCAGATGATCGCGGTATAACGGGGTGTGCGACAGGGTCGGGTCACTGTCACGGCCATAGCGGATAAAGAAATCGATGTCCGGCCGGTCCCGAAAAGGGCGATCCTGTGAAATCTGATCGACACTGACATCCGGGTTCTCGCGCCAGAACCGGATGATCGCGTGGGACAGCCACAGGGCGGCCACCGCTGTGGTCGCGCCCACAGTCACCTTGTCGCCCGAGGTTCTGTCGCGAATGGTTGCCAACACTTTGGAGATGCGGCTGAAAGACGAAGACATCGCCTCGTAAAGCGCCTTGCCGTCTTCTGTCAGATCGACCCCCCGATGCTTGCGCTGAAACAGCGCCGTTTCCAGATCGCCTTCCAGCGCCTTGATCTGGTGGCTGACCGCGCCCGGCGTGACCGACAGTTCTTCGGCGGCGTTCTTAAAGCTCATATGCCGTGCCGCGGCCTCGAAAGCCGACAGGGTCGTGAGCGGCGGAAGATTGTAGTGGCGTCTGGACATTTTGACCTGGCTGTTGGCTTCGGGTGAGGTGGCCTCGTCTGACTATCAAAATTTTTGCTGTTGAAGGCCAGCAAATGATTGGTTGAAGGTGCATTTGAGCGTCAGGTTTGCGTTATGGGTCGCCAAACCGGCAAAAAGTGTCGGTTCTATTCACATGGCACGGGGGATGAGCCTGTAGGCAGACGAACCAAGACACGCCTTATTCGACACCCGGCCCGAAACAGTGCCTCGGGAACCGTCAATAGCTTCTGCCTGAACCCCTTGGGGTTTGGCGGTCAGGAACTGACAAAGGATTGACGATGAACAGACGAAGCAAACACCTGGATTGCCGTTCTGATCCAGATAAAACACTGAAATACAAAGAAAAGATAATAGCTGAATAGCGGGTGTCACCGCTGCATGGCAGCAGTTCAACACGCGCGGATCGACGACACGGGAGGAAGCTGATGTCGATAAAGGAACCGTTTACGGATTTGGAGATAAAGACCGCGGATAGCGGTTTTTATGAGAATAACAGCGTGCCGATTGCGCTGATCAGCAAAGGCATCATGGTTGCGCTGGTGCTTTGGGCCTTGGTGTTTCCGGCCAATGCCAACAGCACCCTTGGCAGCTGGAACTTCCAGCTTCTCGAAGTGTTCAACAGCTTCTACATCGTGATTGTCGGGCTGTTTTTCTTCTTTCTGGCGGCGGTCGCGCTGATCCCGGGCACGGGCAAGCGGATTATGGGAACGCCGGGGGAAAAGCCCGAGTTTTCGAATTTCTCGTGGTTCTCGATGATGTTCGGTGCCGGTCTGGGCGTGGGCCTGATGGTTTTTGCCACCGCCGAGCCGCTGGGCCTGTGGGGGTCGAACCCCGTGGTGGTTGCCGGTGACGTTGCAGCCAACGAACCCGAGGCGGTGCAGTCGGCCTATCGCTACACCTATCTGCATTACGGCTTCCACGCCTGGGCGATCTATGTGGTGACCGGTCTGTCGCTGGCCTATTACGCCTATACGCGGGGCATGCCGCTGACCATCCGCTCGGCGCTGACGCCGCTGTTCGGCAAGCTGATGAACGGGTTTCTAGGCCATGTGGTTGACGTTCTGGGCGTGGTTGCGACCATCCTGGGCGTCTCGGTGACCATCGGCTACGGCATCAGCCAGTTCATCGACGGTGTCTATGCGATCACCGGGGTCGAATGGATCATGGATCTGGGCGGCGATGTGCCTGCGCCTTCCAAGGTCGGCCTGATTGCCGGTCTGGTGGTGATCATGGGCCTGTCGATCATCTCGGCGGTGTCGGGTGTTGGCCGGGGCGTGAAGTACCTGTCGAACCTGAACCTGGTCCTGTCGATCATCCTGCTGGGCACGTTCGTTGTGTTCGGATCGTTCGTCTTTGCCATGACCACTTATGGCTCGGCGATGGTGGATTACATCCTGCACTACATTTCGCTGAGCTTCGTGTCCTACGGCCCGCTCTCGGCCGAAGCCTTTGCAGCGGCCCTGCCCGCCGAAGCGCAGGCCCATGCCGAGGCGCTGATGGGCGGTGCAACCAACGCCTGGGGCAGCTTCGACGGCTTCAAGGACGGTCTGGAAGGCGCAGTGGCCGAGCTGGACGAAGCCACGCTGGCCGCAGCCTATGCCGCCGGTGAGCAGGGGCGTCAGTTCGGCTGGCAGGCCGGCTGGACCACCTTCTACTGGGCCTGGTGGATCGCGTTCTCGCCCTTTGTGGGCCTGTTCCTGGCGCGCATCTCCAAGGGTCGCTCGGTACGCGAGTTCATCCTGGGCTGTGTCTTCGCACCGGCGCTGGTGTGCTTTGCCTGGATGACCGTTCTGGGCGGCACCGCGATCGACCTTGAACTGGCAGGCACAGCCGAAGGCGCGATCATCGGCGCATCGAACACCAACAAGCTGTTCGTCACGCTGTCCTACATGCTGGACGGTGGCCTGCTGTCGATGCTGAACGTGATGTGCGTGATCCTGATCATGACCTTCCTGGTCACCTCGGCGGATTCGGGCATTCTGGTGATGAACACCATCATGTCGGGCGGCAGCCAGGAGACGGGTATCAAGCACCGCATCATCTGGGGCCTGATCCTGACAGCTGTGATCGGCGCGCTGATCCTGGCGGCGGGTGAGAACAACCCGCTGGATGCGCTGCGCAATGCCATGATTATCGGCGCGCTGCCGTTCACCATGGTGATGGGGCTGATGTGTATCTCGCTGGCCAAGGCCCTTTTCCGGGACGGTTTGCGCGACAAACACGATGACCCCGCCGCACAGGCCGCTGAATAGGCCAGACCGGATAACCACAACAACAGACGCCGCCCCAATCCGGGGCGGCGATTTTTTTGACTGGTTGAAAGACGGTGTCCGAGTGAGGCGCCCGACTCCCGCCGCGCTTTGCGACGCCGTAGTTGGCAGGGCAGCTAGCCATCCAAGCGCGATATTGCATTCCGGGTTATCAAGGGCGGGGGGAGCGGTTGGGCCACTTTAAGGGCAACCAAACGCTCGCCCCCTATCCCGCCGAAAACCCCCTCGTTAAAAACGGACTAATAAACATATCGGCAGGACTAATTGCTGATAGAAACAGATCAGGGCATAACTATTGCGACAACGTGTCGGTTGTAGGATTTGTTCCGCCACAATGATTAAAGATTCAAGCGGCGGCGATGTCCGGGTAACGGGACGCGACCGCGGTTTTGAGCCATCCCGCCCCTTGTCCTAAAGCCCCGCCTGTTGCACAGTTTTTGCAAAGGAGGCGCGCCTGTTTCGCCGCCGGTCTGTTGGCCAACGGACCAGCGCGGTGCCATGCTTTGGGAGGAGTGTGCCATGACATCCGAAACCGCAGGGTCCACACCGCCGGACAATCTGAAACCGCAGCCGACTGTACCGCAGGTCAACAAAGTGACGGCGGATGATATCACCGCGTCGCTGAAAGCCGGGTTTTCCGACTTTCTGGCACGCCCCGCCATGAGCGGCTTCTTCGGCCTGTTCTACGCGGTTTTCGGCATCCTGCTGGTTTGGAGCCTCGTCTGGCTCGGCAAGATCTGGATGATCATCCCCGCCATTGTAGGCTTTCCGCTGGTCGCCCCTTTTGCCGCCGCCGGGCTTTACGAAATGTCCCGCCGATTGCAGAAGGGCGAGCGTTTCGGCTGGTCAGAAATCCTCACCGTCATGGCCAATCAGCGCAAACGCGAAATGGGCTGGATGGCCTTTGTCACCCTGTTCATTTTCTGGGTGTGGATCTACCAGGTCCGTCTTTGGCTGGCGATCATCCTGCAGAATGCCTCCTTCTCGGATTTTGACGGGTTCCTGCACACCGTATTCTTCACGCCGCAGGGATGGACCTTCCTTGCCATCGGCACCTGCGTCGGAGCATTCCTGTCGGCTGTCCTGTTTGCAGTCACCGTCATCGCCATGCCCATGCTGCTGGACCGGGAAACCAATTTCGTCTCCGCCATGCTGACGTCGCTTCGCGTTGTCGCGGAAAGCCCTGTGGTCATGCTTGGCTGGGCAGCAATCATTTCGGTCACCATGCTGCTGTCACTGGTTCCGGCGTTCCTGGGTCTGATCTTCACCCTGCCAATCCTCGGCCACACCACTTGGCACCTGTATCAGAGGGCCGTGCCTCGGGCAGAGGCGTGACCTAATCGGCCATCACCTTGGGCAGCGGCGGTTTGTTCGAAGCAATAAAACCTTGATAAATCGGGGCGTTCAGGCAAGCCTGACTAGAACCGACAGACAACATCTGGAGTGTCGGTCGATCAAGGGAGGCAGACATGTTTAAGGTAGGAATGAAGTTTCTGGTCAAATCTACCCCCACAAATAAACTCAATCGCTTAACCGCAAAGAAGGGTGCTTGGGTACGATTTGTCGATGCAAAAGCGGTCACTTTTTTCTTTGAGCAAAATGGAATGTCGGATTTAAAGGTGCCAAGGCCACTTATTGGTAATAACTTTGACGCCCAAAAAATGGCTCCTATAAATACTCAATATGCCGCGAGTAGGCACGCAAAAAAGCTCTATAAAACCGCCTGATGACCAGCGTCTTTTGAGGGGAATGAGTTTTCCAAGGATTTCCGCCCAAACGTGCGTTTCAGTTTAAAGCGTTGCCGCAAGCGCGATTAGCTGGCCAACGGAATTAGTATGCCGTGTCTGGACGGTGAGAGACAGGTCTGCAGCTTCTCTCGCCGTGCCGACGTTCTGATGCGCACTAACTTTTTGAGTTGCTGGGATTTGGTGGAGCCTAGGGGAGTCGAACCCCTGACCTCTTGCATGCCATGCAAGCGCTCTCCCAACTGAGCTAAGGCCCCACTAAGGTACCGCTGCTGCGGTGGACGGACGTTTATGAGACAGCGGGGGCGAGTGCAAGTCCAAAAATAGCTTTGAGGAAAAGAATCCGCACCGCGCGTCGGGAGGGGTGGTGAGGCGGGTCAGGCCGCCTCGGACCCGGATCAGTTTTCGTCTTCCGACGACATGTCGGTGATGTCGTCCAGCGACACATCATCGTTGCTGTCGTCGTCATCGTCCAGCAGATCATCGTCCAGTTCGACATCGACATTGTCGTCGTCATCCAGGACCAGATCCTCTTCCGATGCTTTTTCGCGCGCCTTGGCGGTTGCCGCATCTTCGGCGTCGGCGGCGATCATCCGGCTTTTGCCGGTCTCAAGCTCCACGATCTCGCCCGTATAGGGGCTGACGATCGGGTCCTTGTTCAGGTCGTAAAACCGCTTACCAGTGGTCGGGCAAACACGCTTTACGCCCCATTCTTCCTTGGGCATGTCAAATCCCCTTGATATCAGGTGAGTCGTCTAAAAGATTCAGTTCACGTGCCACAAGCGGCGGGGACTGTCAAAGCCTTTGCGCAGGGAAGGACGGGATATGGGAAAGCACGCCTTGCCGGGGACGCCGCCGGTGCCGCTGACGCTGCGCAAATCGGCGCGGGCGCGGCGCATCAGCCTGCGGATTTCCCAGTTGGACGGGCGGGTTACGCTGACCTATCCGCAAGGCGTTCCCGAGGCCGAGGCGCTGAGCTTTGCGCAGACCAAAGAGGGGTGGATTCGCCAGCACCTGCTGGACCGGCCCGATCCGGCCGTGGTTCAGTTCGGGCAGGTCATCCCAATCGAAGGGATCGAACGGCGAATCGTTCCGGCGGACGGGCGCAGGGTGCTGTTGCAGCCAGACGCGGTAGCGGTTCCTGCCGGGGCCGAGGCGCGCCGTCTGGCGCGGTTCCTGAAAGAGCTTGCCCGGGACCGGCTGACCGAAGCCTGCGACGATTATGCGGCGATGCTTGGCCGTCCCTATACCAGCCTGACACTGCGCGATACGCGATCCCGGTGGGGCTCGTGCGGGTCCCATGGCGGGCTGATGTTTTCATGGCGGCTGATCCTGGCGCCGTCTGACGTGCTGCACTACGTGGCCGCGCATGAGGTGGCGCATCTGGCCGAGATGAACCACTCTCCGGCGTTCTGGGCGCAGGTCGAGCGGCTGTATGGCCCGTACAAAGACCCGCGCCGCTGGTTGCGCGACAATGGTGCGGCGCTGCATCGCTACCGGTTTGAACCGTCTAAAAGTTGACCCTGCGGATTTTTGTGATCACATGGGGGGATGTTGACCACGCGCCCCTCAGATTCTCATACCGCCACCCATGACCGGGTATACCGCGCCCTGCGATCCCGGATCATGCACGGAGAAATCGCGCCGGGACAGGCGCTGACCCTGCGCGGGATCGGCAAGGAATTTGGCGTGTCGATGACTCCTGCGCGCGAAACCGTCCGCCGCCTGGCCGCCGAAGGCGCGTTGTCCCTGTCTACATCGGGGCGGGTCTCGACCCCCGAACTGACCAATGACCGGATCGAGGAACTGGCGGCCTTGCGCGCGTTGCTCGAGGTCGAACTGGCCAGCCGCGCCTTGCCGCGTGCGCATATCGCGCTGATCGACCGGTTGCAGAGCATCAATATGAACGTGGCCGAGATGGTGACGAAACGGGATGCGGTCGGCTATATCCGCACCAATCTCGAATTCCACCGCACGCTCTATCTGCGCGCGCAGGCCCCGGCGATGCTGGCCATGGCCGAAACCGTCTGGCTGCAGCTTGGTCCCACGATGCGGGCGCTTTATGGCCGCCTGCGCCGGACCGAACCGCCGCATTATCACAAGCTGATCATCGCCGCGCTGAAGGCCGGGGATGAGCCCGGATTGCGGCTTGCGGTGCGCTCGGACGTGACGCAGGGGCTGCGGATGCTGGTCAGCTAAGCGGCATATCGCCGACCGGTTGATTGAGCGCCTGTGGGCGGGTGAATTTCTGGCCTGCCAGCCCGGACTGCGATACGCTGAGGCAAATCACAAACAAGAGCAGATTTCAGTCATGATCAATCGACGGACCTTTTCTATCGGGCTTGGGTCGGCCTTGCTGGCCGCCTGTTCTGACGCCGGCACCGCCTCGCGCGCGCCTGCGTCGCGGATGCGGCCGGTTCCAAACGCAGGCTGGGACGCCTGGGTTGCCAGCTTCAAGGGCCGCGCTGCGTCTCAGGGGATTTCGCAGGCGACGCTGGACCGGGCGTTTCAGGGGGCGGGCTATTTGCCCGGCGTGATCGAGCGCGACCGCAATCAGGTCGAATTCAAACGCTCGCTCGAGGATTATCTGGCCATTGCCGCCTCGGACGAGCGGATCAGCACAGGCCAGCAGATGATGGTGCGCCATGCGGGGACCCTGTCGCAGATCGAAGCGAAATATGGGGTCGACAAAGAAGTTGTTGTCGCCGTCTGGGGGCTG
Organism: Ruegeria sp. AK4; assembly: GCF_056541025.1. Classification (NCBI taxonomy): domain Bacteria; kingdom Pseudomonadati; phylum Pseudomonadota; class Alphaproteobacteria; order Rhodobacterales; family Roseobacteraceae; genus Ruegeria; species Ruegeria sp. AK4. The sequence continues at coordinate 393,300 of NZ_JBQFXS010000003.1, forward strand.
GAAAGCCGATATGGCGCGCGGCGCGGCGATGTGCCGGTGATCTCGGCCACGTCAACGCTCGCTTACGACGGGCGGCGCGGGGCGTTCTTTGAAAAGCAACTGGTGGCGGCTCTGAAGATCATTCAGGAGGGCGACACATCCCCCGCCAACATGACCGGAAGCTGGGCGGGCGCGATGGGGCACACGCAGTTCATCCCGACCTCGTATCTGGCCTATGCGGTGGATTTCACCGGCGACGGGCGGCGCGATATCTGGTCCGAGGATCCGGCGGATTCGCTGGCCTCGACCGCCGCCTATCTGGCCCGCGCGGGCTGGGTGCGCGGGCAGCGCTGGGGTGGCGAGGTCGGTACGGTTTCCGGCACCCCGGTTGCAGTATTGCAGCGGCAAACGCCGGGGCCGCGCATCGCCGTGTTTCGCAATTTTCAGGTGATCAAGCGGTACAACAACTCGGACAGCTACGCGATTGGCGTGGGGCATCTGTCGGACCGGATCGCCGGGGGCGCGCCATTTCAGGCCTCGTTCGGGCCGGATGCGACCGGCCTCACGCTGGAGGATCGCAAAGAGCTACAGCGCCGCCTGACTTCGGCGGGTTATGACACGCAAGGTGCGGACGGGGTGATCGGCAACAACACCAAGTCGGCCATCAGTGCCTATCAGCAGGCCAACGGGCTGGCCGTCACTGGCGCGCCATCGGTGGCGTTGCTGCGGCGTCTGGGCGGTTGACGGGTTACGCTGCCAGCCCTTTCGAGCCGATATCCAGGAATTTCTGCCGGCGGTCCTTGATCAGGGCCGCCGCATCTTTGCCGTCCAGCTCTTTCAGCATGGCGGCAATGGCGGCGCGCACGGATTCGATCGTGCCCGGACGATCCCGATGGGCCCCGCCCTTGGGTTCGGTGATGATCCGGTCGCACACACCCAGCTTATAAAGGTCCTGCGCGGTCAGGCGCAGCGCCTCGGCCGCTTCGCGCATCTTCTCGGCATCCTTCCACAGGATCGAGGCGCAGCCTTCGGGCGAGATCACGGAATAGACCGAATGTTCCAGCATCGCCACGCGGTTCGCGGTGGCAAAGGCCACAGCCCCGCCCGAGCCGCCCTCGCCGATGATGACAGACACCAGCGGTACGCCGATCTTCAGACACATCTCGGTCGAGCGCGCGATGGCCTCGGACTGGCCGCGTTCCTCGGCCCCTTTGCCGGGATAAGCCCCTGCGGTGTCGATCAGGGTGACCACCGGCAGACCAAAGCGCCCCGCCATTTCCATCAGGCGGACGGCTTTGCGATAGCCTTCGGGCCGGGCCATGCCAAAGTTGCGCTCGATCCGCGATTTGGTGTCGCTGCCCTTTTCGTGGCCGATCACCATCACCGGCTGATCGTTGAACCGCGCAAGCCCGCCGATCACGGCCAGATCGTCGGCAAAGTTCCGGTCGCCCGCCAGAGGCGTGAACTCGGTGAACAGCGCCTCGACATAGTCGTTGCAATGGGGCCGTTCGGGGTGCCGTGCCACCTGACATTTCCGCCACGGCGTCAGATCGGCATAGAGTTCTTCCAGCAATTTGGCCGCCTTGGTGTCCAGTGCGGCGGCTTCTTCGGCCACGTCCATCTCTTCGTTGGCGCGGGCAAGGGCGCGCAGTTCCTCGGCCTTGCCTTCGATCTCGGCCAGTGGTTTTTCGAAATCCAAATACTGGGTCATGACGCCTCTCAACGCGGAAGTTCCCCGCTATATGAACTTGACGCCACCGGAATGCAACTCAGCAAGATTTGCGGAGACGGAATATGCGATCCCGGTTGGGCAAGGGAAAGGAAGGATGCCGATGGCAGCCAGCTATGAAGATCGTATTCTGCGCGTTCTGGAGTATATCCACGACCACCCCGCCGGGGATCTGTCGCTGGACGCGCTGGCCGATGTCGCCGCCATGTCGCGGTTTCACTGGCATCGCGTGTTCCGGGCGCTGACCGGCGAGACCTGCGCGCAGGCCGTGCGCCGGGTCAGGTTGCACCGGGCGGCCACATGGCTGTTGCGCACCAAAAAACCTGTTGCCGAGGTTGCGACCCTGGTGGGCTATCCGAACCTGAACTCTTTTGCGCGGGCCTTTACCGAGGCCTATGGCAGCAGCCCCGCCGCCTTTCGCAAGGCGGGGCAATTTCTGCCGGCCCAACCCAATTTCAAAACCGGAGAATACCCGATGCATCCCGTCACGACCCGAACAGAACCCGCCCGCCGCGTCATCGCCTTGCCCCACAAAGGCCCCTATGCCGAGATCGGCAAAAGCTTTGAGGCCTTCAGCGCCCTTTGTGAATCCCGCCAGCTTTGGCCGCAGGTCGGCCCGATGATCGGCCTCTACCTCGACAGTCCCGATGACGTGCCCGAGGATCAGCTTCGCAGCTTTGCGGGTGCTGAATTCAACGGCGATACCGTGCCAGAGGGTATGGAGCAGATGCAGATCCCCGGCGGCAGAACCGCTGTCCTGACCTACAAGGGGCCATATTCAGGTCTTGCAGCGGCCTATCACAGCCTGTTCGGCAACTGGTTGCCAGGGTCCGGTGAGGAGCCCGCCGATCAGCCCTGTTACGAAATCTACCTGAACGACCCGCGCAAGACCGCGCCCGAAGAGTTGCTGACGGAAATCTGCCTGCCTTTGAAGTAACTCAGTTCGGCCAGAGGACCGGGTAGAGCGAGGCGACCAGCAGCACCGCCATGGTCCAGTTGAACACCAGCAACCGGCGCGGGTTCGTCAGGACGCGCGCCATCTGCTGGCCCAGAACCGTCCAGGTGCTGACCGAGGGCAGGTTTATCGCGCCAAAGACCAGCGCGACGATCACGATCGCGTTCAGCGTCTGGCCAGGGGCGTAGGCGGTGGTGGCCGTCAGTGCCATGGCCCAGGCCTTTGGATTGACCCACTGGAAAGCCGCAGCCTGCAGGAAGGTCATCGGCACTCCGGTCGCGGCCTGCCCCTTGGCGGGCGCGGCATGGGCGATTTTCCACGCGAGATAGAGCAGGTAGAGGACGGACGCGATCTTGAGCGCCGTGTAGCTGACCGGATACCGGTCGAATACCTGCACCAGCCCCGCGCCCACGAGCAGGACCATAAAGGTAAATCCCAGACCGATCCCCAGCATATGCGGAATTGTACGGCGGAACCCGAAATTCGCGCCCGATGCCATGAGCATCAGGTTGTTCGGCCCCGGCGTGATCGAGGATACGAAGGCAAAAGCAATCAGGGCCAGCAGGATGTCGTAGGTCATGGCGCGCATAATTGCCGAAAAGACGGGAAATGAAATTGCGTTTTGGTGTGTTCTGACGCTAGGCTCACAACAAATGGCGAAAATTGATCGGATAAACCAACATATATTGCGCGAGATTTCCTCGGATGGCCGCATCAGCAATCTGGACCTGGCCGAGCGGGTGGGCCTGTCGCCCTCGGCCTGTCTGCGCCGGGTGCAGGAGCTGGAGCGCGCAGGCGTGATCGCGGGCTATCGCGCGGTGCTGAACCCGGCGGCGCTGGGGATCGGGTTCATTGCCTATATCGGTGTCGGGCTGGGCGAGCACACGAAAGCCGCCCAGGAAGGGTTCGAGCGCGCCGTGCACCGCGCGCCGGAAGTTGTCGAATGCCACAACATCACCGGCACCATCGAATACCTGCTGCGTGTCGAATGCGCCGATCTGCCCAGCTACAAGACCTTTCACACCGAGGTGCTGGGAACCTTGCCGCACGTGATCTCGATCACGACCTATGTGGTGATGGATTCGCCCAAGGATATGCGGGCGTGACCATGGAAAAGTGATGTTTAACCGTCTTGCAGGGTAATTTTCCACGTCTTAGTGTCATTCCGACGGCCTGCTCATAAGGGGAAAGTCCCAAAAGGGCCAAACTCAGGGAGAAGACCATGACATTCTTTCGGACCGGAGCCTTTGCCGCCGCCATGGCGTTGATCGCCGGGGCTGCCATGTCGGCACCGCTGAAACTGCAACCGGCGAACCCGCAGCCCAGCCCGCAGGCCGGGTTGAATGTGAAATACGCGTGGGAGGGTAATCCGCCGCGCAAAATCCAGAACCTAACCAAGGTCAAGCAGATGGGCAAGAAGATGAAGCCCGGACAGCCGCTGCGTGGCCTGGATTATCGGGACACGAACGAGGGTGATCCGGTTCTGACCTTCAACAAGGCGTTCAACGTCGCGGCCGAGATCACCGGCTATATCCGCTTTGACTCACCCGGCATCTATGAGCTTGAAACATGGTCCAATGACGGCATAGATGCCTGGGTTGGCGGGCAGCAGATTGGCTATTTCAATGGCCGTCAGGTCTGTGAGGCCAATCAACGGACCGAGGTCGAAGTGCCCAGCGCCGGATGGTATCCGCTGAAGATCAGCTATTTCCAGAAATACGGAACGTCCTGCCTGATGATGAAATGGGGCAAGCAGGGCGAGCGCTTTACCTGGACGCCCAACAACGTCTTCGGTCGGTAACAAAAAGGCGCCCCAAGGGGCGCCTTTCCCGGTCTAGCCGTTTGCAATCAGTTCGGCCTGCGCCACGATGACCTCAGCCTGTTTGATCGAGGCGATATCGACCAGACGTCCCTTGTAAACGGTCGCGCCTTCGCCGTTGGCCTTGGCCTGCTCCATCGCCGCCAGAATCTCGCGCGCTTCCCCAACCGCTTCGTCCGAAGGGGTGAACACTTGATTGGCCAGCGCGATCTGCTTGGGGTGGATGGCCCATTTGCCGACCATGCCCAAAGTGGCAGAACGCTTGGCTTGCGCGATATAGCCTTCATCGTCCGAGAAATCGCCGAACGGGCCGTCCACCGGCAGCACGCCATGGGTGCGGCAGGCGGCAACAATGGCGGCCTGCGCCCAGTGCCACGGGTCGGACCAGTGTTTCTCGCCCTCGCGCAGCATGTAATAGTTTTCCTGCGTGCCACCGATGCCGGTCGTCTGCATGCCCATCGAGGCGGCGAAATCGGCGGCCCCCAGGCTCATCGCCTGCATGCGGGGCGACGCGGCGGCGATTTCCTCGACATGGGCGATGCCGGCGGCGGATTCGATGATGACCTCAAAGCTGATGGATTTGGTGCGGCCCTTGGCACGCTCGATCGCGGTGACCAGCGCGTCCACCGCATAAACATCCGCTGCGCAGCCTACCTTGGGGATCATGATCTGATCCAGCCGGTCGCCGGCCTGTTCCAGCAGGTCAACCACGTCGCGATACCAATAGGGCGTGTCCAGCCCGTTGATCCGCACCGACATGTATTTGCTGCCCCAGTCGACGGTGTTCAGCGCCTCGATCACATTGGCGCGGGCGATGTCCTTGTCGGACGGCGCCACCGAGTCTTCGAGGTCAAGGTTGATCACATCCGCAGCGGACGCGGCCATTTTCGGGAACAGTTTGGTATTAGAGCCGGGGCCAAACAACTGACAGCGATTGGGGCGCGCGGGGGCGGCGGGTTGGATGCGAAAGCTCATTTGGACCTCGTGCAAGAAAGGAAATTGCGATTTTCTTGCCTTATGGGGTATTAAATTGCGTACGCCTGCGCAAGCGCCTTTGTGCAGGCGCAGCAATGCATTCGCAGCAATTGCCGTTTGGGGGTGTAATTCCGGTGATTAAAGATTAATCGCTTTGAAAACTTGCACGAAAGTTGCGTCCAAGTCGTCACGGACGCAAAATTTTCCCGCAGCAATAAGGTTCGCCGGGTGAAAAAGCGAAACACTCGTCGGGCTTGTTCCTTAGCCTGCGCCAGAATCAAAGGAGTGTAGCGCGATGATCGAAACACCGTATCTGTTGTTTTTGGGCGATGCGCCCGACCATTTGGCGGCCAAGGTGGCAATTGGAATCCGGGACTGGCGTCCTGAAAATGCTGTCGGCCAGTTGCGGATGGACGGGTGCAAGGCCGATTTGGGCCTGACGGACATGACACTGGCCGAGGCGAAGGAAGCCGGGGCCAAAACTCTGGTCATCGGGGTGGCAAACCGGGGCGGCGTCATCAGCCAAGCCTGGAAAGAGATTCTGATTGCCGCTTTGGAAATGGGCTATGATCTGGCGTCCGGCCTGCACAATCTGCTGCGGGACGAAGGCGATTTGGTGGCCGCAGCGCAAACCCACGGCTGTACGCTGCACGACGTTCGCGTCCCGACGGTGGGCTATCCCATCGCCAATGGCCGCAAGCGCAGCGGCAAACGCTGCCTGGCGATCGGAACCGATTGCTCGGCCGGCAAGATGTATACCGCAATGGCGATGGACGCCGAAATGCGCAAGCGCGGTATGAACTCGACCTTCCGCGCCACCGGCCAGACGGGTATTCTGATCACCGGACAAGGCGTGCCGCTGGATGCGGTCATTGCGGATTTCATGGCAGGTGCGGTCGAGTATCTGACGCCCGAAAATGACGACGATCACTGGGATCACATCGAAGGTCAGGGCTCGCTGTTCCATGTCTCGTTTTCCGGGGTGACCATGGCATTGATCCATGGCGGCCAGCCGGACGCGCTGATCCTGTGCCACGAGCCGACCCGCACCCATATGCGCGGCCTGCCGGAGTTTTCGCTGCCGACGCTGGAACAGCTGCGTGATACGGCACTGCCGCTGGCACGGGTGGCAAACCCCGATTGCCAGGTGGCCGGTGTATCGATCAATACGCAGCATCTGAGCGAAGACGAGGCGCGCGCCTACATCGCCAAGGTCGAGGTCGAGATGGGCCTGCCTGCCACCGATCCCTACCGCTTTGGTACGGGCAAACTGGTGGACGCGCTGGCCGCTCTGTGATCAAAGAAACCCGCCGGAGGGTCGCCTCCGGCGGGAGTATTTTTGAAAAGATGAAGGATCAGGCGCGTGCAGATTGATGTTTCCCGGGATGTATTCCGGCTGGCTCAGGTCTTTACGATCTCGCGCGGGTCGCGGACCGAGGCCAAGGTGCTGACCGTGCGCCTGTCCGATGGCGCGCATCAGGGCTGGGGCGAATGTGTTCCTTACGCCCGTTACAACGAGACGCTGGAGTCGGTCGAGGCGGAAATTGCCGGTCTTCCCGGTGATGTCACACGCGACCGGCTGCTGGACCTGCTGCCCGCCGGGGCGGCGCGCAATGCCGTGGATTGTGCGCTGTGGGATCTTGAGGCGAAACGCGCAGGTAAGCGCGCGTGGGACCTGGCCGGGTTGCCCAAGCCGGGGCCCGAGATCACAGCCTATACCCTGTCGCTGGATACGCCCGAGGCGATGCAGGCGCAGGCCGCGCAGAACGCGCATCGCCCGCTGCTGAAAATCAAGCTGGGCACGCCGGACGATATGCCCCGTCTGGAAGCCGTACGCGCCGGTGCGCCGAATTCCCGAATCATCGTGGACGCGAACGAAGGCTGGTCGGCCGAGGTTTATGCCGACCTCGCGCCGCATCTTGTGCGGCTGGGCGTTGCTTTGGTTGAGCAGCCCTTGCCCGCCGGTGAGGACGACGCCCTGATCGGCATGGACCGCCCGGTTCCCGTCTGCGCCGACGAATCCTGCCATGATCGCGCCAGCCTGCCTGCGCTGAAGGGCAAGTACGACGTGGTCAACATCAAGCTGGACAAAACCGGTGGTTTGACCGAGGCGCTGGAGCTGCGCAAGGCGGCGCTGGCCGAAGGCTACAAAGTCATGGTCGGCTGCATGGTCGGTAGTTCCCTTGCGATGGCGCCTGCGACCATACTGGCGCAGGGCGCGATGGTGACGGACCTTGACGGCCCGCTTCTCTTGGCTGAAGACCGGGACAACCCGCTGATATTTGATGACGCCGGAGTGCATCCGCCCAGTGCGGCACTCTGGGGGTGACGAACGCCCGGAAAACGATCGGTTGGGTCGTATTCCGTGAGGAACGGGCGAAGCCCGGAGACAAAAAGGACATGACATGACCCGCACCGTGTATGTGAACGGCGAATACCTGCCCGAAACCGAAGCCAAGGTTTCGATCTTCGACCGCGGCTTCCTGATGGCGGATGCCGTTTACGAGGTGACCAGCGTTCTGGGTGGCAAGCTGATCGATTTCGAAGGCCACGCCGTGCGTCTTAAACGGTCGCTGGACGAGTTGCAGATGGCCGAGCCCTGCAGCAAGGACGAACTGCTGGAGATTCACCGCAAGCTGGTCGAACTGAATGGTATCGACGAAGGGCTGGTCTATCTTCAGGTCACCCGGGGCAGCGACGGGGATCGGGATTTCGTATTCCCGGCAGCGGATACCCGGCCCACCCTCGTGCTGTTTACCCAGAACAAGCCCGGCCTTGCAGACAGCCCGGCGTCGAAGAAGGGCGCAAAGGTCATTTCGATCGACGACATCCGCTGGGGTCGCCGCGACATCAAGACAACGCAACTGCTGTACCCCTCGCTCGGCAAGATGATGGCCAAGGCCGCAGGCTGTGATGACGCCTGGATGATCGAGGATGGCTATGTGACCGAAGGCACGTCCAACAACGCCTATTTCGTCAAGGACGGCAAGATCGTCACCCGTCCGCTGTCGACCGACATCCTTCACGGGATCACCCGCAAGGCGGTTCTGCGCATGGCCGCCGAGGCGCAGATGGAGGTCGAGGAACGCCTGTTCACCATCGACGAGGCGAAAGACGCCGACGAAGCGTTCACCACCTCGGCCAGCGCATTCGTGATGCCGGTTGTCGAGATTGACGGTGTGCAACTGGGCGATGGCACGCCCGGTCGTATCGCCAAACGCCTGCGCGAGATTTATCTGGAAGAAAGCCGCAAGGCCGCGATCTAAGGACAAAGCCCGCCGCATTGGCGGGCTTTTTCCTCGGGGTCAGTCTTTCTTGCCCACATTCTGTTCGAATGCGACTTCGAAGGCGGCTTGTTTTTCGGGGCTGGCTTCGGTCTGGTAGTTGGCTTTCCACTCATCCATGGTCATGCCGTAGAAAATCTGACGGGCTTCGTCCTTGCCCATTTCGATGCCCTTTTCATTGGCCGCTTCCTGATACCAGCGGGACAGGCAGTTGCGGCAGAACCCGGCCAGATTCATCATGTCGATGTTCTGAACGTCGGTCCGGTCCTGCATCAGGTGCTTTTGCAACCGGCGAAACGCGGCGGCCTGAAGTTCGATTTCGGTTTGCTTGTCCATGGGTGGGCTCCGGCTGAAAGGCGATGTTACGCGACAGAGTTAAGCCTCTTGCCGCCGCGTTGCAATGTGGGGGCAGCTGCGCAGGGTCAGGTCAGTTTCAGCGCCAGCCAGGGCACCACGCAAAACACGATCGTCAACAGCTTGTACTTGGCCAGATACCGGAAATAGGCCTGTTTCAGGTTCGGGCGGCCCATGTGAAACAGCCTGCTGTGAAAATCCGCGATCCGGTCCTGCAGGGTAACGATCATCACCGTTGAAAACAGCAACAGCCCGATATTGATGACGGACATCCAGCCAAAGAAAGTTGTCAGTGTTTCCTGTGACATAAGCACATCCTTTCCCTTGTAACATGGGGTCTGGCGGGGCCGCTCACAAGAGGATCGCGGTTGCGATCACAGACCGCTCTGGCCCAGAGCATCTTCAAGGATTACGGCCAACCTTTCCGCCCATTTACGCTGACCGGTGTGATCGGCAATCAGGTCGTTGCGCACCTCGATCAGCGCGTTCGGGCGTCCGTGGGTGGTGCAGTGTTTGTCGATTGCATCGCCGGGCAGCACGCCGGTATAGGGTTCGTTGACGCCGACACACAGGTCCCCTTCGGCGTTCAGCCGGTCGATCAGCGGGCGCGAAAACCGTTCGTCCGGCGTGTGCAACACCCCGATATGCCAGGGGCGCGGGGCGCGGCCCCGCAATTGGCGGGTAAAAGAGTGCATCGAGACGATCACTGCATGGGGCAGGGCGGCCAAACGTCCCAATGCGTCGTGATAGGGGCGGTAGCACATGTTCAGCCGCCGTTCCCGCTCGGCCGCGTCCGCATGCCGGTTGCCGGGAATGATCGAGCCGTCATAAAGCTTCATCAGCAGGGTCGGATCGTCCTCACCCCGGTTGGGATCGATCACGAGGCGCGAGAAATTGGCGGCGATCACCGGCACGTTCAGAATCTCGCCCAGATGCTTGGACACTTCATAGGCACCGACATCATAGGCGATGTGCCGCTCCATATCCTCGCGCGGCAAGCCAAGGTCGCCGCCATTGACCTGAGGCGGGACCGTGTTGGTTGCGTGGTCGCATGTAATCAGCCAGCGGGACGGGCGATCCTCGCCGTGAACAAAAAACGGGGTGTACGTCATAAGCCTGTCATCAAGTTTGCCGCAGGTGTAGGACAGTTGCTTCGGAAAGGGAATTGCGCAATAAGCACCCAAGCACTGTTTGCGGTAACATCGAGCCATTGAGGAGAGCAAGACCAATGCGACGCCTGAGAAATGTGAAAATCGTGGCGACGCTGGGACCGGCGTCCAATGACTATGACACCATTCGTGCGCTGCACGAGGCCGGGGCAGACGTTTTTCGCCTGAACATGAGCCACGGCAGCCACGACGAGATTCGCGAACGTCACCGTATTATCCGTCAGGTCGAGAAAGACCTGGACAGCCCGATTGCCATTCTGGCGGACCTGCAAGGCCCCAAGCTGCGCGTGGGCGTGTTCACCAACGACGCCGAGGAACTGGAAGAAGGCGCGGCGTTCCGTCTGGATCTGGACCCGGAACCCGGCGATCTGACGCGGGTCTGTCTGCCGCATCCCGAAATTTTTGCAGCGCTCGAACCCGGTGCCCGGTTGCTTGTCAACGACGGAAAGATCCGCCTGATCGTCAAGGAGTGCGGTCAGGATTACGCCAATTGCACGGTTGAAATCGGCGGTACGATCTCGAACCGCAAGGGGGTGAATGTGCCCGATGTGGTGCTGCCGCTCGCGGCGCTGTCGGCCAAGGATCGCGACGATCTGGAATTTGTCTGCCAGTTGGGCGTGGACTGGCTGGCGCTCAGCTTCGTTCAGCGCGCCAAGGATGTGTTTGAGGCGCGCGCGCTGGCCGATGGCCGCGCCTCGATCCTGTCGAAGATCGAAAAACCCGCGGCGGTTGAGGCGTTTGACGACATCCTTGATGCCTCGGACGGAATCATGGTCGCGCGAGGGGATCTGGGCGTTGAATTGCCGGTTTCCGCCGTGCCGCCGATCCAGAAACGTCTGGTGCGCAAATGCCGTGGCGCGGCGAAGCCGGTGATCGTGGCGACCCAGATGCTGGAAAGCATGATCGAAAGCCCGATGCCCACGCGGGCCGAAGTGTCAGACGTGGCAACAGCGATTTACGAAGGCACCGATGCGATCATGCTGAGCGCGGAATCCGCCGCCGGGTCCTACCCGATTGAGGCGGTTCAGACCATGAACAAGGTCGCCATCGAGGTCGAGGCCGACCCGACCTATACCCAGATCATCACCGCCTCGCGCACCGCCAAGGGCACCTCGGTTGCCGACGGCATCGTTGCCGCCGCGCGTGAGATCGCCGAGAAGACGGATATCAAGGCCATCTGCTGCTTTACCCAAAGCGGCACCACCGCCCTGCTGACCGCCCGCGAACGCCCCGGCGTGCCGATTATCGCCATGACACCGGCCACGGGCACCGCGCGCCGCCTGTGCCTGAGCTGGGGCTGCCATTGCGTCCTGACGCCCGAGTTGGAGCGCTTCAAAGGTGCCGTGGTCAGCGCCGCCCGCGCGGCCCGCGCTGGTGGGTTTGCATCCGAGACCGATCAGATCGTCGTCACTGCGGGTGTGCCGTTTAACGTGCCGGGCACGACCAACATTCTGCGCGTCGCGCCTTGTGACGAACGCCTGATCTACAGCACCGACCCCGAGTAACCCTCGCGGCTCAACAGGTGAAGAAACTGCCAGCACCCTTCCCGATAAGGGTGCTGGATTTTGTTTTCCCGGCCCGATAACCCCTTAATTTTCAGAGAAATTTGACCGCAACGCACGAATTTGCCAGAATAAGTTTCATTTCTAGGTGGAAATGCCTAATAAATGACCTAAGGGCAGTCACACTACATATGTTCCAAGTTCCGGCTGCTCTGCCGGGGGCACGGGCCCCGGATAAATCAACAATAACGGAGGAACGAGATGACAACAAAGATTGTCATAGGACTGGACGGAACAGAAACCGGAGAGCGCGCGATTGCATTTGCCAAAGACATGGCAGAGCGCATCGGCACCTGCGAGCTTTTGGTTGTGTACGTTATCGAATGGTCCCCTTTCACTTTCCAGACACCGGAAGAAAACGCCCTGCGCCACAAACGGCGCGAGGAAGAGATCGAACTGGCGACAACTCGGGTCATCACACCCGCGGTTGAAGCGCTGAAAGCAGCCGGGTTCGAGGCGCACGGCATCGTGCAGCACGGTGACGTTGCCGAAACGCTGAACGCCATCACCGTTGAACATGGCGGGTCGCAGATCGTTGTCGGCCGTGCCTCGGCAGACGGGTTCAAGAAACGCCTGTTTGGCAGTTCGACGCAGAATCTGGTGATGCACGCCGACGTTCCGGTCACGGTCGTAAATTGAGGGGAGGCATAGATATGAATAGGTTTAAACAACTGGGCCTTCCCGCCGTCATGGCGGCGATGATGGCCAGCGCCGCCTCGGCGCAGGAGGCTCCGGGCCTGGACGAAAAGATCAATCAGGCCTTTGCCGATTTCACCGGGCCTTTCGTCAGCTTCATCTTCGCGCCGTTCCCGGGAACCGGTTTCCCGTGGATTGTGGGCTGGCTGGTGATCGCGGCGACGGTGTTTTCGCTGTATTTCGCCTTTGTGCAGTTCCGTTTCTTCGGGCATTCGATCAGCCTTGTGAAAGGCGACTACTCCGATCCGAATGACGCGGGTGAGGTCAGCCACTTTCAGGCTCTGGCAACGGCGCTTTCGGGCACCGTGGGCCTTGGTAACATCGCAGGTGTGGCGGTGGCCGTTGGCATTGGCGGGCCGGGCGCGACCTTCTGGATGATCGTCGCGGGCCTGCTGGGCATGGCTTCGAAATTCACCGAATGTACGCTGGGCGTGAAATACCGCAATGAATACGAAGACGGCACCGTTTCCGGTGGCCCGATGTATTACATGTCCAAAGGGTTCAACGAATTGGGCCTGCCGGGCGGTAAGATTCTGGCTGTCCTGTTCTCGGTCTTCTGTATCCTTGGTGCGCTGGGCGGGGGCAACATGTTCCAGGCCAACCAGGCGCACCAGCAGATCGCAGGCATTACCGGGGACTATCCGGGCTGGATAACCGGCCTTGTCTTTGCCGGTATCGTCTTTGCGGTCATCGTCGGCGGCCTGAAATCCATCGCGCGTGTGACCGAGAAAGTCGTGCCGTTCATGGGTGTCATGTATGTGGCTGCGGCGTTGGTTATCATCATCATGCACGCAGACCAGATCGGTTGGGCCTTTGGCCAGATCTTCGCCGGTGCCTTTACCGGGCTTGGCGTTGCGGGCGGCATGGTCGGCGCGCTGATCCAAGGCTTCCGCCGTGCGGCGTTTTCGAACGAAGCGGGCGTTGGTTCTGCGGCGATTGCACACTCGGCGGTGCGGACCAAGGAACCGATCACCGAGGGCTTCGTGTCTCTGCTTGAACCGTTCATCGATACGGTCGTAATCTGTACCATGACTGCGCTGGTGATCATCATCACCCAGCAACTGATCATCGATCCGGAAACCGGCAAATACATGCTGAACGAAGCGGGTGACGCGATCGCAACCGTCGATGGCAACTCGGGCGTCAGCCTGACTTCGGCGGCCTTTGCAAGCGCCTTTGGCTGGTTCCCATACGTTCTGGCCATTGCGGTGGTTCTGTTCGCCTTCTCGACCATGATCAGCTGGTCCTATTACGGCCTCAAGGCCTGGACCTACTTGTTCGGCGAGGGCCACACCAAGGAACTGGTGTTCAAGGTCATCTTCTGCATCTTCGTTGTCATCGGGGCGGCGGCCAACCTTGGCCCGGTCATCGACTTCTCGGATGCGGCGATCTTTGCGATGGCGGTTGTGAACGTCTTTGCGCTCTACTTCCTGATGAAAGTGGTGCGGCAAGAACTGGCCTCCTACGCTGAACGGCTCAAGAGCGGCGAAATCCGCAAATTCGAGCACTGAATCACCAGACCGGGGCGGCTTGGTTCGCCCCGGTCCCTGACCGGATCACGAATTGCGCAGAATCTGGGCCAAACCCCCTTGCCAGTATGACCAAACTTGCGTAAACGGCGCATCTGTCGCGTGACCGGCCGAGATGGCATGCCGAGTCGCGTTTTGTACCGAACCCTGAAAGGAGACGGAAATGCCTAAGATGAAGACCAAGTCGAGCGCCAAGAAGCGCTTCAAGGTGACTGCGACCGGTAAGGTCCTTGCTGGCCAGGCCGGCAAACGGCACGGCATGATCAAGCGGACCAAGAAGTTCATCCGCGACGCCCGTGGCAACACCACCCTGTCCGCCCCCGACGCCAAGATCGTCAAGGGCTACATGCCCTACGACCGCTAAGAGGAGATACCGATATGTCCCGCGTTAAAGGTGGAACCGTAACTCACGCCCGTCACAAGAAGATCATCAAGGCCGCAAAAGGCTATTATGGTCGTCGCAAGAGCAACTTCAAAGTTGCCACCCAGGCCGTCGACAAGGCCAACCAGTACGCAACCCGCGACCGCAAGAACCGCAAGCGCAACTTCCGCGCGCTGTGGATCCAGCGCATCAACGCGGCTGTGCGCAGCCATGACGAGGCTCTGACCTATTCCCGCTTCATCAACGGCCTGAACCTGGCCGGTATCGAAGTGGACCGCAAAGTTCTGGCCGACCTGGCCGTGCACGAACCGGAAGCGTTCGGCGCGATCGTCGCCAAAGCTCAGGCTGCTCTGACTGCCTGATCCTCTGATACAGAGACAGTGAATGAAGGGCCGTCCCGTTGGGGGCGGCCTTTTTTGTTCTTTATTTGGAAACAGTTGACGGCGCTCTGTGCGGAAACCTCGGGTAAGGGAAACCCGTCTGTTCAGAACACTTTTTTGATGTAAGTCTGCGGAGATAACACCATTTGGTTGAACGCAGGAATATTTGAAAATGTCTTTTATCAAAGAATTTACCCATGCGGCTTTGATCGCCTCGGCTTTGTCCTTCGGCCTGTCATCGGCGGCACTTTCCCAGGAACAGGAGCCAGAGCCGGACGCGCCGGAGATCATCACCGAGTCTTTTGACGGCGACGACAAATCGCTGATGCTGGGCGGGCAGATATCTTTCAACCAGACGAAATCGCATTGGGTGGTTTACATCGCGGACGGAGATCGTGTGATGGAAAACCTCGAAAACCCGCAAAGCCTGCACTACAACGACATTGCCTGGGTCAAGTTTCCGGATGCAGAGTCCGTGGAATCCTCGGAAGAGTTGATGATTTCCACGGTGGTCGACAGCCGGAACGATGGGCGCGGCGGCGCGGGCATTCTTGTTGGCAGCGGCAAGTCCGGCAAATACCTGGCCTTCGCGGTGGACGGGCAGGGCCGCTTTCATGTTCTGCAGAAAGACGGGCGTCAGCTTCGGTCCGTGCACAGCGCCAGACATGACGCGGTTTTGGTGGATGGATCAAACAAGCTGAGCTTCAGGGTGCGCGGCGCTCATATCCTGTTCTACGCCAACGGAACGAAAGTCATTCAGGTTCCCTTCTCGAAACGCGGAACCAATTCCCGCAATCAGAATGGCGGGGCAGGGATCGGCCTTGCCGCGTTTGGTACCGGTGCGTTCCATTTCGAAGAGGTCGAGATTTCCAGGCCGAATTGACTTTGCGGTGACTTAGTTGTCACCGCTTTTCTTCACCAACTGCGCCGCAAACGCCACGCCTGTTCCCGGCCCCGCATTGGTGACCATAATCACGTCATCCACATAAACGCCGTTGAATATCCCGACCGAGACATCCTCGCCCGATATCCCGGCCTCGGCCAGAACGAAACGGGTGGGGTCGTCCAGCGAGAACGTGCCCATCGCCTCTTCGACGATCCAGTCTTTGTCGCCGATGCGTCGCCAGCGGTTGGTTGCGGTGATCAGGTTGCCGTCCAGCTTGGAGATCTCCAATTCCATCTCGGCCTGCAGCAGGCCCTTTTCGTGGTTGGGGTTGGATTTGGCGAAGGCCACCAGATAGGTGCCGTGCCAGGTGCCGACGATCTGAGGGAACCCGCTGCCCTCGTTAGCGCTGACAGGGGTGGCAAGAGCCAGCAGAAGAACTGCGGCAAGGCTGTGGGCGAGGGTGCGTAACATGGGGGGCTCCTGTGTCGGGGTGGGGTGATCACAGGCTACCCGAGTCTTCCGGTCTGGCAAGCTTTGGTGTGTCAACGAAAAAACCGGCGCGGGAGCGCCGGTTTCAAAAGGTTTCGATCCAAAGGATCAGGCGAACACGCGGCCCAGTGCGCCGTCGACCGCATCGGTGATCTGGTCGATGTCATCTGCCGTCGCGATCAGCGCGGGCGAGAAGCACAGCGTGTTGTTGCGGCTGGGGATCGAGCGGTTGGTGACGCCGATGATCACGCCCTGCGCCATGCAGTCGGCCACAACCGCCTGCGCCAGCTTCTCATCCACCGGCTCTTTGGAGCCACGATCGGCCACCAGTTCGGCCCCAAGGAACAGGCCTTTGCCGCGCACATCGCCGATGACTTTGTGCTTCTCCATCAGCGCCTGCAGGTTGCCCAGCATGCGGTCGCCCATGTCGGTGCAGTTCTGCAGCAGGTTCTCATCCTGGATGATCCGCATGTTTTCAATCGCGGCTGCCGGACCGGCGGTGCAGCCGCCAAAGGTCGAGATGTCGCGGAAATAGCTCATCGGGTCCGAGGCATCATCCTTGAACATGTCAAAGACTTCCTCGGTGGTCACCATGCAGGCAATCGCCGCATAGCCCGAAGCCACACCTTTGGCCATCGTCACGAAGTCCGGCTTGATGCCGTATTGCTGATACCCGAACCAGGTGCCGGTCCGGCCAACGCCGCAGACGACCTCGTCGATATGCAGCAGCACATCGTACTTTTTGCAGATTTCCTGAACGCGCTGCCAATAGCCTTCGGGCGCTTCGATCACGCCGCCGCCTGCGGTCACCGGCTCAAGGCACAGCGCGCCGACGGTTTCGGGGCCTTCGCGCAGGATCACTTCTTCGATCTGGTCCGCAGCCCATTCGCCGAAGTTTTCCACCGGCGCACCGGCCAGTTCGTGCTTGCGGTATTCCATGCAATGCGGCACGCGCACGAAATCGGGTGCGAAGGGGCCATATTGCGCGGTGCGTTCATCCTGGCCGCCTGCCGACATGGTTGCCAGCGTCGAGCCATGATAGTCGCGGTCGCGATACAGGATCTTGGTCTTCTTGCCGCCATAGCGCTTATGGGCGATCTGACGGACAATCTTGAACGCTTTCTCGTTCGCCTCGGACCCCGAGTTTGTATAGTACACCCGGCTCATGCCCGGCATCTTGTCGATCAGCATCTTGGCAAAGGTCGAGCCGGGGATCGAACCGGCGGTATTGGCGAAGTAGCAAAGTTTCATCAACTGGTCATACACGGCCTTGGCGATGGATTCGCGGCCATAGCCGACGTTGACCGTCCAGACACCGCCGGAAACCGCGTCCAGATGTTCTTTGCCTTTCTGGTCCCAGACGCGCATGCCCTTGCCTTCGACAATGATGCGCGGATCATTGGTTTCAAAGGGCTTATGCTGGATCAGATGGTGCCAGATATGGGCGCGGTCGGCCTCGACCACGCGGGAAAGATCGTTTTCGTTGAACGTGCCGTCCATGACATGTCCTTTCAGTCAGATGCAGTGCAGAGGATGCGGGATATGTCCCACAATAGCATGAAATTGCGATGGCTCAGAACACCGCGAAAGGCCGTCCATATATAGGGCCAGATCGTGTGATCCCTTATCGCCAGACATCGCCATCGGCGTATTTCTACGGGTTTGTCAGACGCGCGGCTTTGTGATCAAGTCGCAGGCAAGACGATTTGAGAGGATTGGCGGATGCAAGCAACCAACATGTACGAACGTCATCTGGACAAGAACCGCGCGAATTACACGCCGCTGTCTCCGCTCAGCTTTATCGAGCGGACCGCGCAGGTTTATCCGGACTATCCTTCGGTCGTGTACGGCGACCGCCGCTATAGCTGGGGCGAAACCTATGCGCGGTGCCGCCGGTTGGCCAGTGCGCTGTCCGCCCGCGGGATTGGCCGGGGCGATACGGTCTCGATCATCGCCGCAAACATACCCGAGCATTACGAGGCGCATTTCGGCGTTCCCATGGCAGGCGCGGTTCTGAACGCGATCAACACACGTCTGGATGCGCCGATCATCGCCTTCATCCTGAACCACGCCGAGGCCCGGGTGCTGCTGGTCGATCCCGAATGCTCGGGCGTGGTCAAACAGGCGCTGACGCTGGTGGATCACGAGGTTTTGGTGATCGACATCGAAGATGCCAGCTTTGACGGTGGCGAGCGGCTGGGCGCGTTGACTTATGACGCGCTGCTGGACAAGGGCGATCCGGATTACGACTGGTCTCTGCCAGAGGATGAATGGGACGCGATCACGCTGAATTACACCTCGGGCACAACCGGGAATCCCAAAGGCGTCGTCTATCACCATCGCGGCGCGGCGCTGAATGCGCAGTCGGATCTGCTGGACTGGAACATGCCCAAGCACTCGGTCTACCTTTGGACCTTGCCGATGTTCCATTGCAACGGCTGGTGCTTTCCGTGGGCGATGGCGGCCAATGCCGGGGTGTCTGTCTGTCTGCGCGCCGTGCGGGCCGAGCCGATATATACCGCGTTCCGGGACGAAAAGGTCACGCATTTCTGTGGTGCGCCGATTGTGCTGAACATGCTGGCGCACGCGCCCGGGCACCTCAAGGATTTTGACCACCAGATCAAGGTGATGACCGCAGGCGCGCCGCCGCCCGCCGCCGTGATCGAAGCGATGGAGGCGATGGGCGTCGAAGTGACCCATGTTTATGGCCTGACCGAGACATACGGCCCGTCGGTCGTCTGCGCCTGGAAAGAGGAATGGGATGCCAAAGATGCGCAGGAACGGTCGGCGCTGAAGGTGCGTCAAGGCGTTCGCTACTCGGCGCTGTCCGGCCTGATGGTTGCCGACCCCGAAACGCTGGAGCCGGTCCCGGCAGATGGCGAGACCATGGGTGAGATTTTCATGCAGGGCAACGTGGTCATGAAAGGGTATCTAAAGAACCCCGACGCCACCGACAGTGCCTTCAACGGCGGCTGGTTTGCCTCGGGCGATCTGGGGGTGATGCATCCCGACGGGTATATCGCGCTGAAAGACCGCTCAAAAGATATCATCATTTCCGGGGGCGAAAACATCTCATCGGTCGAGGTCGAGGGGATTCTCTACAAGCATCCGGCGGTGATGGAGGCCGCAGTCGTGGCCCGCCCGGACAAAAAATGGGGTGAAACCCCCTGCGCCTTTGTCGAACTGAAACCGGACACAACCGCGACCGAGGCGGACCTGATCGCGTTCTGCCGGGACAACATGGCCCATTTCAAGGCCCCCAAGACGGTGGTGTTCGGAACCCTGCCGAAGACCTCGACCGGCAAGGTGCAGAAATTCGTGCTGCGCGATCAGGCGCGGGCGCTGGGTTAGTCGAAGATCGACAGGTCAAGCTCCAGCAACTCTCCCATCCACAGCGCGTGGTCGCGGTGATCGGCCAGATGATCGCCGGTTTCCGCGTGGGTGAACACGGTCAGCCCCTGCCGGTTCAGCATCAGCCAGGGAATGACCTGATCGAACGCCTCGGGCGCAAAGCCCAGCTGGCAGCTCCACCGGGGATGCGGGCCGACATTGCGGGCATGCATGCGCCCCATCTGAACGGGGAAAAGGCGGGCGGCCTCTTCGCAGATCTGCTGTGCGGTGTCCTGCGTTGCCGCGTCGAAATAGACATGGGCGTGATAGCCGGTGATTTCTGACATCGGGACCTCATTTTATCTTACATGTCCAAGCTAGGCGAACCCGCCCGCTCTGCCCATCCGCACCTGCACACAGGGTCTGTGCGGCATTTACGCGGGCGCGTGCCTGTCGGGATGCGCCGCCGCAAAAGCCGGATGCTCGGCACAGGCGGCCTCGACGCCCCTCAGGCGCGGCATGTCTGACAGATCGACCTGCCACCGGCGGGCGTTGTATAACTGCGGGATCAGG
This sequence comes from Ruegeria sp. AK4, assembly GCF_056541025.1. Classification (NCBI taxonomy): domain Bacteria; kingdom Pseudomonadati; phylum Pseudomonadota; class Alphaproteobacteria; order Rhodobacterales; family Roseobacteraceae; genus Ruegeria; species Ruegeria sp. AK4. The sequence continues at coordinate 413,391 of NZ_JBQFXS010000003.1, forward strand.
CAGAGATCGGCCAGACCGGGCTGCGATCCGGCGCAATAGGGGGCTTGGCCGAACCCGCCCAGCAACGCCTCGAACGCCGCCAGCCCCGGTTGAATGAAGTGCCGCATCCAGTCGCCGGGCATGCCCGAGGCGTCGGCGCTAAGCGCCGTGGCGTACCGTGCGACCGACAGGTTGCAGACTGGATGGATATCAACCGCGATCGAATGCGCCAGCGCCTGAACCTGGGCGCGCGCCGCGGGATCATTGGGCAGCAGCCCCATCTGCCGGGTCTGATCGAGATATTCGAGAATGGCCAGCGACTGTGTCAGCCGCCGCCCGTCAATCTCCAGCACCGGAACCAGGCCCTGCGGGTTGCGCGCCAGATGCGCGGCGCCCCGGTGCTCGCCGCTGGTCAGGTCTACCGAAACGGCCTGATAGGCGATTCCGGCCAGATTCAGCGCAATCCGGACCCGGTAACTGGCCGACGAGCGCCAGTAATCGAAAAGAACAACCTCGCTCAACCACCGTCTCCGTCAGGGTTTCTGCAGCGACGCGGCCTGAATGGCCTGCGTCAGGACCGAAGCATCGCCGATATGGTTGGCCAGAACAAGAACAAGGCGCGCATTCAGCGCGTCGCTATCGGCCTTGTCCAACCCTTCATGCGCCGCCAGCAAATCCGCATAGAAATCGTCGGCGTTTTCGATATTCGGGGAGAGGATCAGATCGGTCATATCGCTTACTCCTTGCCGATGGCACGGCGGACGGCATGCCGAAAGGCGTTTTCTTCATACGTGTCGCGCCGGGCCGCCACATGCTGGTCAGGGCGGATCAGGTAGACGGCGCTGGATGCGTCACCCAGATAGCGCCGTTTCAACGCCTGCGTCGGGTCGTCCTTGACCGAAAGCGCCAGCCGCGTGATCTGAACCCCGTTTTCCTCAAGCAAATCAGGCGCGTCGGCGTCAATCGTCAGCAGGGTAAACCGGCCTTCGAGTTTGGGTAGCAGGAATTCTTCCCCCAACGGTACATCTGGGCAGGCCGAGCCCGGGCGCGTTCCGGTCGGCCCGTCCAGCGCATCCGCAGAATTCAGCGGTGATCCGTCATAGGTGCACGGCACGCTCAACCGGCCGGAATTAACCAGCGGGCGCGCGAATTCATAGGATTCGCTGAGATCCAGAACCGCATCCCGCAAAAGGCGCGACATCTCGGATTTCGGGGTGATGAAATCGGTCGAGCTGCTGGATTTCCGGATATTCTCGTCCGCGCCCTGAACCCGTTCGGTATCGTAGCTGTCCAGCAGGCTTTCCGGAGCGTTGCCGTCCAGCACCAGTTTCAGTTTCCAGCACAGGTTGTCGGTGTCCTGCAGGCCCGAATTGGCCCCGCGCGCCCCAAACGGGCTGACCTGATGGGCGCTGTCCCCGGCAAACAGGGCGCGGCCCTTGCGGAAGCTTTGCATCCGGCGGCACTGGAACGTGTAGATCGAAACCCATTCAAGCTGAAACTCAACATCCTCACCCAGCATCGCCTTGAGGCGTGGGATCACGTTTTCGGGCTGTTTCTCGCGCTCTTTGTCGATGTCCCATCCCAGTTGCAGGTCGATGCGCCAGACATTGTCCGGCTGTTTGTGCAACAGCGCCGATTGCCCCTTGTTGAAGGGCGGATCGAACCAGAACCAGCGTTCCGAAGGGAAATCGGCCTCCATGATCACGTCGGCAATCAGAAAATTGTCTTCGAACACGCGCCCGTCGAAATCTATCCCCAGCATCCGCCGGGTCGGAGAATTGGCCCCGTCGCAGGCAACCAGCCACTCGGCCTCGACCGTATAGGGGCCTTCGGGCGTTTCGACCTCGAGCCGGACGTGATCGTCGTGCAGGCCGATGGCCTCGACCTTGTTGCAGCCACGCAGGTCGAGTGGTGCGCCGTCGGCTTGCAACGCGCGTACGCGGTCCACCAGGAACTGTTCCAGGTAATATTGCTGCAAGTTGATGAAGGCGGGGTTGGCAAAGCCTTCTTCCGGCTGCAGGTCGAAATCATAGACCTGCCGATTGTCGAAAAACACCTTGCCGCGATCCCACTGGACGCCCTTGTCCACAAGGGGCTGCCCCAGCCCCAGCCGATGGGCGATATCAAGCGTGCGCTGGGAAAAACAGATGGCGCGGCTGCCGAAACTGACCTTGTCGTTTTCATCCAGCACCACGACCTCGACCCCTTGCTGCGCAAGGTCAATCGCGGCGGCCAGTCCGACCGGGCCTGCTCCGATCACGATGACCTTGTGCCGAACCGGCGCGGCGGCGTCCTGATCGGGGCTGCGGTCATAGGCGTATAGCGGAACTTCAAAGATCTTGTTCATGGGTCTCCCCCTTCAATCCTGATGCGCCGAAGCGGAGCTGGTTTGCCGACCGGCAGCAGGTGCAGGTGGCCTCGCATCTATGGTTTCATCGATTCCCGGTCGGGAAAACGATCTGGATCAAACGCAGCGGTTTCTCAGCCCTGCAGCGCCTCCCACATCTCCAGATCGCGCTGGGCGGTCCAGATGCGGGGCGTGTCGATGCCACGTGCCTCGTCATAGGCGCGGGCGACGTTGAACGGCAGGCAATGCTCATAGATCGCGTAATCGGCGAATTTCGGGTCGCATGCGGCGCGCACCGCGTCCCAGGCTTCTTTCAGGCTGCCTCCGCGCGCGGCCACCTTGGCTGCCGGACGATAAGTGCTTTCGACAAAATCGCGGGTATTTTCGATGGCCGCGTTGACCATGTCCTTACCGATCAGGGCGTCCCCCCGTCCCGGAGCGATGGCGTCCACATCGAACCATTTGATTTCGTCCAGCGTATCACCCCAGTCGTTGAAATGCCCGTCGCCGCAATAGCAGGCCGAGTGGTATTCGACGATGTCACCGGTGAACATGACGTTCTGATCGGGCACATGGATCACGATATCACCCGCCGTATGGGCCCGGCCCAGATGCATCAGATCGACCCTGCGGTTGCCCAGATAAACCGTCATCGTGTCGCTGAAGGTGGTGGTGGGCCAGGTCAGTCCGGGGATGCTTTCATGCCCTTCAAAGAGGCGCGGGAAACGCTGGAATTCGCTGTCCCAGTCCTCTTGCCCGCGTTCCACGACCATGGCGCGCGCCATGTCCGACATCAGGATCTGCTGCGCGCCAAAGGCACTGGCCCCCAGAACGCGAACCGCGTGATAGTGGGTCAGCGCAACATGGGTGATCGGTTTGTCGGTTACCGAGCGCACACATTCTATCACCTTGCTGGCCAAACGCGGGGTCGCCTGCGCCTCGACAATCATCACGCTGTCATCGCCGATGATGACGCCCGAGTTGGGGTCGCCCTCGGCGGTGAAGGCATAGAGCCCTTCGCCGACCTCGGTGAAGCTGATCTTTTTTTCCGACATGTCCCCTTGGGACGCGAATGCTTTGGTCATCTGGTTCTGGTCCTTTACCGTTGCGCCGGGGTGGGTTCGGGATGCCTCCGGCGGGAGTATTTTGGAAAAGATGAAGTGTTGGGTTCATTTTTCGTAGGGGTTGTCCAATGCGGGCAGGACGGTGCCAACGCAGTCGCCGAACCCGATCACGTAACCGTCGCCTTTGGCCGCGCCGGTCAGGGTCAGGGTGTCGCCATCCTCGATAAAGCTGCGGGTTTCGCCGGTGTCGAGCGTCAGGGGTTCCTTGCCGCCCCAGCTGAGTTCCAGCAGCGAGCCGCGCTCGGGCTTGGTGGGTCCCGAGATTGTGCCCGAGCCCAGCAGATCGCCTGTGTTCATTGGGCAGCCCGAAGTCGAGTGATGCGCCAGTTGCTGTGCGGCGGAATAGTACATCTGGTTGTAATTCGTGCGCGCGATGGTGGTTGCGCCCTGGCCCTGCGGGGCCATCGTCACGGACAGGTCGATGTCATAGAGCATCGGGCCGCAGTCTTTTAGGTGATCCAGCAATTCAAACTCGCGCGCCGGGGTGTCGCAGCGGAACGGCTCCAGCGCGGCTTTGGTCACGATCCACGGGCTGATCGAAGTTGCGGCGGCCTTGGCCTGAAACGGGCCGAGCGGCTGGTACTCCCAAGCCTGGATGTCGCGGGCGGACCAGTCGTTCAGCAGCACGTAGCCGAAGATGTTGTCATCCGCTTCCTGCACCGAGATCGGGCCGTCAGAGGGCGTGCCAACGATCGCGCCCATTTCCAGTTCGATGTCGAAGCGGCGGCTGGGCAGAAAGGCGGGGACGTCCTTATCGGGGGATTTCAGTTGCCCCCACGGACGGCGGATATCCGTGCCCGACACAACGACCGAGGATGCGCGGCCATTATATCCGATGGGGATATGCAGCCAGTTCGGCGGCAGCGCGTTTTCCGGGCCACGGAACATGGTGCCGACATTCTGGGCGTGATGGCGACCTGCGTAGAAGTCGGTGTATTCGCTGACGGCGAAGGGCAAGTGCATCTCGGCTTCGTTTTGGGCGACCAGCAGGGGTTCGACGCGGGCCTGATCTGCTGAGCCTTCGGCCAGAAGGGCGGTCAGGCGGTTGCGAAGCGCGGCCCAGACGGCCGGGCCTTCCTCCATCAGCGGGTTCCAGAAGGGCAGGTCGAACAGGGGCTCTTCGCCCAGTTCGATCAGCCCTTCGGCCTCGGCTGTGGTCACATCCAGCATCATATCGCCGATGGCCACACCGCAGCGCGGGTCGTCGCCAGCGGTCGAGAAAACCCCATAGGGCAGGTTGTTCAGCGGAAAGGGATGCGCCGCGTCATTGGCCGATGTCACCCAGGATTTCATCAAAGGCATGGTTTGTCCTTATGTCAGTTGCGCGTGCGCATGTGTCTACGAGGTCGTGCGAAGGGATTTCAGCCCCAGCAGGATCGCTGCGAGTATCATGAAGCTGCCGCCAATTCTGTCCAGCCACAGTTTTGCCGGCCCCCTGAGCCGCGCGGCCAGCCAGCTTGCGCTGCCGCCATAGGCGGTCAGAAACAGCCCGTCGAGGATCAGGTAGGTGGCCGAAAGCACCGCGAACTGAGGCCAGAACGGCAGCGCCGGGTCGATGAACAGCGGAAACAGAGCCGCGAAGAATACCACGGCTTTCGGGTTCGCGGCAGAGGTAATAAACCCCTGCATCCACAGTGCTTTGCGGCTGGCCTTGGGGGCAACCCCTGCGGCGTTGCTCTTGGCCCGCATTATCTGTCGCAGCCCGAGGAACACGAGATAGGCAACGCCCAGCCATTTGATCACGGTCAGCGCGTGCGCCGATGTCGCAATCAGCGCGGCAAGGCCCAGCCCGGCAGCCAGCATTTGCAGCAGGTTGGCCGTCAGATCGCCTGCAGCGGTGAACAGCCCGCGCCGCAGCCCATTGGTTGCCGCGTTCGACAGCATCAGCAACTGGCTGGGGCCGGGCGTGCTCATCAGCAGCAGGACCGTGACGACATAGGTGATCCAGGTCTCGACGCTCATTTCTTACCCGGTGTGCCGTCGAATTTCTTCTCAAGCGATGTCCAGCAGTCGATATAGTCATCCTGCAGCGGGGCCTCGGTGGCCGCGAAAGCGGTCAGATGCTGCGGGAAGCGGGTTTCGAACATGAAGGACATGGTGTTGTCCAGCTTGTCCGGGCCGAGGTTGGAATAGGACGCCTTTTCAAACGCATCCTTGTCGGGCCCATGCGGGATCATCATGTTGTGCAGGCTCATGCCGCCGGGGACAAAGCCCTGCGGTTTGGCGTCGTACTGGCCGTAAATGTTGCCCATCAGCTCGGACATGATGTTCTTGTGATACCAGGGTGGGCGGAACGTATCCTCCATTACCATCCAGCGCTCGCGGAACAGGACAAAGTCGATATTGGCGGTGCCCGGTTGCCCCGAAGGCGCGGTCAGAACCGTAAAGATCGACGGGTCGGGGTGGTCGAACAGGATCGCGCCGACCGGGCAATAGGTGCGCAGGTCGTATTTATAGGGCGCGTAATTGCCGTGCCACGCCACAACGTCCAGCGGGCTGTGGCCGATCCTGGTGGTGTGGAACTGACCGCACCATTTGATCGTCACGGTCGAGGGTACCTCGCGGTCTTCGAACGCCGCGACCGGCGCTTTGAAATCGCGCGGATTGGCCATGCAATTGGCCCCGATCGGGCCACGGCCCGGCAGTTCGAATTTCTGCCCGTAATTCTCGCAGACAAAGCCGCGGGCGGGGCCTTCCAGAACCTCGACCCGGTACAGCAGCCCGCGCGGCAGGATGGCGATTTCCTTTGGCTCCAGATCGATGATCCCCAGCTCGGTCGCAAAGCGTAGGCGGCCTTCCTGTGGGACCACCAGCAATTCGGAATCGGCTGAGAAGAAATAGTCATCAACCATCGATTCCGTGACCAGATAGATATGGCTGGCCATGCCGACCTGCGTGTTAACATCCCCCGCCGTGGTCATGCTGCGCATGCCGGTCAGCCAGGTCAATCCGCTGTCGGAATGCGGCACCGGATCCCAGCGGTACTGGCCAAGGCTGATCACATCCGGATCGATGCAGGGGGCCGATTTCCAGTAGGGAAGATCGATCTTTTCGTAACGATGTGAATGCTTTACCGAGGGGCGGATGCGATAGCACCACGTGCGCTCGGGCGGGTTGGCGGTAAAGGCGGTGCCGCTCAGCTGCTCTCCGTACAGGCCATAATTGCAGCGCTGCGGGCTGTTCATGCCCTGCGGCAGCGCGTCGGGCAGGGCCTCGGTCTCAAAGTCGTTTCCAAAGCCGGGCATATAGCCGGCATGGGTGCCGACAGGCGTTGCGGCCTGGGTCAAAGTATGCGGATCAGTCGGACGATTCATACTGTGTTCCTCCGTTTGCTGCTTGTCGGATAATAGTTGATTTTGTAACTAACAAGGATGACAAATGACGATTCCGACAAAAAAGATGACTTTAACCTGCAAAATTTCCTGCCGTTCCTGTTGAATCAGGCGGCCGAGGAGGCCTCGCTGGAATTTCAGCGCGTGTATAAAAGCCGCTACGGGATGCTGCGCACGGAATGGCGGGTGCTGTTTCACCTGGGTATTTTCGGTGAACTGACCGCCAGGGATATCGGGGAACGGGCCAGGATTCACAAAACCAAGGTCAGCCGTGCGGTACACAAGCTGGAACAGCGCCGGTATCTTAAGCGGACGCGCGATGAAAAGGACCGCCGGGTCGAATGGTTGACCCTGACTCCCTCGGGCCAGACGGTGTATCGCGAGCTGCGCGGGATTGCCGAGCAATATGACGGCAAACTTGCGGGTCTGTTCAGCGAGGATGAGGCTGATTTGCTGCGCCGTATGTTGCGGCGACTGGCTGGAATGCCGTAACTCTGGAAATTCGATGCACCGGCCCCCAGATGATACCTGAGCGGACACAGGAAGGTGATATGACAGCCCCGGACCCCAACGCGGCGAATGCAACTGATCTGATTGACTGGCTGATAATGCGCGGACTGGACGGCGCGGACAAAGAAGAATTGCTGGACGGTTATTGCAACAAGCTGCTTGAATACGGCGTACCGCTGATGCGGTTTCACGCCGCGCAATCGGCCTTGCACCCGGTTTATGGCGGAACCGGGTATAGCTGGTATCAGGACAAGGGCGGTGAGGTCGAAACATTCGCCTATTCCGAAGAAGCCAGCGAGATGTGGCAGCAGAGCCCCCTGTACGCGATCCTGCACAAAGGTCTCGATGTCGTGCACGAACGCATGGTCGATCAGAACCAGCCCAGCCGTTATCCCTTGCTGAACGATCTGCGCGAAATCGGCGCGACCGAATATTTCGCAACCGGCGTGATTTTCGACACGCCGACACATAGCAGCCCGACAGACACCAAAAAGGCCGTGGGCGGCGTGCTTCTGTCCTGGGCCAGCAATGCGCCCGAAGGGTTTGGCGAGGGTGATCTGGACCTGATCAACACCGCCCTGCCGCATCTTGGTCTGGCGCTGAAGTCAGCCTCCAGCGCGCGGATCTCGCGGGACCTGATGCGGATTTATCTGGGGCGCGACGCGGGGCAGCGGGTGCTGTCGGGCGAAATCCGGCGCGGCTCGCTTCAGCAGATCGATGCGGTGATCTGGAACTTCGATCTGGAAGGCTTCACCAGCCTGTCCGAGGAATTGCCGGGTGCCGAGATCATCGACATGCTGAACGACTATCTGGCCGTGGCGGTCGATGTGGTTCACAAATGCGATGGCAGTATCCTCAAATTCATGGGCGACGGGCTGATGGCCATGTTCGATATTGGCGACATCGACGCAGACGCCCGCGCGGCGCTCGAGGCGGTGGTGATGCTGCAGGACAAAATGGCCGAGTTGAACGCCCGTCGGACCGGGGACGGCCAGCTGGTGTGCAACTATACGCTGGCGCTGCATGCCGGAGAGATCCTGTATGGCAATATCGGGGCCGAAAGCCGTCTTGATTTCACCGTGATCGGTCCGGCCGTCAACCAGGCTGCCCGCATTGCGGGCATGCACCGGTCGCTGGGCCAGCGCATCCTGATCTCGGACGACGTCGCCCGCGCGGCGCAGCCCTGCGGCCAAGAATTGATCTCGTTGGGCCGCTACATGCTGCGCGGTGTGGCAGAGCCGAAGGAGTTGTTTACGGTTTATAACGCGGCGGATTAGAGCGCGTGTTGAGGTAAGCCGGACAGGTCCGCCCGTAAGGATGGCCCGACCGCACAAGAATCGAAGCTCAGCGCGGATTTAACCGATCCGCATCAAGAACCATGAGCTCCTCGAAATACGTCATATCCGCGAACTTGCAAAATGCGGGCGGATTGAGTGGAATGACCGGCGCTGCCTCGACCAGATCCGACAGAATTGCGGTCAACTCGGCTTCCCAATCAGGTAGGACCGAATCCGGAAGCCACCCAATTGGATAAGCGAAGGTCATATGGTGCTGATAGGCGTCGTGGTTATCATGACGATATGCGAAAGGTGCCGTCAGGGCCTCTCGCCACTCGCGCAGCCCTACCGCATCTTGTTCGGTGACACCTTCAAGCCAAAGGCCCGTCGGGCTTAGCCCCGCCACGCGCACGGCAAATCCGGAGGGTGGAGAGAACCGGGCAAGCCGTGTGATCAATGCCTCGGTGACGCTGTCGACCGAGGCTGTCCGGTCAAGATCGCCGGGCCATGCGTCCGGTGTCCTGCGGGTTTCAATGACCCCTTCAAACACCGTCATGTGCAGGCTTTCCGCAGGGGTAAAAAGAAAGCGGTTCGCCTCGGGCAGAGCCATTATCCGTGCGCGCGCGTCCAAAACCGCCTTGTGGGCCGGCGCGTCGAAATCAAGATGGCAAACAACCGTATTGCCGGCTTCCGGTAAGAATTTATCTGCATCATACCGCTGACCGAACCGCCGTGGGGCCGCTGAATTCCGGCTTGTAGCAAATTGCGTTAACTCGATACGTAGTGACACCGCCAACCTCCTGATTTTCGACCAGTGCTAGTTGGAAACTATTGCAAAGTCGTGACGGAACGCTGCAAAACCTGCCCGTCGCGACGTGCGATGCCGCTGGCTCCAATGCGTTGCCGATCAAAAATCGATCTCAACCCCCGGCAGGTTCAATTCTTTCATCATGTCGCGCAATTCCTGCCGCGCGGCGATGTTCGAGATGTTCAATTGCTTGACCCCGATATCCTTGAGGTCCAGCAGGGTTAGGCCGCGCGGAAACAGTTCGCGGAAAATGACCCGCTCGGAAAAGCCCGAGGCGACGCGGAAGCCGATGCGTTGCGACAGCATTTCGATCGCGCGCTGCATCTTTTCCTTGTTGACCATGCGCTGGGTGCCGACCCGGTTGCGCACGACGACCCAGTCGATGGGTTTCAGCCCAGCCTGCGCCCGCAATTGCCGCGCGTTCCAGACCATCTCGGAATAGACTGACGGCCCGAGGATTTTTTCGCCCTTCGTGTCGATCCGCGCCAGCAGGTCGAAATCGATGAAGCTGTCATTCAGCGGGGTGATCAGCGTGTCGGCCAGCGAATGCGCCACCTGACTCAGGCGGGTATGCGAGCCGGGGCAGTCGATCAGGATGAAATCGCTGTCGCTTTCCAGTTCGGACACGGCGGCGGACAGGCGGTGGTCATAGATGTTCTCGCCCGGTTTAAGTTTGCTGGCGTCGATCTCGGGCAGGTCGTGATGGCGGGGGCTGGGCAGGGCAACCTCCGAGCCGTTCAGAAAGTTGCCGCGGTTTTCGAAATACCGGCCAAGGCTGCGTTGGCGCAGGTCCAGATCCAGCGTGCTGACCTTATGGCCCAGCCGCGCCAGCGCGGTCGCCACATGCATGGAGACGGTGGATTTGCCTGCGCCGCCCTTCTCGTTCCCCACTACGATGATATGTGCCATGCCTGTATTCCCATGTCCCGCCGTGCTTGCCCACACGTTGTTGTCGGCCACTATATGTTGTGTTTGCGGGGAAGAAAAGAACCTCAAGCAGCAGTTTGGGGCTTTCTCAGGCTCAAATCCGGAAAACCGAACGCGAAGCGCAGGTTACGAGAGAGGCGCTTGCCAAAGCGCGGCCCGTGATTCACTGTTCAACCCAGGGTCCGGGAAGGAGAATGCGGGTTGGAGCACCTGTTTCTGAACGTTCTGAACGTGGTGCTGCCCGTGCTGATCTGCGCCGGAATCGGCTATTGTCTGGCGCTGATCAAGGCGCCGTTCGACAATAAGGTGATTGGCGGGATCGTCTCGAAGGTCGGCTATCCGACGCTGATTATCTCGCACCTGTCCACCACCAGTCTGGCGGTCGGCACCTTTCTGGACATGATGGCCGCCACCGCCTTGGCGATTGCGGGATTCGGCGTTCTGGGGTTCGTGGCGCTCAAGGCGCTGCGCCTGCCGGTACGGGCGTTTCTGACGCCGCTGATGCATGGCAATGTGGGCAATATCGGCCTGCCGATCACGCTGCTGGCGCTGGGCGATGCAGGCATGGCCTATACGATGGGCTTTGTCGTTGTCGTGCTGGTCAGCATCTTCACGGTCGGCATGTGGATTCCCGCCGGGGCGTTTTCGCCGAAGAAACTGGCGAGCTCTCCGATCATCTATGCGGTGGCCCTGTCGCTGATCCTGATGGCAACCGGCACCAGCCTGCCGCAACCGATTGCCAAATCCTTCGACATTCTGGGCGGGCTGTCGATCCCGTTGATGCTGCTGACGCTGGGTCATACTCTGGCCACGCTGAGGATCAAAAGTCTGGGCCGGGCGATCCTGCTGACGGTGTTGCATCTGGCAATGGCCGTCGCAATCGCCGGCACCCTGATCTGGCTGTTCGGCTTCACCGGAGCCGAACGCGGCGCGCTGATCCTGTGCTGCCTGATGCCCTCCTCGGTCGCGACCTATCTGTTCATCGACCAGCATGTGCCGGAATACGGGCCTGATGTGGCGGGGTTCATTCTGGTCTCGACCCTGACAACGATTGTCGTCCTGCCGGTGGCGCTGTCCTATTGGATTTGACGCGGCCCCTATGCGCAGCCATCGAAATTTGTTTTAGTGTCTGTAAGTTAGCCGCAAACAGATTTTCCGAGCCCTGAAGGTTCGGTCAGGTTTCAGGGGCGTTTTGATGTCGAACACTGAGTCCAATCAACCATCCGACATGACCGGGCCCCGCGTGGTTCTGGCCATGACGGCGATCTGCATGATGGTCGTCGGCTTCAACACCACCGCCGTTGCGACCATCCTGCCCAACCTCAAGGCCGAGTTCGACCTGACGCCATCCGGGCTGCAATGGGTGATGGCGATCTACACAGTGGCCAGCGCTACCCTTGTCACCATCGTCAGCCGGCTTGGCGACATAACCGGCAAGATGGGCGTGTTCTTCTTTGGCATGATCGTCTTTGCCTGCGGGTCAGCCACCGTTTTGGTTGCGCAGGACGGCACCATGCTGCTGATCGGGCGCGGGGCGCAGGGGGCGGGCGCTGCGGCGCTGTTCGGAACCTCGCTATCGGTGCTGACCGCCGCCACGCCCGAGGCGCAGCGGGCAGGCGTTACCGGGGCCTGGGGCGCCATTGTCGGGCTGGCCGTCGGGGTCGGGCCGATCGTGGGCGGCAGCTTTGCCCATTACATCAGCTGGCGTGCGGTTTTTGCCGCCGATCTGATCCTGCTGGCAGTGGCGTTCTATATCGGCCTGCGCGTCAGCAAACGAAAATACGTGCCGGACACCCGGCTGGAGGGGGCAACCTTCGACTATCCGGGCGCGATTGCCATTGTCCTGCTGCTGGGCCCGCTATCCTTTGCCCTCAGCAATGGCGAGAGCCGGGGCTGGGACACTGCCCTGACCCTTGTGCCGCTTGGCATCGCTGCGGTGGCTGCTGTTGCGCTGGTCATCACCTCGCGGCGCAGCGATGATCCGTTGATCGAGCTGCGCTATTTCCGGCATCCGCGGTACTTCATGGCGGCGGCGGGGATGTTCTTTGCGGGCTTCACGCTGTTCTGCTTCTTCGTCTATTTCAACGTGTTCGTGCAGTCGCCCGACACGTTCGGCTATTCGTCCATCAACGCGGGCATCTCGATCCTGCCGCTCAGCATCAGCATGTTCGTCATCTCGGTCACGGCGCCCCGCTTTCTTGCGCCCTATAGTTTCCAATGGCCGCTTATTCTGGGAATGGCGGCGATGGCCTGCGGGTTCTGGCTGCTGGTGACGACCACGAACACCACGGACTATGCCGAGATCTGGTGGAAGCTGGTGATCGTCGGGGTCGGGATCGGCATCTGTTTTTCCCTGCTGCCCCGTCTTGGCCTGCGCCTGCTGCCGGAAGAGCATATGGGGCAGGGGTCAGGCGTGATCAACGCGTTTCTCTACTTCGGCGCGACGATGGGCGCGGTGGTCGGTGGCTTGGCCGAGGCCATCACAACCCGCTCCGGCCTGACCGAGGTGATCAACGCGCTGCCCGCCGGGTCGACTCAGCGCGAAGACCTGGCCCACGCCCTGACCCACGGCACGCCCGGTCAGGTGCAGCAACTGATTGCGGGGCTGGACCCGAGCACCGGGACGGCTCTGGCCGAGGCGCTGCGTGATCTGCAGGACAATGCGTTTGACAGCGCGATGTTTGTGGCCGCCATCGCGGCGCTGATTGCCATGGTGCTGGCCCTGTTGCTGGTAAGAGGGCCGGTGCCGCCACTGCACAGCGCGGTGGAACTGACCAAGGATTAAGCCCCCGTATGGCCGGAGGCAGGCAGAAGCCGCCGGACATGCTGCCTGATCACTTCCAGCCAATTGGCCGGAATAGGCCTGCTGTTGTATTGCGGGTCTTGTCTGGCGCGCGCGGCGATCCTTTCCGCCGTGTCGGGCAGTTGATGCCTTTGGGCTGTGTGCTTCAGGAGGTCGGTATCGAACGGTGCCATCATAATCTTGCTCCTTTTCCAAAAGGATGATCCGTCACCGGGCTTTCTGGTATTGGTTAAGAAATTGTGCTGTTCTACAAAAATGAAGACCGAACACTGGAACTGGTCGGACCTGCGCGTCTTTCTGGCAGTGGTCAGAGAGGGGTCGACGCTGGCGGCGTCCCGCAAGCTGGGCATTGCGCAGCCAACGGTGGCGCGGCGTATCGAACAATTGGAACACCAGGCCGATCTGACCTTGTTCGTGCGCGATACACGAGGGTTCCAGCCAACCGCCCAGGCGCGGGACTTGATGCCACTGGCCGAGGCGGTGGAACAGGCATGCGCTGCTTTTGCCGCCAAATCGCAGGAGCTTGCGAAACCGCGACCGATCCGTATCACGGCACCAAGCTATTTCACCGACCCGTCGATGGAGATCTTCAGCGCCTTTGCCGCCTCGCATCCGGGGGTGGAACTCGAATTTCTGCTGGGCGTCGGCGTCCTGAACCTGCTTGAAGGCGAAGCGGATGTGGCGTTCCGCGTTACAATGACTGAGCCCGATGAAAGCCTGATCGGGCGCAAAATAGGAACCGAGCATTTTGCGCTCTATGGCGGACACCGGTATGCCGACAGCTTCGGCCTGCCAAAATCACCTGACGATTTTCGGGGCCACCGTTTTGTGACATTCAGGCGCGAGGACGCGGCAGACGACCTGTCCCGCTGGATTCAGCGCCACGTTCAGCCCGACCAGATCGTCGATACATTCAGCGATCTGGAGATGCTGCACGCGGCGATCAAGGCAGGTCGCGGCCTTGGGCTTGTGCATGCCAGATGGGCGGACACCGACAGGGCTTTCCTGCGCTGCTTCGACAACATTGCCGAACTCTCCCGCCCGTTCATGATGCTGATCGGACCCGAGGCGTATCAGCGGCCCGAGGTCAAGGCATTCGTCCGGTTCGTCGCCCCGCGCTATGCCGCGCGGTATGCAGTGCAAGCCGGGCATTAGACCCGCGGGATTTGCAGCGCGGCGCCGTCTGAGCTGAAGCCTGCCTGCGGAACCACCGTGAAGCCCAACAAAAAAGGCCGCCCCGAGGGACGGCCTTTTGCATCTCAACCAAGTCTGGCTTAGAAACCCAGACCTTCGTATTTCTTCTTGAACTTCGACACACGGCCGCCGGCGTCCAGCAGACGCGACGTGCCACCGGTCCACGCAGGGTGCGAGGAGGGGTCGATTTCCAGGGCCAGCTGGTCGCCTTCTTTGCCCCAGGTGGATTTCATCTGAACCACGGTGCCATCGGTCATTTTGACGTCGATGAGGTGATAATCGGGATGGATGTCTTTTTTCATCTTTCCGCTCCTTACGCCTCGGCGCCAGCCTTGGGCTTGTAGTTGGTGACTTCTGCGATACGTGCGGATTTACCGCGACGGGTGCGCAGATAGTACAGTTTGGCGCGACGGACGCGGCCACGGCGGACAACGGTGATGCTGTCGATGTTGGTCGAATACAGCGGGAACACACGCTCCACGCCTTCGCCAAACGAGATTTTGCGGACGGTGAACGATCCGGCGATGCCTTCGCCGTTCTTGCGCGCGATGCAGACGCCTTCGTAGTTCTGCACACGGGTGCGCGACCCTTCGGTCACCTTATAGCCGACACGGATGGTGTCACCGGCTTTGAAGTCGGGGATGTCTTTCCCCAGGGCGGCAATCTGTTCCGCCTCAAGCTGTGCGATCAGGTCCATCGCAGGTACTCCTATCTGCTCGTGGTTGGTCCACGAAGTTTGGGCACGGCCTGAGAGCTCTTGGTCTTCACCGGGTTCTGCGCACAGCCCGCCAGAGGTCAGATCGAATGTTCCTTTGGTCCGGTCTGCCCGGGCGCGTCCTTGCCGAAGAAAGCGGGACGTCACGCCATGTAACAAACCAAAACACCGGAGTCGCTTGGCGCGGCACCGGATTGCGGTCGTTTAAGGAATTTGCGGACGGGGATCAAGCCCAAATCGCATTGCCTGGCGGTGGGTTTTCGCCACTCTGGTAAATGCGCCGTTGCCTTGTCCGCCGGATCGGGCATTCTGAAGGCAATTACAAGAGCAGAAATTTCAGGCAGGACCCAAACGATGCGATTTGCACTTACGTTGGCCGTTGCAGGGGCCGTACTTCTGTCCTGCGGGCGAAGCGGCCCGCAACCTCAGGTGATCGAGCCGTCACAGGTCGTGGACCGGACGGCCCCGTCGGTGATCTATCCCGATTTCGGCGACGCCGACCCCCATGACTGGGACGGGCGGCATCCCGGCCATTATCCGATTCACGGGCTGGACGTTTCGCGCTGGCAGGGGCCGATTGACTGGCGCAGGGCCAAAGCCTCGGGCGTCAGCTTTGCGTTCCTCAAGGCGACCGAAGGCGGCGATGTGGCCGATCCGCTGTTCGACGATCACCGGCGCGGCGCGCAGGCGGCGGGGGTGCCGTGGGGGGCTTATCACTACTACTATTTCTGCCGCCCGGCGCATGAACAGGCCCGCTGGTTCATCAGGAATGTCCCCAAAGGAGCCGATCTGCCACATGTGCTGGACATGGAATGGACCCCGCATTCCAAGACCTGTACCCTGCGCCCCGATGGCAAAACCGTCCGGGCCGAGGCGCAGCGGTTCCTGAATATCCTCGAACGTCACTACGGCCGCAGGCCGATTGTCTACACGACCGTAGACTTCTACGAAGACACCGACATCGCGCGCCTGCCGAAAACCGAATTTTGGCTACGCTCCGTGGCAGGCCATCCGCGTCAGGTTTATCCGCGGACGATCTGGCGGTTCTGGCAGTACACGGGCACCGGGTTGGTGCCGGGCGTGCAGGGACGGGTCGATATCAACACGTTCAACGGCACGCCTGAACACTGGGCCGCGTGGAAGGCGGGCGGGTCTTAGGTGGGCGATCCGTAGGTTTCGATCGTTCCGCCGCCAATCAGGTGATTCAGCCGCCGCTCACGCTCTTGCCCGAATGAGTTGCGAAGCCAGAAAGATTCGCCCTGGGTCAGTTCGCGGCGCTCAAAGCCCTGCTCGCGCATGCAGCGGTCTACCTGATCAATCTCGCCCTGTGCCCGCAGCTGGTCCTCGAACGGGGCGGTCGCCACAGGGCCGATAATGATGCCCCAAAGCAGGATGTTTGTCGCATAGGCCCCAATAACGGCGCTGGTGCCGCCTTCATCGGCCTGCTGGGCGCAGCCATCAACGGCAACCTTGGCGGAATACACGTTGTGGCCGTCTTTTGTCGGAACCGAAGGCGCAAGAGGTTTTGTGCTGCAAGCCGAGGCAAGCAGAAGGCTCAAAAGTACAATCTTTTTCATGATTTGGTCTGGGTTTTCTTCTTGTTTGGCTACTCAAAATTCGTCGATCTACAGGATGAGTATCCCGCGTTTTGATCAACTTCAAATGGTGTCGTCGCAAGTTTTGCACCTGCGGCCCGGAAGTCACAGTCGCGCCGTTCAGTCGGCGGCGTCGCCCTTGGAATTCACGTAGGCGTCCCAGATGTCGGGCCGCCGTTCCCGGGTGATCTCTTCGGCCATCTGGTGCCGCCATTCGGCGATGCGCCCGTGGTGGCCGGACATCAGAACCTCGGGGATCGGGCGGTCTTTCCACTCGGCGGGGCGGGTGTATTGCGGGTGTTCCAGCAGGCCCGAGGAAAAGCTTTCCTCCTCGGTCGAGGCCTGATTGCCCAGCACGCCGGGGATCAGGCGCACGGTGGCGTCGATCAGCGCCTGTGCGGCGATCTCACCGCCGGTCATGACGAAATCGCCCAGACTGACCTCCTGAACGCCGTAATGCTCCAGCACCCGCTCATCGACGCCTTCGAACCGGCCACAGAGCAAGGTCATGCCATCGCAACGCGCGAGGTTTTGCATCATGCGCTGGTCCATCCGGCGCCCGCGCGGGCTGAGGTAGATCAGCGGCCAGTTCCCCCGAACATCTGCCATCGTGTGTTCGATCGCCTCGCCCAACACATCGGCGCGCAGCACCATGCCCGCGCCGCCGCCGGCGGGCGTGTCATCGACATTGCGATGCTTGCCGATACCAAACTGGCGCAGGTCTACCGTTTCCAGCTGCCACAGCCCGTCCTGCAGCGCTTTGCCGGTCAGGCTTTCCCCCAGAACGCCGGGAAAGGCCGAAGGGAACAGCGTGATGATCCTGGCCTTCCACACCCCGTGCAAATCCGGCGTGGGCGTCAGCAGCTCACGCGGTTTCAGGGTCGGGCGGATCGCCTTGCGTCCATGAGATTTCGAGGGCGTGTCGGTCATCAGTGGCGGGTCAGTTCATCTTGCGCGGTTTGAATAAGCGCCTTCTTTTGCGCCATTAACGCGCCGTCGTCCAGCGCCGACCGGTTCAACGCTAGCATTTCCGACAAGACCGAACCCGACAGGCCGGTATTGGCTTTCGACGGCGGCACAAGCCGCGCGGCTTTGTCAGACGGCAGGTTCAGGAATTCGGCAAAGGGCGCGCCGGGGCCGAACCGTCGCTGCCGCAGGTCTTCCAGCCATTCCGTCTGCACAGTGACCTCGGGAAGCGCGTCGCGGATCGCTTCGGCTGTTTCGTGCAGCGCGGGCAGGTGATCGAGACCGGCGCGAAAATCGTCGAAATCCTGAACAAGGCGCGTACGTTGCAGATCATGCGCCCACAGGCTGCGCAGCCAGTCGGGCTTTTCGCGCAGGGACAGGTAGACGGTTATGTTCAAATCCTCTCCGATCAGGCGACGCCGAATGGCGCTGACCAGAGTGGCCGCCAGATCGGGGGCAGCCGCATAACCCTCGGCGCTGTTTCTGCTGGGGCGCAGCCCTGCGAAATTCTCTTCGCTCAGGATCAGGCCGCGGCGGGTGCCAAAATCGAGCGTGGCCAGAAATTCGTTCAACTGGCCACCGAAATCGGCCAGCGTTCCGTCCAGCCGATAGATCGAGTGGCGCGTGGCGGCATCCGCCAATCCGCTCTTGCGGGTCTTGTAGGGCAGCACCAGAGAGAAATTTGGCCAGATCAGTTGCCGGTTTTCGTAAAGGAACGACTGTGCCGCAGTTGTGCCGGTTTTGTGCAGACCCAGATGCAGCAGAACGCGCCGCATCAAAACAGGCCTTCGGGCGGGTCCGCGATGATCCGGCCCGAGTCCAGATCGACGGTCGGGACGTTTTCCAAGGTGAACGGCAGCAGAACGGTGGTTTTCAACCCCGGCCCCTGCAATTCCAACAGGTCCGCCGCGCCGTGGTTCTGCACCGCCTTGACCTTGCCCAGAAGGGTGCCGCCGGTGTCATAGACCTCCAGCCCGATCAGGTCGGTGTGGTAGAACTCGTCATCGGGCAGCGAGGGCAGTTGTTCCCGCCGCGCAAACAGGCGCAGGCCTTTCAGGGCGTCGGCCTGTTCCTTGGTCTCCACCCCGCCCAGCCGGGCAGCGAAACCGTTCTTGATCGCCCGGGTCAGGACAAGCGGATAGCGGTCCTTGCCGGAGTCGTCGGTCAGGGGCGAATAGGCCTCGATATCTTCGGGAACAGCGCAATAGCTTTTCAGCCGCACTTCGCCACGCACGCCGTATGATCCTGCAATGCTGCCGACGCAGATCAGATCACTCATTTTGGCCTTCCGTTACACATAATCCGTCGCGCCATTGCCCGACGCCTTCGCATGCTTCGCGCTGGTTCGAACGTTCGAAGAACACGCCGACAATAAAGGCGATCAGCAGCAGGATGGGAAGGCGTAATAGTCCGAACATGGCCCTAGCGCACCTCGATGGGCAAAGCGTCGTCGCGGATTTCCCAGCCGACCTGTTCCAGTTCCGGCGTGTCCGACGGGGTTTCCGGGTATCCGACGCAGAAATAGCCGATCAGGCGCCAGGTCTCGGGCACGTCCAGATCACGCGCCATCTGGTCGGGGTCCAGAATGGACACCCAGCCCAGCCCCAACCCTTCGGCTCGCAGCGCAAGCCAGAACAGGGTGATGGCCGAAACCACCGAATAGCGCCGCATTTCGGGCATCGTGCCCGCGCCCAGACCCATGCCCTTGTCGGTGGCGTCGTCGCAGAACACGGCCAGCTGCACCGGGGCTTCTTGCATGCCCGAAAGCTTCAACTGGCTGTAAAGCTGCGCCTTTTCACCGGAATAGCCGTCCAGCGCCTGGGCGTTTGCGGTCTGGAAATTCTTCAAGGCCGCATCCCACGCGGCCTGACTTTCGACGCGGATTACGCGCCAGGGTTGGCTCAGCCCCACCGAAGGGGCCAGCCGAAACGCGTCGAGGCAGCGCGTCAGCACTGCCTCATCAATCGCGTCGGTGCGGAACCGGCGCACGTCGCGCCGGAGCCGCAGCAACAGGTCGAACTGCGTGCGAAAATCGTCGGTGAAAGTCTGATCCCGCACGGCACCCGCCTGCTTATTCTTCTGCAGCCGCTTCTTCAGCAGGCGCTTCTTCAGCTTCGGTTGCCTCAACTGCCTTGGCCGCTTTCTCTTCCGCGCGTTCCTGAGCTTTCTTGCCCGGTGTGCCCTTGTTGGGGTTGTTACGCTCGGCCTTTTCGCGGGTACCGGCGGCTTCCAGCATACGTGCGATCCGGTCGGTGGGCTGTGCGCCCTGATCCAGCCAGTACTGGATACGCTCCATGTTCATTTTCACGCGCTCTTCGCTGTCTTTCGGCAGCAGCGGGTTGTAGGTGCCCAGTTTCTCGATGAAACGGCCATCGCGCGGCATGCGGCTGTCAGCCGCAACGATGCGATAGAAGGGACGTTTTTTCGAGCCGCCGCGGGCGAGACGAATTTTCATTGCCATGGTGGTATCTCCTTTGAATGGCGTATCCGGGGTAAGCCCGGTTTAGTTCTGATGCTTCTTGTGGTGTCGGATGACTTCCTGAATGATGAAATTCAGGAAAGCCTTGGCGAAGTCGGGGTCCAGATCGGCCTCTTTCGCCAGGTCTTCTAACCGTGCGATCTGCGCCGCTTCGCGCGTGGGATCGGACGGGGGAAGGTCGTGTGTCGCTTTCAGCTTGCCGACGGCCTGCGTGTGCTTGAACCGTTCGCCCAGCGTATAGACAAGGATCGCGTCCAGCCGGTCGATGCTTTCGCGGTGCTCTTTCAGCAGCGTGGCAGCCTGTGTCACGGGGTTGGTCATTGGCCGGTCCTCTCGGTGGTCAGGTCGATCTGCGGGTGACGCCAGATCTGGGCGCGTTTGCCCAACAGCTCGCCATCCTCAAGCTCAAGCGTTGCGCCAAGCCGTTCGGCCAGCGCGCGCGAGCGGTCATTGGGATGCGCGATGTACGAGATCACGCCGTTCAGCCCCTGATGTCGCGCCGCATAGTCGCGCGCCGCCGCTGCGGCTTCAAAACCAAGCCCCTTGCCCTCGGCCTCGGCCATCAGCACCCAGCCCAGTTCGGGCTCGGCCCAGCCGGGGGCGTCGATCATGCCGGTCCATCCGACGAAAGCGCTGCTGGCTTTCTCGGTCAGATGCCAAAGGCCGAACCCTTTCAGCGCCCAATGTCCCAGACGGCCTGACAAAGCGCTCCAGCACTTGGACGGGTCCATGGGTCCGCCGGCCATATGGCTGCGCTCGGTCGCGTAGAATGCGGTCATCGCGGGCAGATCGTCCGGATGCGGCGCTCGCAGGATCAGGCGTTCGGTCTCGAAGGTGGGGATGGTGAACGAGGTCATGCGTAGGCCTCTATCCCGCCATTCACCAGATCGCCCGGTGCCGGATGCCGCCAGACCTGCATGGTCCCAAACGCCGGATGTTCGTAATTGTAGTCAAAGGTGGCACCCAGGCGTTTGGCCAACGCCCTGCTGCTCAGATTGTCCGGGTCGATCAGGGAAATCGCCGTGTCCCAACCCAGGGCATCATAGGCATGCGCGCGCGCGGCCAGCGCGGCCTCGGTCGCATAGCCCTTGCCGGTGGCGGTGTTCATCAAGGTCCAGCCAATCTCGGGTTCGGGCCAACTGTGCGGGAACCAAAGGCCGACATGTCCGAGATAGGTGCCGGTGTCCTTTTCCTCGACACCCCAATACCCGTAGCCACGAATGGCCCAATGCCCCAGAAGCATGGCGAGCGCCCGCCACGTTTCGTCTTCCCGCTTGGGGCCACCGACAAATTTCGAGGCATCGCTGGCAAAGAACTCTGCCATCGCTTTTACGTCAGCCTCGCACGGGGCGCGCATAATCAGGCGCTCGGTCTCAAGCCGGGGGATATGATCGGCGATCAGGTTCACTTCTTCTTCCCAAACCCGCTGAGGCCCGGAGGCAGGCCCATGCCGCCGCCCAGACCAGGCAGGCCGCCGGGCATCTTGCCGCCCATCGCCTTGGCCGCCTGTTCCAGCGCCTTGGGGTCCATGCCCGCCGCCATATCCTCAGGGCTGGGGCCGCCTTTGCCGAACATGCCTTTCATGGCCTGTTTCAGCATCTTGCCTTTGCCCATCTTGCCCATCTTTTTCATCATGTCCGACATCTGCCGGTGCATCTTGAGCAGCTTGTTGAGGTCGCTGACCTCCATCCCTGAACCGGCTGCAATCCGCTTCTTGCGGCTCGCCTGCAGTAGCTGCGGGTTGGCGCGTTCGCGTTTGGTCATGGATTGGATCATGGCGATCTGCTGGCGCAGGATCTTGTCGTCGAGACCCGCCTGATCCATCTGCTTGGCCATTTTGCCCATGCCGGGCATCATGCCCATCATGCCCTGCATGCCGCCCATCTGGATCATCTGTTCCAGCTGCATTTTCAGGTCGTTCATGTTGAACTGACCCTTGACCATGCGCTTCATCATGCGCTCGGTCTGTTCGATCTCCATCGTTTCCTGGGCCTTTTCGACCAGGGCCACGATATCGCCCATGCCCAGAATACGTCCGGCGATCCGGTCCGGCTCGAAGGTTTCGAGCGCGTCCATCTTCTCGCCCAGACCGACAAAGCGAATGGGTTTGCCGGTGACCGCGCGCATCGACAGCGCCGCACCGCCGCGTCCGTCACCATCCATCCGGGTCAGGACCACGCCCGAGATGCCGACCTTCGCGTCGAATTCCTCGGCCACTTCGACGGCGACCTGACCGGTCAGGCCGTCGACCACCAGCAGGGTCTCGCGCGGGTCGACCGCGTTGCGGACCTGCTCGACCTCGTCCATCAGAACCTCGTCGATATGCAGACGGCCCGCGGTATCGAGCATATAGACGTCATAGCCGCCCAGCGTCGCCTGCTGCTTGGCGCGTTTGGCGATGTCGACGGGTTTCTGGCCGGGCACGATCGGCAGTGTATCGACACCGACCTGCGTACCCAGAACCGCCAACTGATCCATCGCCGCCGGGCGATAGACGTCGAGCGAGGCCATCAGGACCTTCTTGCCCTCTTTCTCTTTCAGGCGTTTCGCCAGCTTACCGGTGGTGGTCGTCTTTCCCGAGCCCTGCAGGCCGACCATCAGGATCGGCGCGGGAGGGTTGTCGATCTTCAGCTTGCCGGGGTCTTCCTCGCCGCGCAGCGTGTCGACCAGCGCGTCATGTACGATCTTGACGACCTGCTGGCCGGGGGTGATCGACTTGGTGACGGCCTGACCGGTCGCCTGTTCCTGCACTTTCTTGACGAACTCACGCGCCACCGGCAGGGAAACGTCGGCCTCAAGCAGGGCCACCCGGACCTCGCGCAGGGCGGTTTTGACGTCTTCTTCGGACAGTGCACCCTGTTTGGTCAGCCGGTCAAAGACGCCAGAGAGGCGTTCGGATAGATTTTCAAACATGCCTTCGGCCTCCTATGCCGGTTTAGATGTGGCGCTTCCTAGGTAGGAAACACCGGTTGAATACACAATTGCCCCAAGTGCACGGATAAACGTGCGGGCCTGCCAAATGGCATTGCCCCCACGGGCGAAACTCGCTGGTGGGGGGCGATCCCTGAACGACTCAAGGGACCGGAAGGTTAGGCTCTTCCGGATGTCTGGGTGGGGCTTTAGGCCGATTGGCGGACAGAGTCAACCTGGCGCGCCAAAAGCCGGTTATCCCGCCGGCCATGCTCTCACGGGATCGTGAGGGGGCTTGAGTTGAGCTTTTTGACACGCGGCGTCAGTAGGTTTCAAGGATATGAAGCGTGATTAATCCCCAAAGAGGTTTCCCATGTTCTCCAAAACTCTTGCCGCAGCAGCCCTGATCTGCGCTGCTTCTGCCAGCTATGCCGCCGAAAAGACCCTGTCCTCGGCCGAGATTGAAACGCTGTTGCAAGGCACCACGATCAAGGGGCTGCATTACGGGGTCGAAACCCGCCAGTATTTTGCCCCATCGGGCCTGACCCTGTGGATCAAGGAGGGCGATGCCGCCCCGTCCGAGGCGCGGTACAAGATTGAAGGGGATCAGTATTGCTCGAGCTGGACCGGGCTGTGGGCTGAACAGGATTACGGCTGCTTTGACATCGCGCAGGATGCAGAGCAGGGGCTGTACTATTTCATCGGCGACAATTTCCGCGCGCCTTTCGTGACCCTGCCGGGGTTCGAACTGCATTTCGACTGATTGCGGGCGGGTCCGTTCTGTGGCACAGCGCGGCAAACACCGCGTCAGGAGATCAGAATGGACGCCTCATCCGCTTTTCAGGACAGCCTGCCCATTAGTTCCGACGCGCTGTTGGCGCGGCTTGACGCGTGGGGGCTTGCCTATCGCCTGCATACCCACGTCCCTTTGCGCACAGTCGAGGACGCGAAATCGGTCGAGGATCAGTTTCTGGTGCCGGGCGAAAACACGTTGCGGCTCAAGAACCTGTATTTGCGCGACAGGAAAAAGCGCAACTATCTGGTGACGCTGGAACAAAGCCGCCAGATCGACCTCAAGGCGCTGGGGGCGGAGCTGGGTGTGGGCAACCTGTCCTTCGGATCGGCGGAGCGGCTGATGCAGAACCTCGGCATCCGCCCCGGTGCGGTCAGCCCGCTGGCGATGATCAACGGGGTGCAGAACAACGTCCGCTTTTTCATGGACGCAGCGGCGCAAGAGGCGGATGTCGTCAACATGCATCCGCTGGTCAACGACCGAACCGTGGTGCTGCCGCGCGCTGATCTGATGGCGTTTTTCGATCGGATCGGGTGCGAGGTGGGCTGGCTGCCCTGACGGAAGTATTTTCAGCCCCAAGAAGGTTCGTGCATTAGGCTTCGGCCAGGGCTGTGTTCAAAGCGGCTGCGACATGGGCGGCCGAGGGGTTTATGAACAGGTGGCCGTCTGCCTCAAATACCGGGTCGTCGAGGTGATCGGGAAAGGCCAGGGGCAGCTCGGTGCAGGCGAGCAGGATCGCGGTTCCCGGTGTTGCGTGGCGGTTGCAGAACGCCAGCAAGCGGCTGTGGGCGGTATCGGATGCGCCGCCGTAAAAATCCGAGTCGATCATGGCCTGCATTTCGGCGATTTCGCCTTCGGGCAGGTGGTCATTTGCGCGGATGCCATCTGCGGCCAGACGGTCGGCGTAGTTGGTGGCCTGCATGGTGACTGTGGTGCCCAGAACCAACGCATTCGCGGCCCCGCTTGCGGCGGTGACCTCGGCGGTGGCGTCGAAGATGCTGAGGATGGGCATCGACACGCCCTGACGGATAGCGTGCAAACGCGCATGCGGCGTGTTCGAGGCGATGATGCCGAAATCGCAACCCGCGCCTTCCAGCGTCAGCAGGGCATCGCGAAACACCGCGTCGAAAGCGGCCCAACTGGCCTCGTCCCCCGCCACACCACGCAGGGCGCGGGTTTTGGCTTGGGTGACGGACTCGATGGTCATGGGCGGGATGGGAAGGGGGGAACCGTGGCCGCGCCGGGCGAAATAACGCCCTGCGCCTTCGGCGATAGCCCGGTAGTAGTCCACGGTCGAGGCCCAGCCGACGCCGCCCAGAATGCCGATCTTTTTCATATGAAACGTCCAGTCTGACTGTTGCCGTTCCGGCGCAGACTGGACGTTTCACGTGGCGTTGACCAGAGGGGGATCGGTCAGGCCGCCAGTTCGGTGACCGCTTTGTGCGCGTTGCTCAGGGTCGTCTCGGCATCCAGCGCCATCTGGTCGGCTGCGATGACGTCGACATCTTGAACGCCGATGAAGCCCAGAACGTGGCGGGCGTAGTTGGTCGCAAAGTCAACCTCGGAGCCCACGGCGGTGCCGCCCGATGCGATGGCGAGAACGGCGCGCTTGCCCTCCAGCAGACCCTTGGGGCCGGATTCCGAATAGGCAAATGTCAACCCGACGCGGGCCACCAGATCGATCCAGGCCTTGAAGGCTGCGGGGACCGAGAAGTTGTAGATCGGCAAGCCGATGACGATGGTGTCCGCGCGCTGCAGTTCCGATACCAGCTCGTCCGACAGGGCAAGCAGATCGCGCTGCACTTCGTCACGCTGATCGGCGGGGGTGAAGTTGGCGGCGATCCAGTCCTCGGTCAGCAGGGGCAGGGGGGTGGCCAGATCGCGGCGGATGATGCGCTCTGCGCCCAGATGCCGGACGATCCGGTCGGACAGGTCGCGGGTGGCCGATCCGGTGCGGCGGGCCGAGGCGTCGATATGCAGAATGGTCTTGGTCATGTCTTTTCGTGTCCTTCTGGTCAGGGAAATCTTGCTTGCCTCAATATGAATGTTGCACGGGCGAACAAAACTCGGATACATCAACAGTGAATGTTGGAAATTGCACAAAAGATGGCGTGTCATGGACAATTGGGATGAAGTGAGAACCGCCTATCAGGTGGCGCGTATGGGAACCGTCAGCGGCGCGGCCGAGGTTCTGGGCGTGCACCACGCCACGGTGATCCGCCATATCGACGCCATCGAGGCGCGGCTGGGGGTCAAGCTGTTCCAGCGCCACGCGCGGGGCTACACCCCGACCGAGGCCGGCGAGGACCTGTTGCGTGTGGCGCAGGCGACCGAGGATCAGTTCAGCCAACTGGTCGGGCGGATGAAAGGGCGCGGCGACGATGTCTCGGGCGAGTTGGTCGTGACCTCACTGGCCTCGCTCGCGCCTTTGGTGGTGCCCACACTCAGCGAGTTTCAGAAAGCGCATCCGGGTCTGATCGTGCGGTATCTGACCGGCGACCGCCTGTTCCGGCTGGAATATGGCGAGGCGCATGTGGCCATCCGCGCCGGGGCCGCGCCGGATCAGCCGGACAATGTGGTGCAACCTTTCGTGTCGCAAGAGGTCGGGCTGTTTGCCAGCAAGGATTATATCGCGCGGCGGGGTAAGCCCTCGGACGTTTCCGAATTCGCGGATCATGGCTTTGTCGGCGCCGATGATGAAAACAGCCGCGCGCCGTTTTCGCGCTGGCTGCGCGAAAACGCACCGGCCGAGGCGATCACCTTTCGCTGTTCGGAAAACTTCACCGGGGCCGAGGCGGTTCTGGCCGGTGCGGGCATCGGTTTCATGGCCCGGTGGGAGGCTGCGCGCCACCCGGAACTGGAAGAGGTCATGGAGCCTCTGCCCGAATGGTCCGGCAAGCTGTGGCTGGTGACGCATGTGGACCTGCACCGCACCACCAAGGTGCAGGCGTTTTTACAGTATCTCAAGGAACAGGCCAAAGGCTGGCTGCCATGAGCCCACAGGCGCGCGGCCATCTGGCCATGCTGACCTTTTCGGCGCTGGTGGCGGGCAGTTTTTCGCTGGGCTCGATCATCGCCAACGAGATTGCCCCGACGGCGCTCAATGCAATACGTTTTGCAATTGCCGCGGTGGTGATCGGTGTTGCAGCCCTCGCCACCACGGGTTTTTCACGCGCGGCGGCGCAGGCCCCGTGGCGCTATCTGATCCTGGGCGGGCTGTTTGCCACCTATTTCGTCCTGATGTTTTACGGCCTGAAAACTGCGCCACCGGTCAGCGCCGCCGCGGTGTTCACCCTGACGCCGGTCATTTCGGCCTTCGCAGGTTGGGTGCTGTTGCGGCAGATCACGACGCCCCGCATGGCGCTGGCCCTGATCGTCGGCGCTGTCGGCGCGCTTTGGGTGATCTTCCGGGCGGACTGGCAGGCGTTCCGCCTGTTCGAGATCGGGACCGGAGAGGTCATCTATTTCTGGGGCTGCGTCGCACATGCGGTCTACACGCCGATGGTGCGCAAACTGAACCGGGGGGAGCCTGCGGTGGTGTTCACCTTCGGCACGCTTGTCGCGGGCTTTCTGGTTCTGCTGGTGTTCGGGTGGTCGGACATCGCCGCGACCGATTGGCTGAACCTGCCATCCATCGTCTGGCTGGGCATCTTGTACTTGTCCTTCATCGCAACAGCGGCCAGTTTCGTTCTGGTCCAGTTCTCGGCGCTGCGCCTGCCGTCGGCCAAGGTCATGGCCTACACCTATCTCGTGCCAAGCTGGGTCATCCTGTGGGAGATTGCCCTGGGCAACGGCGTGCCGACCGGCCTGATTTTGGGCGGCGTTGCCCTGACCGTCGTGGCGCTGCTGCTTTTGTTGAAGGATGAAACCCCGGCCCCGATCCGGCGCTTGTCTGATTGAGGCTTGTTTTCCGCGCCGATGCCGCGGGTGTGGTGACCGGTGCGGAATACAGTCAGGAAGGCTGAACGCGACAAGGAACCTTGAGATAGGTCAAGGTGATCATATGCAGCTTTCTCTATGCTTTTGGCACAGGAGGAATGTGCCATGTTCAATCACATCATGTTCCCGGTTGATCTGCATCTGCCGCCCGAGGTTCGCAAGGCCGCAGACGTCGCGGCCGAGATGGCCAACTGGCAAGGCGCGAAGATCACCGTTGTCAGCGTGACCGGGACCGATCCGGCTCAGACGGTTGTGGCGGTCAACGATGATTTGCGCGCGTTTGCGGATCGACTGTCCGGAAACAGCGGGACCGAGGTCGCGTTCAGAAACATCCATTCGGTCGACGTGGCTGCCGAGGTTGACGGGGATCTGGCGAAGGCGGCTGACGAGATCGGCGCGGACCTGATCATCGTGGGCACGCATGCGCCCCGGATCACCGACTATATCTTTTCAAGCCATGCGGGATATCTGGCCAAACATGCCAGCGTCTCGGTTTTTGTGGTCAGATAGCTCTAATCGTCGCCCGCAGGCAGCTCGACTTCCAGAAACCGTTCGAACGCGTCCAGATTGACCGGTTCGAACTGACCGAACCCCTGCATCCAGACCGAGGCCGCGCGCAGGGCGTCGGGTTCCAGCTTGCACCATTTCACCCGACCGCGTTTTTCCTGTGAAATCAGCCCGGCTTTGGTCAGAATGACCAGATGTTTCGAGATCGCGGCCAGCGACATCTCGAACGGCTCGGCGACGTCCGTCACGGCCATGTCATCCTCGAGCAGCATGGCAAGGATGGTGCGGCGGGTCGGGTCGGCGAGGGCTGCGAACACGGTGTCGAGGTCATTGGACATGGCCCCGCTGAACCACAGCCCCGGAGTTTGGTCAACCATTTGGTTGAATATGCGGATTCATGCCTTTTGACGTGTGGCACCGGGATTGGCCGGAAACCTGACTAGAGATTTCGAATGGAAAGTCTTTTATTATCAGTGTATTGAACTGCGACAATCCGGGCGCGCAACAGCGTTGACTCTGCGCCCCATGCCCCTTAGCACCCTACCCAAGACTGTGCGAGGGAACCGCCCGTGACCGAAGACGACCAAAAGCAGCGTATGGCGCAGCTGGAGGCCAAGATCGAGGCGGCGAAAAAGGCCAAGGCGCCGAAACCTCGTGCGGATGCTGACGTGTCCGGGGGCGAGCTTGCCTGGAGGATGGTCATCGAAATGGTATCCGGTCTGGGGATCGGATTTGGCATCGGATACGGGCTGGACAGCCTGCTCGGGACGATCCCGATCTTTCTGGTGCTGTTCACATTGCTGGGCCTTGTCGCGGGCGTGAAGGTTATGCTCCGTAGCGCGAAAGAGGTCCAAGATAAACAAATGGCGGCCAACGAACCGGCTGACCGAGACGAAAGGGACTGAACGTGGCGACCGAGACCACCGCAGCAGAAGGCAGCAGCCTGGTATTCCACCCGATGGACCAGTTCATCGTCAAGCCGTTGTTCGGCGACGGTGCGATTGCATGGTACACGCCGACCAACGTGACCCTGTGGCTGTTTCTGGCGATTGCGGCGATCTTTGCGCTGCTGGTGCTCAGCACCTCGAAGCGCGCGATCGTTCCGACCCGGATGCAGTCGGTGGCCGAACTGGCCTATGGCTTCATCTACAAGATGCTGGAAGACATCTGCGGCAAGGAAGGCGTCAAGTACTTCCCCTATGTCATGACCCTGTTCATGTTCATCGTCTGCGCCAACTTCCTGGGCATGTTGCCCATGTCCTTCACCACCACATCGCATTTCGCCGTGACCATCCCGCTGGCGCTGGCCGTGTTCCTGACCGTGACCGTTCTGGGTTTCGTCAAGAACGGCGCGGGCTTTCTGGGCCTGTTCTGGGTCTCCAGCGCACCAATGGCGCTGCGACCGGTTCTGGCGATTATCGAGCTGATCTCGTACTTCGTGCGCCCGGTCAGCCACTCCATCCGTCTTGCCGGTAACGTCATGGCAGGCCACGCCGTGATCAAGGTGTTCGCAGGCTTTGCCGCGATTGCCGCGATCTCGCCCGTGTCCGTGCTGGCGATCACCGCAATGTATGGCCTCGAGGTCCTTGTGTCCTTCATCCAGGCCTACGTTTTCACCATTCTGACCTGTGTATACCTCAAGGATGCGCTGCATCCGTCGCACTAAGGTCCGAACCCCCAAAATCGAAACTTCCAATTCGTAAGGAGATACATCATGGAAGGCGATCTCGCACACATCGGCGCAGGCCTGGCAGCAATCGGTTCCGGCGCAGCCGCAATCGGGGTGGGCAACGTTGCAGGCAACTTCCTGGCCGGCGCCCTGCGCAACCCTTCGGCGGCTGCTTCGCAGACCGCAACCCTGTTCATCGGTATCGCATTCGCAGAAGCCCTGGGGATCTTCGCATTCCTGGTCTCGCTGCTGCTGATGTTCGCCGTCTAATCTGCGGAACCTGATCCTTACGCGCAGGTGGGCCCAAGCCATAGCGGCCCGCCTGTTGTAAAGACAACGTTCCGACGGAGGACATCATGGCGACTGAACCCATTAGCGAAGAAGTAGTTGGCTCGTGCGTTGATGCCGGTGGTTCGGCCATCGGGATGCCGCAGCTCTGCTTCGATTGGTTCCCCAACCAGATTTTCTGGCTGGTCATTACGCTGGTCGTCATCTTTCTGGTCCTGGCCCGCGTGGCCCTGCCCCGCATCGCGGCAATCCTGGCTGAACGTCAGGGGACCATTACAAATGACCTGGCTGCGGCCGAAGATCTGAAGGCCAAGGCGGTCGAGGCCGAAGAGGCCTATAACAAGGCGCTGGCCGATGCCCGGTCTGAGGCACAGCGTATCGCAGCGGAAGCCCGCGCCGAAATCCAGTCTGGTCTGGATGACGCAATTGCCAAGGCGGATGCGGAAATCGCTGCAAAGGCGGCTGAATCGGAAAAGGCAATTGCCGAAATCCGTGCCGGCGCGCTGGAAAGCATTCAAGTGGTTGCCAAGGATACGGCGGCTGAACTGGTTAGCGCACTGGGCGGCGAGGCGGATGCCAAAGCCATCGACGGTGCCGTTGACGCGCAGATGAAAGGATAAGTGACATGCGGAACACTCTTGCCCTTATCCTGACCTTTGCTGCCGCCAGCCCGGCGCTGGCCGCAAGCGGCCCGTTCTTCTCGCTTGGCAACACCGACTTTGTGGTCACTCTGGGCTTCATCGTCTTCATCGCGGTCCTGTTCTACTTCAAGGTCCCCGGTATGATCGGCGGCGCTTTGGACAACCGGGCCGAGGGCATCAAGTCCGAACTGGACGAAGCCCGCGCCCTGCATGAAGAAGCGCGCACCCTGCTGGCCTCGTACGAGCGCAAGCAGCGCGAAGTTCAGACCCAGGCGGACGCTATCGTGGAAGCGGCGAAAGCAGACGCGGCTCTGGCGGCTGAGCAAGCCAAGGTCGATCTGGAAAAATCCATCGCACGCCGTCTGGCCGCTGCGCAGGATCAGATCGCATCGGCCGAGGCTTCGGCTGTCAAAGAAGTGCGCGATCAGGCGGTGTCCGTCGCGGTCTCGGCCGCAAGCGCGGTTCTGGCCAAGCAGATGACCGCAGCGCAGGCGAACAAGCTGATCGACGACTCGATCGCGGATGTCGGTGAAAAGCTGCACTGACACACCGTTTCGACGAGCGACTGAAAATGACGACCCGAGAGTTTCTTAACTTTCGGGTCTATTTTTTGTGTCACAGTTGGTCCGGAAAACAGAGGTTCCCGTTCATCGAAGCCGGGACTATACCGGTGGTGCGGGCCGTTGGATACCATTTGTGCCATCTTGGACGTTGTGGGATGGCTGGCAATGCCAGAAACGGAATGCGATCCAAAGCGGCTTTCGGAGTTGAGTGACGTAGATGACGGCAGGCGTAAGCAGGGCTGACGTGCCTGAGACGGAACAGACGGTCTCGATGAACATCGTGGGTGTGGTCAGGAACGGTGGCGACGCTCTTAAGCAGACGATTGGACAGATCGAACGATTGACGTCCTGTCTCGGTCGGTTCCAAATTGTCATCGCAACAAACGACAATACCGACGATACGGATCATACATTGGTCGACTACGCAGAGCGGTGCTCTGATATTCGTATCCTTCGGTTGGATGGGATCACAACTGACGTTTCCGAGCGGGTTGAACGCATTACTGTGGCGCGCAACGCAGTGCTGGAAGAGCTTGAAAAAAACGAACCTGGCAATGCGTTGACTTTGGTGCTGGACCTGGATGGCCCGAACGTTTGTCTGGATGAAAAGGCTGTTTTGGCAGCCGCTCGCAAGGTGGCTCCTGAATGGGACGCGTTGTTGGCGAACTCACGGCCAGCATATTACGACATCTATGCGCTGAGATGCACAGGGTGGTGCGACGAGGATGTGTGGCAGCGCATTCACAATGCGCGTAAACCTCTGTTCGGTCGAAAAAAGTGGCGCCGCAATTTGCTGAAAACGGCGATCTACGACCGCCAGTTCGATATTCCGGAAAACAGTCAGATGATACCCGTCGACAGCGCCTTCGCGGGCGCGGGTTTGTACAAGACGAAAGCGTTGAAGGGCCTGCGATACGCTTGCCGGGATGAACGGGGCAGTCTTGTCTGCGAACACGTGATGCTGCACAAGACAATGCGAGAACGCGGGGCGCGGCTGTTTATCGAACCGGCCTTAACGACAATCGCCCCGGCCGAGCATCTTGGCGAAGGAAGCGGCGCTTTGCTCCCGCCTCTTTTGATGAACCGCATTTCAGGGACCAACTGAACAATGACCAATTCTCCGATCACAGGGCAAGCCGGTGCCTTTCTGTTTGAAGCCGAGGTCATCGGGCGGCACCCGGCAAAGTATTATCTGGATGAAAGCTGCGGATATATCTGGGTGGATAGTCCGACATGGCTGGAAGAAGCGTATAGTGATGCGATCGCGCTGACGGATACCGGAATCGTCGCGCGGAACCAGATAAACATCCGCAAGGTTTCCACCATCCTTCGCGCAAACGGTCTGGCCGACGCGCGCGGCGTCGACCTTGGCGGAGGGTACGGGCTGCTGGTACGGGGCCTGAGAGATGGCGGTTTGGACTTCCACTGGTCCGACCCTTACGCCGAAAATCTGCTGGCACGAGGGTTTGAGGCCAGTGGCGGAAATTATGCGGTCGCAACTGCTTTTGAAGTGCTGGAGCATTTGCCAAACCCTTTGGAGCATATCGAAAACGCCCGAGACCAGTTTGGTTTCGATACATTGCTGTTTTCGGCGACCTGCTTCGATCCGGGCGATCTTCCGCAGCGCGACTGGTGGTATTGGGCCTTTGAAACGGGCCAGCATATCAGTTTCTTCTCAGAACAATGCCTCGACTACATGGCTGCCAAATTGGGCATGAAAAAAGTGCATCTAAGCGGGGATATTTACGCGTTCACCGCTCTGGAGAAGTTTCGGTGGCCCGACCGTTGGCGGCGACGCTTCATTGACAGAAAGTACCGCCGCGCCAGCCTGACCCAGCAGGACTATGAAGAGATGAAGCAGCGGGTGAAGGGGGCTCGTCCGGGCACTGATGCCTAGTGCACATCGGTTTCCTGCTGAAGCCGCTGCCGCGCGATTTCCTCGTTCTTCTCGGCCTTTTGCTGATCCGCCATGCAGCGTTCCACAAAGTTAAGATGCTGTTCCACCGCATCCCGCGCCTTGGACGGATCGCGCGCCTGAAGAGCGGTGTTGATGGCGCGATGCTGGTTCAGGATGGCCTCGCGCGTGGCGCGTTGCTGGAACATTATTTGCCGGTTGTAGAACACGCCCTGCCGCAGCAGGTCGTACATCGAACGCATCATATGCAGCATGATGACGTTATGGCTGGCCTCGATAATGGCCATGTGAAACTCGGCATCCAAGCGGGCCTCGTCTTCGGCGGCATTGCGGGCATGCGCGGTTTCCATCTTGTCGAAAATGGTCTGGATCACCTTCAGGTCGCTGCCGGAGCCCAGCCGCGCGGCGCGTTCCGCCGCCAGCCCCTCCATGTCGCGCCGGAATGAGAGATAATCGAACACAGCCTCGTCATGGCTGCTGAACAGGCGGATCAGGGCAGGGGCAAAAGCCGACCCCAGAACCTCGGCCACGTAAATCCCCGACCCGGCCCTGGCGGTCAGCAATCCTTGTTCCTGCAACTCGGAAATCGCCTCGCGCAGCGAGGGGCGCGAAACGCCCATCCGGTCGGCCAGTTCGCGTTCCGGCGGCAGCCGTTCGCCGGGGCGCAGGATGCCCCGCAGGATCAGCAATTCGATCTGCCGGACGACGGCATGTGACAGCTTTTCAGTCTGAACTTTGTGAAAGGGCATTGGGCGTTCCGGAATTGGTCAAATCATATGACCACGCATCCAAACCGGGTTCAAGAAGCGGGGGATATCACAAAGGCTGAAATATTAGGTCAGTATTATTGACTTTAATTGAAGCGCGCCTAGGCTGCAAAAATCCAGATCGGAGGAGCCTGATGCCCACGCACCCGTTATTCGCCACCCGCACGTCCCGCATGAAAGCCTCGGAGATTCGCGAGTTGCTGAAACTGCTGGACCAGCCGGGCATCATTTCTTTTGCGGGCGGTATCCCCGACCCGGCCTTGTTCCCGGCGGATGCCTTTGCGCAGGCCTTTCAACAGGCACTGGGCCCGGACACTCAGGCGCAAGCGCTGCAGTATTCGGTCAGCGAGGGGTATGGTCCGCTGCGCGAATGGCTGGTCGATCACATGCGGCAGATCGGCGTGGATTGCGCGCTGGATAACGTCCTCATCACATCCGGCTCGCAACAGGCGCTGGATTATCTGGGGAAGCTTTACCTGTCCCCGGGTGACACGGCTTTGGTCGGATGGCCGACCTATCTTGGGGCGATTGCCGCCTTTAACGCCTATGAGCCCCGTTTTGACCGCCTTGGCATCGACGAAAACCGGGGCGCGGCGGAATATGCCGCCGCGGCGGGAGAGGGCCGGGTCAAGTTCGCCTATCTGTCGCCCGACTTCGCCAATCCGACCGGGCAAACCGTGGACCTGCGGGGCAGAGAGGCGCTGCTGAATCTGGTCGAGGAACTGGACTGCGCCGTGATCGAAGACGGCGCTTATCAGGCCCTGCGATATGACGGCGCGCCAATCCCGCCTGTTCTGGCGCTGGAACTGGCGCGCAAAGGGTCGATCGAGGCGTGCCGTACGATCTATTGCGGCAGCTTCTCGAAAACCCTGTCCCCCGGTCTTCGGATGGGCTGGGTGGTTGCGGCCAAGCCGATCATTTCGCAACTGGTTCTGATGAAACAGGCAGCCGATTTACACTCGGCCACGATCAATCAGATGGCAGTGCATCAGGTGGCGCAGGCCTGTTTTGACACGCACATCCCCAAAGTGCGTCAGGCCTACCGTGCGCGGCGCGATGCCATGCTGGCGGCGCTGGGGGCGCATATGCCAGATGGTGTTCAATGGACCCGGCCCGAAGGCGGTATGTTCATCTGGATGACCCTGCCGGTCGGGACCAGCGGGGGTGATCTGCTGGCCCGGGCTTTGGACACGGTCAAGGTCGCCTTTGTGCCGGGGCAGGCCTTTTTCCCCGATGGCAGCGGTGCCAATACTCTCCGCCTGAGTTTCTCGAACTCGGACGAGGACACGATCCGCGAGGGCATCCGCAGGTTGGGTGTGCTGCTGCGCGACTGACGGAAAGGTTCTGTTAACCATATTGCCCCATAGCTGGCGGCATGATCCGTTATCTGCCCCTTCTGCTGCTGGCCGCCTGTTCGGCTGGCACGCCTTACTTCCGCGATCAGCCCGCCACGCGTATCGCCGTGAACGGCAGTGTCTTTGACGTGCGCGTCCGCGACGAACTGGCTGAGGCGGTGCGTGTGAACCCGCAATACGCCCCGCGTCTGGGGCCGATCCGGGACCGGGCCGCAGTAGCCATGGCGCAGGTTTCGGGCTGTCCGATCCTCGATGTGCTGGGCGACGCGGCCGTGACGGTGGGTGTTTTAGGGTGCGACCGCGAGTTGGGGGAAAAGCTGATTTTCGGCGCGCTGCTCCGCCGCCCGTATGAATGCGTGAATTACGGCTATTCCGGCGGTTTCGGCTATCAGGTCTTCGAATGTACGCCCTATTGAGATACGTGAGGCCGCGCGTAGTTTC
Source organism: Ruegeria sp. AK4 (assembly GCF_056541025.1). NCBI lineage: Bacteria > Pseudomonadati > Pseudomonadota > Alphaproteobacteria > Rhodobacterales > Roseobacteraceae > Ruegeria > Ruegeria sp. AK4. The sequence continues at coordinate 449,235 of NZ_JBQFXS010000003.1, forward strand.
GCCAAGATGTTGTGGATAACTTGGCCCAATATCCTATATCCTGCGCAATCACGTTGACACCTCCCCCCTCCGTTGCGCAGACTTCATAGCCAGAGGAATCATACCAAGAGCAGCCATTGCGCTTTAGCAAACTCAAACTGACCGGCTTTAAAAGCTTTGTGGACCCGACTGATCTGATCATCGCGGACGGGCTGACCGGTGTTGTGGGTCCCAATGGCTGCGGCAAGTCCAATCTGCTGGAAGCGCTGCGCTGGGTGATGGGGGAAAACCGCCCCAAATCCATGCGCGGCGGCGCGATGGAGGATGTGATTTTTGCCGGGGCCGCTACCCGGCCCGCGCGCAACTTTGCCGAGGTGGTCCTGACCATGGACAACTCGGAACGGCTGGCACCTTCGGGCTTCAATGACGCGGACCAGCTTGAGATTGTGCGCCGCATCACCCGCGACGTGGGAAGCGCCTATAAGACCAACGGCAAGGATGTTCGCGCCCGCGATGTGCAGATGCTGTTCGCCGACGCCTCGACCGGCGCGCATTCACCGGCGCTGGTGGGTCAGAACCGCATCGCCGAGCTGATCAACGCCAAACCCCGCGCCCGCCGCCGTATTCTGGAAGAGGCTGCGGGCATCTCGGGGCTCTACCAAAGGCGTCACGAGGCCGAGTTGAAGCTGAAAGGCACCGAGGCCAACCTGACCCGCGTTGATGACGTGTTGGAACAGTTGGGCGGCCAACTGGCGCAACTGGCCCGTCAGGCCCGTCAGGCTGCGCGCTACCGCGAGATTGGCGAGCAATTGCGTCAGGCCGAAGGGATGCTGCTCTATCGCCGCTGGAAGGAGGCCGACATGGCCCGTCAGGCGGCTGAAGAAAAGCTGCGCGAGCGGCTCACCGAAGCCTCGCGTGCCGAAGCCGCCGCCCGCGAAGCGGCCGCCAAACGTGCCGGGATTGAAGAAACCCTGCCGCCCCTGCGCGAGGAAGAGGCCATCGCCGCCGCCGTGCTGCAGCGCCAGCAGGTGCAGCGCGATCAGCTTTCGGATCAGGAAACCCGCGCGCGCCAGACCATCGAGACGCTGACCAACCGTATCCAGCAACTGGCCAATGATATTGAACGCGAAACCGGTCTGAACCGGGATGCCGGGCAGATGATCGAACGGCTGGAATGGGAGGCCCGCGAACTGGCCAAGGCCGCCGAGGGCCATGACGAGAAGGTCGCCGAGGCCGCCGAGATTGCCCGCGAGGCGGCTGCGGTTCTGCAGGATCGCGAGGATCACCTGTCGCAACAGACCGAGGATATGGCCCGTCTGGTCGCCCGCCACCAATCGGCACAGCGTTTGGTTGAGGACAGCCGGAAAACTCTGGCCCGCTCCGAAGGTGAGGAGGAAAAGGCCCGCCTTGCCGTGGATGAGGCGAAGTCCGCCCTGACCCGCGCCACTGAGGCGTTTGAGGCGGCGCAGGACGGCGAAGAAGAAGCCCGCGAAGCCGCCGAAGCCGCCGAAGAAGCGCTGGCCGCCGCCGATGAATTGCGCAACGAGACTCAGGCGCGCGAGGCCGAAGCCCGTGCTCAACGCTCTGAAGCCGAGGGCGAGTTGGGGGCCATTCGTGCCGAAACGACGGCGCTGGCGAAATTGGTCGAGCGCGACACGGCTGAAGGCGGCCAAGTGCTGGACCTGCTGCGCGTTGCCCCGGGCTATGAAAAGGCTTTGGGGGCGGCGCTGGCCGACGACCTGCGCGCGCCGCTGGTCGAAGGCGATGGACCCTCGGGCTGGGTGCAGGTCGCCGGCTATGACATCGACCAGCCTTTGCCCGATGGGGCCGAGCCGCTGGCCCTGCATGTGTCGGGCCCGGACCGCCTGAGCCGCCGGATCGCGCAGATCGGGCTGGTCGACGCAGATCAGGGCGCGCGGTTGCAGGCGTCGCTGAAACCCGGTCAACGGCTGGTCTCGCGCTCGGGCGATCTGTGGCGCTGGGACGGGTTCCGCGCCTGGGCCGAGGATGCGCCAAGTGCGGCAGCCCTGCGGCTGGAACAGCTAAACAAGCTTGAGGCGCTGAAACAGGAACTGTCCCGGACCGAGGCACAGGCCGAAGGGGCCCGCGCCGCGCACGAGGTCTTGTCGCAGCAACTGGCCGATGTGACCGAAGCCGACCGCCGCTCGCGCGAAGCGCGCCGCGCTGCCGATCAGCGCATGGCCGAAACCGCGCGGATGCTCAGCCGGGCCGAGGCGGATCGCAATCTGGCGCAGGGCAAGCTGGAAACCCTGACACTGGCCGTGGACCGCCACAAGGATGACGCCATGTCCGCCCGTGCGCAGCTGCGCGAAGCCGAGGGAGCGTTGAACAGCCTGGGCAATCTCGACAGCGCCCGCGCGCAGGTCGAGGACATCAAACAGACGGTCGAGGCGGCGCGGATCACCATGCTGACCCACCGCTCGACCCATGATGAATTGCGCCGCGAGGGCGAGGCACGGACCCGGCGCTCGCAAGAAGTGACCACGGACCTCAGCGGCTGGAAACACCGGTTGGAGACCGCCGAGAAGCGGATTTCCGAATTGGCCGAGCGCAAGGAAGGCTCGGAAGAGGAACTCTCGGAAGCCATGGCCGCCCCCGGCGAAATCGCCGAGGCGCGCGAGGAACTGAACGAGCTGATCGAAACCGCCGAGACCCGCCGCGCCGAGGCCGCCGACAAGCTGGCCAAGGCCGAGACCCAGCAGCGCGAGGTTGTTCTGGCCGAGAGGGATGCGGAACGTCTGGCCTCGGAAGCGCGCGAAAGCCGCGCCGCGGCTGAGGCGCGGTGCGATGCCGCCAAGGAAAGCGTCACCGCCGCAGCGGAACGGATTGCCGAGGATCAGCAACTGACCCCGAACCAGTTGCTCAACCAGTTGGACGTGAACCCCGACCAGATGCCTGCCGCCGACGCGTTGGAGGCCGAGGTCAACCGCCACAAACGCCAGCGCGACGCGATGGGCGCGGTGAACCTGCGCGCCGAAGAGGACAGCAAAGAGGTTCAGGACGAATTCGACACGCTGAACAGCGAAAAGGCCGATCTGGAAGAGGCCATAAAAGCCCTGCGCAGCGGTATCGCCAGCCTCAACCGCGAAGGGCGCGAGCGTTTGCTGACGGCGTTTGAACAAGTGAATTCGAACTTTGCGATGCTGTTCAAACACCTGTTCGGCGGTGGTGAGGCCAATCTGGTCATGGTCGAAAGCGACGATCCGCTGGATGCCGGTCTGGAAATCATGTGCCAGCCGCCGGGCAAGAAGCTCTCGACCCTCAGCCTGTTGTCGGGCGGCGAACAGACCCTGACTGCAACGGCGCTGATCTTCGGTGTCTTCCTCGCCAACCCCGCGCCGATCTGTGTACTGGACGAGGTCGACGCGCCGCTGGATGACGCCAACGTCACCCGTTTCTGCGACCTGCTGGATGAGATGTGCCGCCAGACCGACACCCGCTTCCTGATCATCACCCACCACGCGGTGACGATGGCGCGGATGGACCGGCTGTTCGGCGTGACGATGCAGGAACAGGGCGTCAGCCAGTTGGTCTCGGTCGACCTGAAAAAAGCCGAGCAGATGGTCGCCTGAGCCATCACCGCAACGTTATGCCTGTTGCAGCGCGGTTCAGGCTAAACTGCCCGCATGACCCGCTTTCTGATCCTTGCCTTGCTGACCGCCGGTCCGGCCCTGGCCGCCGAATGGCCCACCAAACCCGGAGACGTCCCCCTGTCGCCCGAAGAGCTGGATGCGCTGGCCGGACGCACGCTGACTTTCTATGACGATGGGCAGTCGAAATTTTCCGATGACGGGGCCTATTCCTACACCTATTCCGCTGCCAATGGCGGCGGTACGGCATTCGGCACTTATTCCATCGCCGAGGACGGCAGCGTCTGCATCGCCTACCGCAACGGGTTCAGCCGATGCGATCTGTATGTGCGCAGCGGAGAGAGGTTGATCCTGATTGACGAGAAAGGGGATCGCTATCCGGTAAGGCCGGAGTAGTGCGAACATGAGCCTCAGATACCGATAGTCCCTTCAACTCGGGTGATAAAGTTGCGAGACTGTGTTCGTGACCGCGTCAGGCAATCGCCCAGCAAAGGACATACTTCGTGACTGAAGACACCAGACTCGCCCGTGGAATGAAACTCGGATCGCATGGTCGCCAGCAAAAGGACGGTGTTCTTACAATTCGCACCATTGCGATGCCTGCGGATACCAACCCGGCCGGAGACATCTTTGGCGGCTGGCTGATGTCGCAGATGGATCTGGCTGCGGGCAATATGGCGGCGCGTGTGGCGCAGGGGCGTTCGGCCACGGTCTCGGTCGAGGCCATGCAGTTTCTGCAGCCGGTCAAGGTTGGGGATGAGGTGACCCTCTATGCGGCGCTGACGCATGTCGGGCGCACATCCATCCGTATTCATGTGGATGTCTGGGCGCGTCCACGGCAATCGCAGAATGGGAAAAAGGTAACCGAAGCCGAATTCGTTTTTGTTGCGTTGGACGAAAACGGCGCGCCACGCCCGGTCTTTGCGGACGATTAAGGGCTATAACCTGTTCAACAACTCCGCCGTCGGCCACGCATCCGCAGGTAACCCCAGCCGCACCTGCTCGGCCTGAACCGCAGCGCGCGTGCCAGCCCCCAGAATGCCGTCGATCTTGCCCACGTCATACCCGCGTGCCTGCAGCTTGCTTTGCAACTGCTTCATCTGGGCCCCCGAAAGGCCCGGCGCCGGGTTGCCCGCGTCGTAAATCTGCGCGCCCTCGAGCCGGGTGCCGAAATAGGCGGCGGTCAGGACATAGACAAAACTTTGGTTCCATTCGAAATAGACGTCGAAGTTCGGGTAGGCCAGAAAGGCCGGCCCCTTGTGCCCCTGCGGCAGGATCAGCGAGGCGGGCAGGTTGGCCAGCGACCCGCTGCGGGCCTGTACGCCCATCGCCTGCCATTCGGAGACCGGGCGCGGTTTGCCGGGGCCGGACTGGGACCAATCCATCTGCGCCGGCACCGTCACTTCCTGCAACCACGGTTGGCCCGGTTGCCAACCCAGATGCGACAGCATCTTGGCCCCCGACATCAGTGCATCCGGGGCCGAGGTTTTTAGCGAGACCTTGCCATTGCCGTCGCCATCGACGCCGTTTTCCAGAATGTCGCGCGGCAGCATCTGGACCATGCCGATCTCACCAGCCCAGGCACCGGTGGTGCGGGCGGGGTCGAAATTGCCCTGGCTGTACAGCTCAATCGCGGCGAAGATTTGCGGGCGGAACAGCTCGGGGCGGCGGCAGTCATGGGCCAGCGTCACCAGCGCGTTGCGGGTGTTGAAATCGCCCTGAAAGGACCCGTAATCGGTCTCGAACGCCCAAAAGGCCAGCAGCACCCCACGCGAGATGCCGTATTCCTGTTCGATCCGGTCGAACACCGCGTCGTATTTGCCCGACATGGCCTTGCCCCGGTCGATCCGGTTTTGCGAGATCAGGCGGCGGGAGAATTCGATGAACGGTTTCTGGAACACACCCTGCGCCCGGTCGGCTTTGAGCACGGCGCCATCCTGCTGCACACCGTTGAAGAAGGCATTCACGGTGTTTTTGTCATAGCCCTGCTGGACCGCCTCTGCCTTCAGCCCTTTGACGAAGGAATTGAACCCGCCCCCGCATTGGGCAACAGCGGGCGAGGCGAGCAGGGCAGCGGCGACAACGCCAGAGAGAATGCGCATGGACAGGTCCGTTATAGAAAAAAGCTGACCCCAACCGACACTGACACGAGAGCAAGCGCAAGCCCCCAGACGCGCCACAGCATGCCGCATGCGCGGAAAATTTCCTTTGCGCCGATTTCGCGGGGGGCGTCACCGTTGACCCAAGCCAGATCGCGGACCTGCCCGTCATAGCTGCGCGGCCCGGCCAGGGCGACGTTCAGGGCGCGGGCCATGGCGGCCTCGGGCCAGCCTGCGTTGGGGGAAACGTGGTGAGTGGCGTCCGTGACGATACCTCGCCAGAGGCGCCACTGACCGGACAAAGCGACGATCATCCCGCAGGTCAGGCGGGCCGGGATCAGGTTCAGCAGGTCGTCGAACCGGGCCGAGGCCCAGCCGAACTCGCGGTATTTGTCGTTGCGGTAGCCGATCATGCTGTCCGCCGTATTGACGGCCTTGTAGATCAGAATGCCGGGCAGACCGGCGATCAGAAACCAGAACGCAGGCGCGATGACCCCGTCGCTGAGGTTTTCCGCCGCGCTTTCGATGGCAGACCGCGCGACCTGAGCCTCGGTCATGACCCGCGTGTCGCGCGAGACGATACGCCCGACCATAGCGCGGCCTTCGGGCAGCGAGGATTGCAGGGCTGTACCCACGTCCCGCACATGCGTGACCAGCGATTTCTGTGCCAGCAGGATGGCGCAGATCAACACCTCGGCCACCGGTCCCAACAGGGCCAGTGCCCACCCAACGATCCCGGCCGTCAGGATCAGAACAAGCAGAACCGCCACGCCCTTGATCCGCCGCCGCGCGCCGTGGTTGAGGCGCGTATCCAGCCAGCCGATCCAGTTGCCAATGACCACTGCCGGGTGCTTGACGCGGGACCACAGCCAGTCGGGTTCGCCCAAAGCGGCGTCAAGGCACAGGGCGCAGGCCAACAGCAGCGCGGTGCTCACAGTGCGGCCTCCAACCGGTGCCAGCCGTCCGAGGGGGGCAGGCCGAGGCGCAGATAGGTATGGGAATAGGGGAAGACGCGGCTCCAGATATGGGCGTGGGCCAGACGGTCCTGCCAAGTGGCGGCGTTGTCGACCTCGTAGAGGCGGAACAGTGTCGTGCCGCCGATCAGGGTCGCGCCTTTGCCGGTGATCAGGGCATCCAGCCGCGCGGCCTCATTCACCAGTTGGGCGCGAGTCGTGTCCGCCCAAACGGTGTCACGCAGCGCCTGCGTGCCAATGCGCAACGCCGGGCCGGACACCGCCCAGGGGCCGGTCAGATCGTTCAGGCGGGCGATCAGATCGGGATGGCCGATGGCAAACCCCAGCCGCAGCCCCGCCAGCCCCCAGAACTTGCCGAAACTCTTGAGCACGATCACTCCGGGTTGCTGCGCCAGATGGATCAGCGAGGCGTCGGGGCTTATGTCACAAAAGCTTTCGTCAATCACCGTCAGCGGCGCGTCGGCATCCAAGGCCTGCCAGACCCGCCCGTCTGGATTGTTCGGGTGCACGATAACGCGGGCGTCGGCGGGGCCTTGCCCGGTTACGTGCCAGCCCTGTGCCGTGAAAGCGGCTGCATGTTCGTTGTAGGTCGGCGCGGTGATCTGCACACGGCCCGGTTCGGCCAGCGCAGGAAGGCGCGCGATCAAGGCCGAGGCCCCGGGCGCGGGCAGAATCGCGGCCCCGTCAGGCACGTGCCAGAAGCTGCGCGCCGCGACCGACAGGCGCTCAAACGCGCCATGGTCGGGCAGCTCCGTCCAGTCCGAAGGTTGCAGGCCGGTAACCTCATAGGGATGCGGGTTGATCCCGGTCGACAGGTCGATCCAATCGCTGCGCGCGCCGCCATAGCGGGCCATGGCCCCGTCCAGCCCGCCGCCGTGATCGCGAATGCTGCGCGGGTTCAATCTGTCGTCCTGTTCCACCATTTGCCCTGCCGGAATCGCCGTGTTGGCCTGCTTCAAGCGGATTTTTGCCGCCCATACAAGCGAATCCGCCCGATCACAGCCCTGTGCGGGTGTCGTTAACACTTTGTTAAGGAAATCGCGTGATCACGGATCACAGGGGTCGGCACCAATCACCCTATCACGTGCCGAGGTTGTTGCAAATGAAAGTACTGATTGTTGAGAGTAACCCCGACCTTGGTCGGGTCTGGCAGCGGCATCTGCAAAGGCAGGGGGCCGAGGTCACACTGGTGGAAACGCAAGAGGCCGCGATCCTTGCGCTATATGGCGCGGATTTCGATATCATCGTGCTGGATCTGGTTCTGGAAACCGGCAGCGCGCTGGCTGTGGCCGACTTCGCCAGCTATCGCCGCCCCGAGGCGCGGGTGATTTTTGTCACCAACACCACCTTTTTCTCGGACGGGTCGATCTTTGCCCATAGTCCAAACGCCTGTGCCTATGTGCAAAGCGGAACGCCGCCAGAGGATCTGGCGGCGATGGTCGAACATTACGCGGCGGGCCGCTGATCCCGCCTATGGGGTTCGTGATAGTCCAGAACCGGGTTCGTCGGGATGATCCGGTGCGGATTGATGCTGTCATGGCTGTAATGATAGTGGCGCACGATGTGGGTCATATTCACTGTCTGTGCGACGCCCGGCCACTGGTACAATTCGCGGGTATAGGCCCACAGGTTCGGGTAATCGACCAGCCGCCGCCGGTTGCATTTGAAATGCAGGTGATAGACCGGATCGAACCGGATCAGTGTGGTGAACAGCCGCCAGTCGGCCTCGGTCAGGCGATCCCCCATCAGGTAGCGGTTTTGCGCCAGCCGCGCATCCAGCCAGTCCAGCGTGTCGAACAGGGGGTCAACGGCGGCGTCATAGGCCTGTTGGCTGGTGGCGAAGCCTGATTTGTAGACGCCATTGTTCACGTCGGAATAGATGCGGGCGTTGACCACTTCGATCTCATAGCGCATCGCTTCGGGCCAGTAATCGTCAGTGTTGCCGGTGATGCCGTCGAAAGCCGAGTTGAACATGCGGATGATTTCCGAGCTTTCGTTCGAGACAATCGTTTCCTGCTGCTTGTCCCACAGGATCGGAACCGTCACACGGCCCGAATAGGTCGGGTCGGCCTTGGAATAAATCTGATGGGCAAAGTCCAGCCCATAAAGGTCATCGCCCGTGGCCCCGTTGGTATCGGTCTCGAAGGTCCAGCCCTTGCTCAGCATGTCCGGATGCACGACGGACACCGAGATATGGTCGCTCAGGTCCTTCAACACGCGGAATATCAGCGTGCGGTGGGCCCAAGGGCAGGCGTGGCTGACATAGAGGTGATAGCGCCCGGCTTCGGCTCCGAATCCGCCCTTTCCCGATGGGCCTGCGCTGCCATCGGCGGTCAGCCAGTTGCGAAACTGTGCGGCGCTGCGTTTGAACGCCCCACCGGTGGATTCGGTGTCATACCAGGTGTCGTGCCATTCGCCGTCGACCAACAGGCCCATATCAAGTCCTCCGCATCTGTGTTTGAGCAAAGATAGGCCGGTGTTCCGCCTGTTCCTATGGCACCGCCCGCGCACCGGGCCTGCGCCCACGCACAGCCCGTGCCTGGGATGTCTACGCCACAGCAGGCGGGCAAGCGCAGCTATGTGATGTGGTTTACTGGATTTTTACAATCATTCCGGCACAATAAGGGGGTGTGAGCGGGGGAATAGATTTATGAGTACCTATGTTTCAAAGGAAATAAGCGCGGAATTGGATGCCGCGCGAATCGCCGGCCTGAAAAAGACCAGCCGTTTGCGGGTCGAATTGGGCGACAATACGTTCAAAATCCTCAAACTGTGGAAGGACGGGTTTTCGGTCGAGGCTGAAACGACCCCACGCCTGCGCGGGCTGGTCGATATTTATGACGGGGCCAACCACCTCTACCAATGCCTGATCATCGCGGATGAGGAAGAAGGCGGCGAGATGCGTTACGAATTCAAGCGCAGCACCGCCGCCCATGACAAAGCCCCGCTGGATTTCTACCGCGCCCCGGACGCACCGATTGCGCTGTTGGGGTACGAGGATTAGGGGCGGGTTTCGACCAGCCTTATTTTGCGTCGCTTATTGTAAATCGCCAAAGGCGGTTTTCAGCCGTTTGCAGGCCTCTTCCACCCGCGCGCGCTGGGTGGCCAGATTGAACCGCTCAAAGTTCTCCCCGCCCGCGCCAAACCCGGGGCCGGGAGAGGTCGCGATCCGTGCGTCCTCGCGCAGGCGGCGCACAAACTCGGGGTGATCCATCCCGGTGCCCGAGAAATCGACCCAGGCCAGATAGGTCGCCTGCAGGGGCATCGACCACAGGCCGGGAATCCCGGCGATGGTGGCATCGAACAGTTTCCGGTTGGACTCCAGATGGGCGACCTGCTCATCGACCCATTTCGCGCCTTCAGGCGAATAGGCGGCGGTGATCATCGCCACACCCAGCGCGCTTGGGTCGAAATCCAGCGTTTGCAACCGGTGGCGCATCTCAGCCCGCAGCTTGGCGTCCGGGATAATCATGTTTCCGGTGCGCTGACCTGCGATGTTGAACGTCTTGGACGCGGCGGTCAGCGTCACGGTCCAGGGGCGCGCGTCGGGGGCGGCCACATCCATCGGCACGAAACTATGGCCGGGGTAAACCAGATCGTGGTGAATCTCGTCCGATACCAGGATCAACCCGTTGCGCTCGGCAAACGCCGCCACTGCGCGCAGTTCGTCCGGCGTCCAGACCCGGCCCGAAGGGTTCTGAGGGGAACACCAAAGCAGCAGCTTTTCCGACCCGTCCAGTCGCGACTGTGCATCCTCCAGATCAAGGCCATAGCTGTCGCCTTCGCGCACCAGCGGGCATTCGACCACGCGGCGGCCCGCCTTGTTCACTTTGTGTGCGAACTCGTGATAGACGGGGGTGAAAATCGCCACGCCATCGCCGGGCTCACTCCAGACGTCGATGCACAGGGCAATCGCGTTGCCTAGGCCCTGCGAGGTCAGAATCCAATCGGTGTCGACCTCCCAATTGTGGCGGGTCTTCATCCACCACTGGATCGCGTTCAGATAATCCGGGTGCATCCACGAATAGCCAAACGCGCCATGATCTGCCGCTTTCCGCACCGCTTCGATCACGCAGGGCGCGGTGGCATAGTCGGAATCGGCTGTCCACATGGCCAGCCCGTCCTCGGGCGAGACGCCGTAGAGCCGCTCCATCTTGTCCCATTTCGAAGAGTTGGTGCCCCGGCGGTCGATCAGGTCGTTGAAAGTCATGTCATCTCCATCTGTCGGGGCGAAAGCTAACCACAAATCCATCAGGTGCAAGGGGGCCGTTGCGGTGGCGGGCGCGATGGCCTAAATCAGCCTCATGAAACGCACTATTTTGATCCATCCCGACCCCCGCCTGAAAAAGGTCTGCGCGCCGGTGGCCGATATCACCGACGATCTGCGCAAACTGGCCGATGACATGCTGGAGACGATGTATGACGCGCCCGGCATCGGCCTCGCTGCGCCCCAGATCGGCGTGCTGGACCGGCTGATCGTGGTGGATTGCGTCAAGGAAGAGGGCGAGGCCCCGCGCCCGCTGGTGATGTTCAACCCCGAGGTCATCGCGGCCTCGGACGAAACCAGCGTCTACGAGGAAGGCTGCCTGTCGATCCCCGAGCAATATGCCGAGGTCACGCGCCCGAAAGTGGTGGATGTGACGTGGCTGGACCGTGATGGCAATCTGCAGCAAGAGACTTTCGATGGCCTCTGGGCCACCTGCGTGCAGCACGAGATCGATCATCTGAACGGCAAGCTGTTCATCGACTATCTCAAGCCGCTCAAGCGCCAGATGATCACGCGCAAGATGCAGAAGCTCAAGCGTGAGAAGGCCCGCGCATGACGGTGCGGACCTGCCTGCCATGGCCCGATAAACGCCTGCGGACCAAGGCCGAGGACGTCACCGAAATCACCGACGACATCCGCGCCATCTGGAACGACATGATCGACACTATGGAGGCGATGCCGGGTGTCGGCCTTGCCGCGCCCCAGATCGGGGTGATGCTGCGGCTGGCGGTTGTGGATGGCTCGACCGAGCGGGGCCGCGCCGTGCGGCTTGCGAACCCCGAGATCCTGCACAGTTCCATCGAACTGCGCGAACATGATGAGGCCAGCCCGAACTTGCCCGGTGTCTCGGCCAAGGTGAAGCGCCCGCGGGCCGTTACGGTCAAATTCCTCAACCAACACGGCCAGATCGACCGCCGCGATTTCGTAGGGATCGAGGCGACCAGCGTGCAGCACCAGATCGACCATCTGAACGGGCGGATGTATTTCGACCGGCTCAGCAAGGTCAAACGCGACATGCTGCTGCGCAAGGCCAGAAAGCAGGGGTAGCGATGCGCGTCGTGTTCATGGGAACGCCCGATTTCTCGGTCCCGGTGCTGGATGCGCTGGTCGGGGCCGGGCATGAGATCGCCGCGGTCTACTGCCAGCCCCCGCGCCCGGCGGGACGGGGCAAAAAGGACCGCCCGACACCGGTGCATGCGCGCGCTGACGCGCTGGGTCTGGCCGTTCGGCACCCGGTTTCGCTGAAATCTGCCGAAGAACAGCAAGCCTTTGCCGCGCTGAATGCCGATGTGGCCGTGGTCGTGGCCTATGGTCTGATCCTGCCCCAGCCGGTTCTGGACGCGCCGACCCATGGCTGCCTGAACATCCATGCCAGCCTGTTGCCGCGCTGGCGGGGGGCTGCGCCGATCCACCGCGCGATCATGGCAGGCGATGCGCAGACCGGCATCTGCATCATGCAGATGGAGGCCGGGCTGGACACTGGCCCCGTTCTGCTGCGCGAGGTAACCGATATCGGGACTGAGGAAACGACGGCGCAACTGCATGACCGCCTGTCGATCATGGGGGCCGGACTTATCGTTGAGGCGTTGAACAAACTGCCCGGCCTGACCCCCGAACCGCAGCCCGAGGACGGCGTGACCTACGCCGCCAAGATCGACAAATCCGAGGCGCGGATCGATTGGTCGGCCCCCGCCGCCGAAGTTGACCGGCAGATACGCGGTCTTTCCCCGTTTCCCGGCGCATGGACCGAATTTGAGGGCGACCGGATCAAACTGCTCGCCTCGCGGCTGGCCGAAGGGCAGGGCGCTCCGGGCGAGGTGCTGGACGGCACTCTGCGCGTGGCGTGTGGCACCGGCGCGGTCGAACTGCTGCGCTTGCAAAGGGCGGGCAAAGGCGCGCAGGATAGGGAAACTTTCCTGCGGGGCTGGCCCATCCCGGTCGGCACTCGCCTGACTTCGGAGTAAGCAGATGTTCCTGATCCTGATGGGCACCGTGGTGATTGCCGGGATCGTGGGCTATCTGTCCGAGACGACCGGCTTTACCCATAACGGCTATCTGCAATCGATCATCATCTGTGTGGGCGGGGCCTTCCTGTTCTATTTCCTCCGTATCATGTTCGGCATCAGCTTCGGCCCGCCGGGGCTGGACGCGGTGCTGTCCTCAATCGGCGCGCTGATCATCGTGCCGACGCATTGGAGGAAATGACGTGCCCATCGTCACCGTGATCGTTATTGGGGCCGCCGTCGGCTTCCTCGCCACCCGCCTGATGAGGATTTAGGCGGACATCCGCACCACCATGCTGATCGGTATCGTCGGCGCGCTGGTGGCGGAGGCCCTGTTTCGAAACGTCCTGGGTTGGTATTCGGGCTTTACGGGCTCGGTTTTGGGCGCACTACTCGTGATCTGGATTCGGCAGGTTTGCACCCGCCGTCGACCTTAACGGAATTCGCAGATTTCTGCCGATCCCAGCTGAGGGGCGGTGCGGGTCGTCATGTCGAACCTGTTGGCCTCGGACGCCGTCATCCAGTGCATCTCATCCTCGGATGCGGCGTCCAGCGTGAACCAATAGAAGTCCGGGTCCGCGCCGATATCTTCGAAATAGTCGAGGTATCGGTCGTGTTCCGGGTGATCCTCGGGCAGGTCTGCGGCGACATAGCCCCCACCACCCCAGCTGTGGACACCGACGCAGGCGCCGGGTTCCAGCACGCGCCGGTTGCCCGCCAGAAACAGGTCCGTTCCGCCCGAGGCAACCAGCCCGTCGGATGGCACCACCGTATCGAACCCTTCCTGCCGCACCACGCGGCTGAAGACGACGTTGGCGTCATCATCGACCGAGCCTTCGATATTCTGCAGCACCAGTGTTCTGATCTCGGGGTTTTCGTCGATCACCTCCTCAAAGGCGCTTAGGGTTCTGTGGTCGATCGTGCCGGTTGCGACGATCCGATCCCCGTCGGCGGTGAAGCTGATCGGCGTGTACGGGTCCGCGCAGGCCACCAACAGCGACAAGGCAGCCGGACAGAGAAATCGGAGGGTCATTGGCATCTTTCTTTCCTTACCCTAGCTCCGCGGCGGCCGCGCTTTGTAGACCGGCAACTGCCAGCCAAACAGCAGCGATCCCGCACGCAGCGCCCAGCAGGTCAAGGCGCATAATCCCAGCGCGGGCAGGCCTTCGAGCCCCAGACGCGTCACCAGCACCGCCATCAAGGCGCCGGCAAACGCGCACGAGACGTAAAGCTCGCCCTGTTTCAGCACCAGCGGCACCTCGTTGCAGACCACGTCGCGCATCAGCCCGCCCAGACAGCCCGTGGTGACCCCCATCAGCACCACGATGATGCCGGACTGGCCCAGCGAAAGGGCCGCGCCCGTGCCAGCCGCGACTGCAATGGACAGGGCGAAACTGTCCAGCCAGATCAGCCAATTGTACCGGCTTTCCACCAGATGTGCGGTGAAAAAGACCAGCACCGCCGCACCAACCGCGATCAGGATGTAATCCGGCTGGCCGACCCAGAAAACCGGGTGCCGGTCCAGCAGCAGGTCACGCACCGTGCCGCCGCCAACTGCCGTCAGGCAGGCGATGAAAGCAAAGCCCACCAGATCAAGCTGCGCCCGGCTGGCCACCAGCGCGCCGGTCAGCGCGAAGACCAGAACCGAGGCATAGTCCAGCAGGGCAAGCCCGCTCACGCCTGCGCCTTTTTCGGTTTGAACGGAGCCATGCCCGCCCGGGCCAGTTCATCGGCCTTTTCGTTTTCGGGGTGGCCCGCGTGGCCCTTGATCCATTCCCAGGTGACATCGTGCCGGGTCTGCGCCTCATCCAGCCGCTGCCACAGATCGACATTCTTGACCGGCTTCTTGTTCGAGGTTTTCCAGCCGTTCTGCTTCCACCCGAAAATCCACCCCGTCACGCCGTTCTTCACATACGCGCTGTCGGTGACGACGGTGATGGTCGAAGGGCGTTCGAGCGTCTCAAGCGCGCTGATCGCCGCCAGCAATTCCATGCGGTTGTTGGTGGTTTCGGCCTCACCGCCATTCAGTTCGCGTTCCTTCAGAACGGTCTCGCCATCCATCGCGCGCAGCAGCACGCCCCAGCCACCAGGGCCGGGATTGCCGGAGCAGGCGCCATCGGTATAGGCAAACAGCTCAGGCATGGGCCAGCACCAGAATGAACCCGTCATAAGACCCGGCCAGACCTTTGCCAACGCCGGTCGTGACCTGATTGATGGTGAACCCGACCCGGGCCAGCGCGTCCTCAATCTCGGTCTGTGAGTAATAGGTGTAGTAGCGGTCCAGTTCGTCGCGGTGCTCTCCGCTTCCCAGTTTCAGGCCGAGGAAGAAGATGCCCTTGGGCTTCAGGGCCCGGTGGATTGCGGCCAGATGCCGGGGAAAATCTGCGCGCGGGGCATGAAGCAGGGAAAAGCTGGCATAGACGCCGTCAAATTCCGCCACTTCGGTGACGTCATCAAACGTCCCCAGATGCGCTTCGATACCACAGTCGCGGGCATGGTCGATAAAGGCCGGGGTCGCATCCAGCGCGCGCACCTTTAGCCCTGCACGCTGAAAAAACGCGCTGTCGGAACCGGGGCCGGACCCCAGATCCAGCACGTAACCGCCCGCGACAACTGCGTCGGCAAAGCCTGTGCGCGCCTTTAGTTGTTCGGCGGGCAGAGGGATGCTCAGGTATTCGGACACACGCTTGGTATAGGCATTGATCGTTTTCTGATCGGTCACAGGTACACTCCGACAGACAGGCACAGGATGACGATGGCGGTCAGCAGGATGCGCAGCTTCATCCACCAGCGCGGGGCCAGACCCCAATACCAGAACAGCGCGTCCAGAAACAGCAGCCCGGCAAAGCCCATGATCAGGTTGATCCCGGCACTGACCGGCCCGCCGCCCGTCGTGAAAAACGCCCACAGTGCAGGCAGAACCGACAGCGTGTAACAGAGTGTCGCCTTGCTGCCGGATGTCTTGGTGGCAAAGCCCCACAGGATGCCGGACATGAAACTCAGGATCACCGAGCCGTAGAACAGTTGCACATAAGGCCCGACGAACCGCGACCCCAGCGCCTGACGGCCCCAGTCGTTCAAATCGCCGCTCAGATAGGTCAGCGCGCCCCAGACAAAGGGGATCAACCCCGCAAGGCCCAGATACAACGGGGCCTTGGGTGCGCCGTTCATGCCGGTTGCCGCAAAACCCGCGGCACTTTGAATTCGACGTTTTCCTGCGCGGTCTCGACCAGTTCGACCGTCACGTCATAGTGATCGCGGAAGGCGTCGATCACCTCGTTGACCAGAACCTCGGGGGCCGAGGCCCCTGCGGTGATCGCGATGGTTGAAATACCCTGCAGGGCGCGCCAGTCGATCTCGGTCGCGCGCTGCACCAGTTGCGCATAGTCGCATCCGGCGCGCGAGGCGACCTCGACCAGACGGCGTGAATTGGATGAGTTCGGCGCGCCGACCACCAGCAGGGCATCGGATTTCGGGGCCACGGCCTTCACGGCCTCTTGCCGGTTGGTAGTGGCGTAGCAGATGTCTTCCTTGTGCGGCCCGACGATGGCGGGGAACCGCGCCTGCAACGCTGCGATGATATCCTTGGTGTCATCCACCGACAGCGTGGTCTGGGTCACAAAGGCCAGTTTCGCGGGATCGCGCACAGCGACCTCAGCCACATCCTCGACGGTTTCGACCAGCAGCACCTCGCCATCGGGCAGTTGCCCCATGGTGCCAACCGTCTCGGGGTGGCCCTTGTGACCGATCATGATCATCTGCAACCCGGCATCCGCATGGCGTTGCGCCTCGACATGCACTTTCGAGACCAGCGGGCAGGTGGCATCCACATAGATCATCTCGCGCCGCTCCGCCGTTGCGGGCACCGATTTCGGCACACCATGGGCCGAGAAGATCACCGGGCGGTCATTGGGGCATTCATCCAGTTCCTCGACAAACACCGCGCCCTTGGCGCGCAGCCCGTCCACGACGAATTTGTTATGCACGATCTCATGCCGCACATAGACCGGCGCGCCCCATTTCTGCAGAGCCATCTCGACGATCTTGATGGCGCGGTCCACACCGGCGCAGAACCCGCGCGGCGCGGCCAGATAAAGTGTCAGTGGCGGCTTGGTCATGTCGCTGTCTCCTTGGGGCACAGGTAAGTCTTTTCCTTGCCTTGGTCCAGACAGGACCGCGTCATTCATCTGACATGAATCGGTGCTAGCCAGTAGCTGTTTGAGCACCTGACCATAGTTAAAGAGGCGCGGCCAGGGTGTTAAGCCCTGACCGCGCCATCATTCCCCCCGGAAGTGAGTGGCCGGGTGTCAGTGTCCACCTGCCGCAGCGACGCTGCGGGGCTCTGCGGGCATCTCGCGCGGAGGGCGGCCGATTACGTCGCGCAGGTCCTCCAGTTCAATGAAATTGTCCGCCTGACGGCGCAGTTCGTCCGAGATCATCGGCGGCTGGCTGCGGATGGTCGATACGACCGACACCCGCACGCCCTGACGCTGCAGGCTGGCAATCAGCGGGCGGAAATCCCCATCGCCCGAGAACAGCACGATATGATCGACGCGCGGTGCCAGTTCCATGGCATCTACGGTCAGTTCGATATCCATGTTTCCTTTGACTTTCCGACGCCCCATGCTGTCGGTGTATTCCTTGGCCGGTTTCGTCACCATGGTGAAGCCGTTGTAATGCAGCCAGTCAACCAGTGGACGGATCGGCGAATACTCGTCGTTTTCCAGTAGTGCTGTATAGTAGAAGGCGCGAAGTAGCTTGCCGCGGCGCATGAATTCCTGCCGCAGAAGTTTGTAGTCTATGTCAAAACCGAGTGCTTTTGCCGCAGCGTAAAGATTCGAGCCATCGATGAACAGCGCTAGCCGTTCGTCCTTATAAAACATAATAGTCCCTTCCGGTATAAACCAGAACGCAACGTGATGAGTGAGTGGTTGAAAAATGTGGCGCGCGCTGGTGAGCCTATAATTAGGGCATTTATCATGCATCGCAAGTATGCAATTCGCCGAATATAGGGGATTAAATGAGCAAACCCGTGCAAATTGCCGTAATTGCCCTGGGTGCCAATCTCAGGTTGAGAGGAAACAGTCCCAAGGTGACGCTTCAAATGGCTCTTGACGCGCTATCGCGTCAGGGCGTGCTGATTCGCGAAGCCAGCCGGTTCTTCGCGACCCCATGTTTTCCTGCGGGCGCGGGGCCGGATTACGTCAACGCGGCAGCGCTGATCGAGACGGACAAAACCCCCGGGGACCTGTTGCAGGTGCTGCACGAGGTCGAGCATGAGTTCGGGCGCGAACGGGAGCAACGCTGGGGGATGCGGACGCTGGATCTGGATCTGGTCTGCTACGGCGATCTGGTGCTGCCGGACCCTGCGGTGTTTGACCACTGGCTGACCCTGCCCGCACAGGCGCAGCGGCAGCAGGCACCGGAGCAGCTGGTTCTGCCGCATCCGCGCCTGCAGGACCGTGCCTTTGTGCTGGTGCCGATGGTCGATGTGGCCCCCGATTGGCGGCATCCGGTGCTGGGACGGACGGCCCAAGAATTGCTTGCCGCGCTGCCGTCGGCGGATGTCGCCGGGGTTACGCCCCTGTGATCCGCGCATTTGCAGCATTTCTTGCTTGTCAAGGCGTTCAAACAGCCTTAGATAAACCTCTTCCTGACATGGATTCACTAACGGAGAGCGCCCAATGGCCCGCGTGACGGTTGAAGATTGCGTAGACAAGGTTCCAAACCGGTTCGAACTGGTGATGCTTGCCGCCCATCGTGCGCGCGAGATTTCCGCCGGTGGCCCGATCACCGTGGACCGCGACAACGACAAGAACCCCGTTGTTTCCCTGCGCGAAATCGCCGATGAGACCCAAAGCGCCGACGAGCTGCGCGAGCGCCTGATCGAGGCCAACCAGACCCAGATCGAGGTGGATGAGCCCGAAGAAGATCAGATGGCGCTGCTGATGGGTGCGGAATCGGACAAGCCTGCCGATGACGACATGTCCGAGGAAAAACTGCTGCGCGCTCTGATGGAGGCTCAAGGCCAGGGGTAATCCCCAAAAACGAAGGTGCGGACCGGATGATTTCTGCTGAAGACCTGATTGCGCTGGTCCGCAACTACAACCCCAAAACGAATGCCGACCGCATCACCCGGGCCTATGAGTTCGGCAGGCAGATGCATGACGGGCAGTTCCGCCATTCCGGCGAGCCTTATTTCTCGCACCCCGTTGCCGTTGCCGCCATCCTGACCGAACAGCGTCTGGACGATGCGACCATCATTACAGCCCTGCTGCACGACACGATCGAGGACACCAAGGCCAGCTATGGCAAGGTGTCCGAACTGTTCGGGGACGAGGTCGCCAAGCTGGTCGATGGCGTCACCAAGCTGACCAACCTGCAACTGTCCAGCCGCGAGACCAAGCAGGCCGAGAATTTCCGCAAGCTGTTCATGGCCATGTCCAAGGACCTGCGGGTCATTCTGGTCAAGCTGGCCGACCGTCTGCACAACATGCGCACGATCAAGGCGATGCGCCCCGAAAAGCAGGTGCAGAAAGCGCGCGAGACGATGGATATCTATGCGCCGCTTGCGGGCCGAATGGGGATGCAGTGGATGCGCGAGGAACTGGAAGACCTCGCTTTCCGTGTGCTCAACCCCGAAGGCCGCCAGTCGATCATCCGCCGCTTTATCACTCTGCAGCGGGAAACCGGCGATGTGATCCACCGGATCACCGGCGACATGCGGCACGAGCTTGAGAAAGCCGGGATCGAAGCCGAGGTGTTCGGCCGCGCCAAGAAGCCCTATTCCATCTGGCGCAAGATGCAGGAAAAGGATCAGGGCTTCTCACGCCTGTCCGACATCTACGGGTTCCGCATCATCACCCAGACCGAGGAAGACTGTTACCGGACTTTGGGCGCGATCCACCAGCGCTGGCGCGCGGTGCCGGGGCGGTTCAAGGATTATATCAGCCAGCCGAAATCAAACGGCTATCGCTCGATCCACACCACCGTTTCGGGGCGTGATGGCAAACGGGTCGAGGTTCAGATCCGCACCCGCCAGATGCACGACGTGGCCGAAACCGGCGTTGCGGCGCACTGGTCCTATCGCGACGGTGTGCGCTCGGAAAACCCGTTTGCGGTCGACCCGGCCAAGTGGATCGCCAACCTGACGGAACAGTTCGACAACGAAGAGGATCACGAAGACTTCCTCGAAGCTGTCAAGCTGGAAATGTATTCCGACCAGGTGTTCTGTTTCACGCCCAAGGGCGACGTGGTCAAACTGCCGCGTGGGGCGACACCGATTGATTTCGCCTATGCGATCCATACCAGAATTGGCTATTCCTGCGTCGGGGCCAAGGTGGATGGCATCCGTGTGCCGCTGTGGACGCGGCTGAAAAACGGACAGTCGGTCGACATTATCACCGCCGATGGCCAGACGCCGCAGGTGACATGGCTTGAGATTGCCGTGACCGGCAAGGCGCGCACCTCGATCCGTCGGGCACTGCGCGAGGTGGACCGAGAGCGCTTTATCAAGCTGGGCAAGGAACTGGCGCGCGCAGGCTTTGAACATGTGGGCCGCAAGGCCACCGACAAGGCGCTGGACACCGCCGCGAAACACCTGCGCCTGAAGGACCGGCACGAGTTGCTGGCCCGTCTGGGCAGCGCCGAACTGACCGCGCATGACGTGGTCGAGGCGGTCTATCCCGATCTGGCCAAGGACGAAGGCGATGCCATCCCGCTGCGCCGCGCGGTGATCGGTCTGGAGCCCGGCCAGAAATTCGACCGCGCGCCATGTTGCCAGCCGCTGCCGGGCGAACGTATCGTCGGCATCACCTATCGCGGCAAGGGCGTGGTGGTGCACGCCATCGATTGCGACCGCCTGACCGAGTTCGAAAACGAGCCCGAACGCTGGGTCGATCTGCACTGGCATTCGGGCACGCACCCGGCCGTCTACGGCGCGACGCTGGATCTGACCATTGGCAATGACGCCGGGGTGCTGGGGCGTATTTGCACATTGATCGGCGAGAAAAAGGCCAATATCTCGAACCTCGAATTTGTTGACCGCAAACCGGATTTTTACCGTCTGCTGATCAATGTGGAACTGCGCGACCTGGAACAGTTGCATTCGCTGATGCTGACGCTCGAGGCGGAAAGCGACGTTGCGGCGGTCGAACGGTTTCGGGAACGCGCGAAAACCGCTGTTGCGGCTGGCTGAGAAAGGGTGAGCAGGAGTGGTTTTCAAGCGCCGAGATCGCCGCTCGCCTGTCCAGATCGCGTCAGAGTTCGTCTATCCGCGCGGCGGCTGGACCCGCGCCTTTCACTACGTCAAACACCGCGTCCGCCGCCTGCCTGACAGCCCCGAGCGCATTGCGCGCGGCATCGGGGCCGGGGTGTTCGCCGCGTTCACCCCGTTCTACGGCCTGCATTTTCTGGTGGCCGCCGTCCTCGCGCGGCTGT
This sequence comes from Ruegeria sp. AK4, assembly GCF_056541025.1. NCBI lineage: Bacteria > Pseudomonadati > Pseudomonadota > Alphaproteobacteria > Rhodobacterales > Roseobacteraceae > Ruegeria > Ruegeria sp. AK4. The sequence continues at coordinate 470,607 of NZ_JBQFXS010000003.1, forward strand.
TGAACGGCAACATTCTGGCCGCGCTGTCAGGTACGTTCTTTGGTAACCCGCTGACCTATGTGCCCATAGGTGTGGTCAGCCTGCAGACCGGCCATTTCCTGCTGGGCACGCGGTTCCGCAAGGGCGACACCGACGGGCTGATGGGCAAGTTCGCCGATGCGATGGGTGATCTGAAAGACAACTGCATCGCCATGTTCACCGAACGTGAGGCCGACTGGCACGGGCTCAGCCGGTTCTATGACGATGTGTTCTTTCCCTACATGGTCGGCGGCGTCATTCCGGGCATCGTGGCGGGGGTGGCCTGCGGCTATCTCAGCCTGCCGCTGATCCGCACCTATCAGCAGCGCCGCCGCGCCAAGATCAAAGCGAAATTTGAAGAAATCAAACGTCTTGCGCAGGCAGAGGCTGACGTTACGGTGTCAAACCCACTAGGGTCGGCCCAAGGGACAATGAAGGATTCGAACGATGTCTGACACCCACCTGCGTCTTGGCGTGAATATCGACCACGTGGCCACCGTGCGCAATGCGCGCGGCGGGGCTTATCCCGACCCGCTGCGTGCCGCGAAGCTGGCCGAAGAAGCCGGGGCTGACGGCATCACCGCGCATCTGCGCGAAGACCGCCGCCATATCTCGGACGCCGATATCGACGGGCTGATGGAAGTTCTGTCGGTGCCGCTGAACTTCGAGATGGCCGCGACGGAAGAGATGCAGAAAATCGCCCTGCGCCACAAACCGCATGCGGTCTGCATCGTGCCCGAAAAGCGCGAGGAACGCACCACCGAGGGCGGGCTTGAGGTCGCGCGCGAAGAAAACAAGCTGGCCCATTACATCGCGCCCCTGCGCGAGGCCGGTTGCCGCGTTTCGATCTTCATCGCCGCCGACCAGCGCCAGATCGAGGCCGCCCACCGCATCGGGGCCGAGGTTATCGAACTGCACACCGGCGCCTATTGCGATGCCCATGCCGAGGGCCGCATGGACGAAGCCGCGCGCGAGCTGGAAGCCCTGCGCGAGATGTCGGCCTTTGCGCATTCGTTGGGCCTCGAAGTGCACGCGGGCCACGGCCTGACCTATGACACCGTCAAACCGGTTGCGGCTTTCCCCGAAGTGCGCGAGCTGAATATCGGCCACTTCCTGATCGGCGAGGCGATCTTTCTGGGCCTCACCCCCGCCATAGCCGAAATGCGCCGCCTGATGGATGAGGCGCGGGAATGATTGACCTGACCTCACTTGCGGTAACGGCCCTTGCCTTCTTTATCGTCGCGGTCTCACCGGGCCCCGCGAATATCTCAAACGCCGCAATCGCGATGAGTTACGGGCGCAGGATCAGCCTTATCTACGGTGTCGGCTTGTCCTGTGGTCTGGTGTTCTGGGGGCTGATTGCCGCAAGCGGCATGGGCGCGGTGCTGCAAAGCTCGCTCTACGTCCTGATGGTGCTCAAGGTGCTGGGCGGTCTCTACCTGCTGTGGCTGGCGTGGCAGTCGGGGCGGTCCGCGTTGCGGCCCGACGCCTCCAGAGTGTCCGTCCCGGCCAGCGGCAAATGGTTCTGGCGCGGGCTGGTCCTGAACCTGTCCAACCCGAAATCGGTGATTGCATGGATGGCGGCATTGTCGGTCGGCCTCGGCCCGGATGACGGTTTGCTGTCCGTTGGCGCCGCGACGTTGATCTGCATTGCGGCAGGGTTTCTGAACAACTTTCTCTATTCGATGCTGTTTTCGGTCAGCGGTATGATGGCCGGATACCGCCGGTTCCGCCGCTGGATCGACGGCGTTGTCGCCGGATTGTTCGCGGTTGCCGGACTGGGCCTGATCAGATCGGCCTTTGCGCGATGATCACCCCGGGCTTCATAGCGATCTGGTTCGCCTGGATCATGGCCGGAGGGTCCCCCGGACCCGCGACGATGGGCATTGCCGGAACCGCCATGAACGAAGGCCGCACCGCCGGTCTGGCCTTTGCCCTTGGCATCTGCGCAGGCTCCGCCGCCTGGGGCATTGCCGCCGCCTTGGGCCTGTCGGCGATCATGCTGGCCAATGTCTGGGTGTTCGAGGTGATCCGCTATGTCGGCGTCGCCTATCTGGGCTGGCTGGCGCTGAAAGCGCTGCGCCGGGCGATGACATCCGATGAGGTCGCGCTGGGCAACCCTGTTACTGGCTCGCTGGGCACCATTTTCGCCAAGGGCGCGGCCATTCACCTGACCAACCCCAAGGCGATCCTGAGCTGGGGCTCGATCTATGCCATCGTCGCGCCGAATGACGCCAGCCTGTCCATGCTGCTGGGCTATTTCGGCCTGCTCTACGCGGGCTCGCTGGCGATCTTCATCGGCTACGCCTTCCTGTTCTCGTCCGAGCGCATGGTCCGCACCTACCGCCGCGCCCGCCGCTGGTTCGATTTCGCCTTTGCGGGGTTCTTTGGGCTGGCGAGTTACAAGATCCTGACGGTGCGGTTGTCGTGATGAAATTGTGGCAGCCTGGGCAGAGAACCTTGTTGTTTAATCGGATAACATACGTTGTTTGGTTTTTTCTTCTATTGATGGTGTCGGTCAATTCGGGTTTTGCCAAAAATAAGCTGGGGCTCGATGGCCTGTTCTTTTTTCCTCTCGACCTCCTGGTGTTCCCGGTAATTATGGCGACACTGGTCCAATCGCATCCGTGGTCAAAACTCCATTCTGAAGCGATCCCAAGCGCGACGTTGTGGTACAACGCCTTCTACATGGTTGGCTTGTCAGTATCGGTGTTGCTGACTGTGCAGTTCGTTGGGTTGGTCTACAGGATCAGGTATTGGCACCAGATTGATTTTTGGGACCTTCTTCTAAGAAACAGTGTACTGCTGTTTTGGGCAGCGGTTTCCATCGGACTTTGCAGAACCGTATTATGGCAATCGACATAGACAAAACGAACGCTCTTTGGCGGTGAAAGAGGCTGAAAACCATGATCCTCGGCATCGGCACAGACCTCGCAAATATCGACCGCATAAAAGGAACACTCGACCGGTTCGGCGACCGGTTCCGCAACCGTGTCTTCACCGACACCGAACAGAACAAGGCCGAGCGCCGCCACGACACCGCAGGCACCTATGCCAAACGCTGGGCCGCGAAAGAGGCATGCTCCAAGGCGCTGGGCACCGGTCTGCGGATGGGGATCGCGTGGAAGGATATGGCCGTCACCAACCTGCGCACCGGCCAGCCTGTGATGCATGTCACCGGCTGGGCGGCCGAGCGGCTGAAAGAGATGACGCCCGAAGGCCACGAGGCGATCATCCACGTCACCCTGACCGACGATCACCCCTGGGCGCAGGCCTTTGTGGTGATCGAGGCGCGCCCGCTTCAAGATAGCGCCACCCGGCCTTGACTCGCCCCCACCCGCCCCGCATGTAGCACCCCAAAGACGCAAGGACTGGAGAGCAGTATGGCCGAGGAAGCCAAAACCGGAAGTGGCATTTGGGAAACGATCAAAACCATCGTTTACGCCCTGCTGATCGCAGGCGTCTTCCGGACCCTGTTTTTTCAGCCCTTCTGGATTCCGTCCGGTTCGATGAAGGAAACCCTGCTGATCGGGGATTTTCTGTTCGTCAACAAAATGGCTTACGGCTACTCCTACGCCTCGTGCCCCAGCCTGATCATTCCCAGCGTCGGTCTGAACATCGATGCCGAAGACGTCTGCGGCTGGATGCAGGGCGAGGATGGCAACCGTATCTGGGGCGGTGAGCCCGAGCGCGGCGATGTCATCGTTTTCCGCCACCCGGTCACCGGGCGCGACTATATCAAACGTCTGATCGGCCTGCCGGGCGACCGCATTCAGATCCGCGAAGGCCAGATCATCCTGAACGGCACGCCGGTCCCGCAGCAGCCCGATGGCGTCTTCACCGAAACCGCTGAACCGCAAGGCCCGCAACGCCTGCGCCCGCGTTGTTCCAACGGCCCGGTGGGGCTGGGTGGTGTGTGTGAAAAGAACCGCCTGATCGAAACCCTGCCGAACGGCGTGTCATACGATGTTCTGAATATCGGCAATCAGGGCTCGGACAACACCGGTATCTACACGGTGCCCGCCGGCCATTATTTCTTCATGGGCGACAACCGCGACAACTCTGCCGACAGCCGCATACCGCAATCGGCAAACGGGGTTGGCTATGTGCCCTATGAAAACCTGATCGGTCGCGCTGACCGCATCATGTTCTCGTCTGCTGGCCGGTCGATGCTGTTCTTTTGGACATGGCGCGGGGATCGGTTCTTCAAGGCGGTCAATTGAAGCTTTCCGCTGAGATAAGAGCGTTCCAGCAGCGGTTGGGGTATGAATTCTCGAACCCCGAATTACTGCTGCGCGCTCTGACGCACGGATCGGTCTCGTCGTCCACCCGCCCCGACAACCAAAGGCTGGAGTTTCTGGGCGACCGCGTGTTGGGCCTCGTCATGGCCACCGCGCTGCTCGAGGCCGACAGACAAGCCTCCGAGGGCCAACTGGCCCCGCGGTTCAACGCGCTGGTCCGGAAAGAGGCCTGCGCTGACGTGGCCCGCCAGATCGATCTGGGCGCGGTGCTGAAACTGGGCCGGTCCGAGATGCTCTCGGGTGGCCGCCGCAAACAGGCGCTGCTGGGCGACGCGATGGAGGCCGTCATCGCCGCCATCTACCGCGATGCAGGGTTCGAGGCCGCCCGCGACGTGATCCTGGCCCTCTGGGGCGACCGCATCCACACGGTCGAGGCCGATGCGCGCGACGCCAAAACCTCGCTTCAGGAATGGGCGCAGGCGCGCGGGCAGAAACCGCCCAGCTATATCGAGGTCAAACGCAGCGGCCCCGACCACGCGCCCGTCTTCACCATCGCCGCCCGCCTGCAGGACGGAACCGAGGCTCAGGCCACCGCAGGGTCCAAGCGGCAGGCTGAACAGGCGGCCGCCAAGGCGCTGTTGGAGCGGTTGGGTTGAACCTGCGCACCGGGGGTGAGGCGTGAAGATCAGGCCGGCAAAAAAGGAAGATGCCGCCAGCCTTGCGGCCTTGTCGATCGAGGTTTGGGTCGGCACTTACCTGCGGCAGGGCGTGAACTCATTCTTCGCCGATTTTGCGTTGACCGAGTTCACCACGGACCGGTTTGAGACCCTTCTTGAGGAAGGGAATGACTTTGTCATGGTCTCGGAAAACCGCGATGGCATCGACGGGTATGTTCGGCTGGCAAAAGGACGGGATGCACCCGTCGACGGGCTTTCCGATCTAGAGATTGTGACGTTTTACATACAGCCCAGACATCACGGAAAGGGTATTGGTACAGCTTTGCTGGACGTCGCCGTCGAGTATTGCCGGGACCACGGCAGGAGCGTGATCTGGCTGACGACAAACTCCGAGAACACACCCGCAATTGATTTCTATGTGTCCAAGGGGTTCAGGCAGGTTGGCACCACGGATTTCCGTATCGAAGGTCAAGCCTACCCGAACCATGTGCTGGCGCTGAACGTGCCGCTGCAACCCTAGGGGTCAGACCACCCGGATAAATCCGGTCAGCCCGGTTTTCTGGTGCTCGATCACATGGCAATGGAACGCCCAATCCCCGGGATTGTCGGCGACCAGAGCAATTTCCACCACCTCATCCTTGAGCAACAACATCGTATCCGTCAGCAATGGCGGCAGGTTGCGCAGGTTCGATTTCAACGGAACAAACGCCAGCCCGTGCAGGTGGATCGGATGCAGGTTCGGAGATTCATTGCGCAGGCGCAGAACATAACTCCTGCCCTGCTTCAGCGTCGCCAGCGGCCCGACCCCTTGCGCTGCGTCCCCCGGCCAGGGCGTGCGGTTGATCGACCAGAAATTATATCCCAGCGAGCCGCAGAACCCGTTGGTGGGCTCGCCGCCTTCGGGAGTCCAGCCAAAGACGAACTCATGTAGCTCGGCGTTTGCCAGATCGGGACGCGGCACCGGGTTGACCGGCAAAGGTTGCAGCTCACGCAGATCGCGGGCAAGGCTCGCGCCAATGGCCCGCAGCCGGGTCATCGCCCGGTGTGGCTGCCCCGGCAGTTTGGCCATCAGGTCGACGGTTTCGCCCTCGACTTCTGGCATCGCGACAGCAAAATCCACCCGCTGGCCCGGCCCGACCAATAGCGGATCTTCGGCGGTCGGCATCGCCACCTCACCCTCGACCGGGTGCCCGTCCCAGGCAATGATCCGGGCGTCTGCCCCCTGCAGATGCAGCTTGTAGATGCGGGTCGTATCCGAGTTGACAATGCGCAGGCGCACCAGCCCGCCTGCCGTGTGGTCATAGACCGGCGCTTGAAGCCAGTTGGCCGTGTGCACATTGCCAAAGGTTCCCGCCCGCGCAGCCCCGCGCGGCGTATAGGCGGGCAGGAATGCGCCCACCTCGTCCAGCCGGAAGTCGCGCAGGTTGATCACCTGTTCGCTGTCGAAACCGGGGTCCTCGGCTTCGGCAATCACCATCACGCCGGTCAGGCCATGGGCCATCTGCTCCATCGTCATGCAATGTGGATGATACCAATAGGTGCCTGCATCCGGGGGCGTGAATTCATAGTCAAACCGCTCGCCCGGCCCGATGGGCATCTGCGTCAGATAGGGGACCCCGTCCATTGCGTTGGGAATCCGCAGCCCGTGCCAGTGCATCGCGGTATAATCCGGCAGCGTGTTGCGCACCGGCAGCCGCATCACCTCGCCCTGGCGGCCGTACAGAACCGGGGGCGGCGCGTCTGGCGACAGGCTGACCATGCCGGTCGTCACCTGATCGCGCAGGGCAAAGCTGGCGGGCTGCATGGTCAGTTCCTCAGCCCCCGCAGCCAAGCCGAATGTGCCCAGCCCCAGCGCTCCGGCAGCGGCCCCGCTGCCCAAAAGAAACTCGCGTCGTTTCATTTTTGCCTCATTGAAAAGGGTGTGCCTGGCTGGGTTTGGCGTGGCGTGTTCGCATATTTGCCGCCCTATCCGCATGGCGGCAATGCGACAAATGCCTCTGGCCCGCAGGTTCATTCTGCTATAGGGGTGCGCACCTGCAAACAGGATCGCATCACACATGACCACACGCGCCGGATTTATCGCCCTGATCGGAGAGCCCAACGCAGGCAAATCCACCCTTCTGAACCGCATGGTCGGGGCCAAGGTCTCGATCGTGACGCATAAGGTGCAAACCACCCGCGCCCGCATTCGCGGCGTGGCGATGGAGGGTGATGCGCAACTGGTTTTCGTTGACACGCCGGGCCTGTTCAAACCCCGCCGCCGTCTGGACCGCGCCATGGTCGCCGCCGCATGGGGCGGCGCCGCCGATGCCGATGTTGTCGTGCTGATGGTCGAGGCGCATCGCGGCATCACCGAAGGGGTCGAGCGCATCCTCGAAGGTCTGGAAGAGATCGGGCAGGGCCGCACCATCGCGCTGGCCATCAACAAGATCGACAAGGTGCCATCCGAGAAATTGCTGGCGCTGACCAGCGACCTGAACGCGCGTTATCCGTTTGCCGAAACCTTCATGATTTCCGCCGAAAAGGGTCACGGCGTTGACGATCTGCGCACGTGGTTGGCCTCGGAACTGCCCGAAGGTCCGTGGCTTTACCCCGAAGACCAGATCGCCGACCTGCCGCTGCGCATGATCGCTGCCGAAATGACGCGCGAGAAACTGACCCTGCGCCTGCATCAGGAACTGCCCTATCAACTGACCGTCGAGACCGAGAACTGGGAAGAGCGCAAAGACGGCTCGGCCAGGATCGATCAGGTCATCTATGTCATGCGCGACGGCCACAAGGGCATCGTGCTGGGCAAACGCGGCGAGACCATCAAGGCGGTCAGTCAGGCCGCACGGGCCGAGTTGGAAGAGTTCCTGGACCGCAAGATCCACCTGTTTCTGCAGGTGAAAGTCCGGCCCAACTGGCTTGAGGAATCCGAGCGGTATTCGGAAATGGGTCTGGATTTCAAAGACGGCAATGCATGACGCGGCTGACGGCGGAATTCTGGGTCCATGCCTATCTGGCGCGGCTGCGCCTGCAGGATATCCCGGCCTTTGTCGTCACTCATGGCGACAACACCGCCGGCGCTGTTCTGGTCAAGCTGAACACGCTCGACGGGAAAGCGGTCGCGTTCCAGCGCAGCTTCGATCTGATGAGCGGTGCGCGGAAATGGGTCGAACTGTCCAGCGGCCCCGAGTCTGACGTCGATGCCGCCGTCACCCGGCAGCGCGGCTTTGACCCCGACCTCTGGGTGATCGAGGTCGAAGACCGGCAGGGGCGGCATCTGCTGGGCGAGGAAGGGCTGGACTGACGTCCGCGCCAACGGGTCTTGGACAGGCGGCGCAAAGCGATTATTTTGGCGCGGTGTCCCGCACGGTCAGAATCCGGCACATCCCGCGGATACAGCAGGAAAAATGAGGTGTTGGCGTGGCTGAAACGCTTGCAGAGAAACTGGAAAAGTCAAATCTGGGCCACTGGATGCAGCGGTTCGAGGGGTTCATGGTGTTCATCGGCGTGGTCGGCCCCTTTGCGACGCTGCCGCAGCTGGTCAAGCTGTATTTCACCCATTCCCAACACGCCACCGGCCAGTCGCTGCTGTCCTGGTCGCTTTATGCGGCGCTGTCTTTTCTGTGGTTCGCCTATGGGCTGGTCGTCGGCAAGCTGCCGATCTATGTGGGCAATGGCATCTCGATGGTGCTGAACATCCTGATGGTCGTCGGCATCCTGATCCACGCCGGTATGACATTCTGACGGGGCGCGGGGCTCTCACCAGCCGCTGCTTTTGAGGGTGACGTCGTGCCCGGTGGCGCTGAGCGTGTCCCCGGCAAAACCCTTCACCTTGGGGGCAAAGGCCTGAAAATAGGGCTGAGCCTGAACATGGGCCAACGTTTCGGCACTGTCCCATCGGCCCCAGTGAAACCGGGTGACGCCGTCATCGGCCACGGCGACCTGATATGTGAACTTGCCCGCCGCAGCCGGGTCGCTGTTGATTGCCGCGATGAATTCGGTGACGGCGGCCAGCCATTCGGCCTCGTCCCCGTCGTATTTGTAGGTGATTGTGATGCCTCGCATGGTATCGGATCCTTGTTTAACGATATAGTTAAATTAATCCGTGCAAGGCTGATGGGTCAAGCTTTCGTGGACGGGTCGACCAAACCCGCTAGTCCAAATTCCACCCCTCTTCGTACCGACCCAACACCCGGGACAGGTCCCGCAGCGAGGCAAAAAGCCTTGCATACACATCCCGGGACAACATCGGCTTGTTGTCGTCTAGCAGTTGAACAAGATCGACCACATCGGCGGCAAACGCCTCGTAGACATGCTTGTCCGCAGCGGTGGGATCCAGCGTCCAGATGTCGTTGTCATCGTAATAGGTGGCTGGCAGGGGTTCGTCATCAATCATAAAATGCCCTCTTTCCTGATGACGGCACAGGTGGGGGCGACAAGAACGCGGACAAAACGGATGGCAGAAAGTCACAAGAGTTTGGCGGCTTTGAAAAGGGCCCCTGAATCGTCAGCACTTGCGTATCAGGCGTCCTTGGGATTTTCTGCGGGCAGGCTGACACAAAACCGGATCACATCTTGGACTGGCGCGATCACGGCATTCTTCTGACCTCTCGCCGTCATGGCGAAACGGCAGCGATTATCGAGGTCTTTACCGAGGGCCACGGTCGCCATGCCGGTGTCGTGCGCGGTGGCACCAGCCGCAAGATCGCGCCGATCCTGCAGCCCGGTGCGCAACTGGATGTGCTGTGGCGTGCGCGGCTCGAGGAACATATCGGCAGTTTTCAGGTCGAACCCCTGCGGTCCCGCGCGGCGGCGGCGTTTTCGGGGCGGATGGCGCTGGCGGGGCTGAACGCGGTGGTGGCGCTGCTGTCCTTCTGCCTGCCGGAACGTGAGCCGCATCCCGCGATCTACAAACAGACCGAACAGTTGATGGACCTGCTGGGGCAGGATGAGATCTGGCCGCTGGCCTATCTGCGTTGGGAACTGGCGCTGCTGGAGGAGCTGGGCTTTGGCCTTGACCTGCAAACCTGCGCTGTGACTGGCGCGGCGGAGGGGCTGGTCTATGTCTCGCCCAAAACCGGGCGGGCCGTCAGTGCCAAGGGGGCAGGGGAATGGGCCGACAAGCTGTTGCCGCTGCCGCCCTGCTTGCGTGGCGAAGGGCAGGCGCCGGATTCAGAAATTGTCGAGGGGCTGAAAACCACCGGCTATTTCCTGCAGCACCGCGTCGCCCCGGCACTGGGGCATAACCCGCTGCCCGAGGCGCGGTCGCGGTTTCTAGAACAGCTTATTCGGCGGCTTTGAACACCATTTCGTGCCCATCCTCGTTGCGCAGGATCAGCACGTCGCCGGATACCTCGGACTGCGTCATCGCCATCAGGGCGGCGAAATAGAACCCCTCGGCCTCGAGACCGGCGCAGGCGGCGCGGGTGGCGGTCAGGTCCGTGACTTCGAACCACGGATAGGGTGCGTTCAGCGCGCCGTTATAGCTGTTGCAGGGGGCATTGCCCTCGATCCGGCCCTGTTCGGGAAAGCGCAGCAGGGCGCTGGCTTCATAGGGCTGCCCGTCAATTTCCTGCAGCACCCATGTCTGATCCGCCGCACCATAGGCGGCGACGGTTTCGTCCTTGTCACATTGGAACAAGGCCATCAGAGGCAGCAGAAGGGTCAGGCGTGTCATCGGGAGTATCCTTCAATACGGGTTCGCGCCGCTCAGCAATTCCTCGCGCACCTCCAGGCGGGGCCGCCAGTTATAGCGTGTGTCCTCGACCACCGGGGTCCAGAACAGCGCGCCGCTGTTGCGCCAGGGATCGAGGATGATGCCCTTGTCCATCGGGTCACCTTTGGCGCTGATCAGCGCCGAGTGATGGATGATCCGGAACTGCGTCGGCGGAGAGGTGATCCAATGCAGGTCCAGCGTTTTGAACTGCTCTTGCCGTAGACGCCCGGTCATGGCCTCGGCCCAGTCGTTGCACAGGCCCTTTTCGCGAAACCCGTTGGCGATCTTGGCGTTGTGGATGATGGCCGCGTCGGTGACGTTCCATTCCTGCTTCAGTCGCTGAGAATGGATATAGGCGATGACGGCGGCCTCTTGCGCCTCGGCCGGATCGACATCGGGGCCGAGGCTTCGGATGGCTTGCGCCAGCTCGTCAATATCGCTTTGGGTGGCGGTCGCCGGCGCTGTAGCACAGCCGCCAAGTGCCAGGGCGGCGAGGATTGCCCAAAGTGCCAGAAGTCGTCTCGTCATATAACTGCTCGGTCAGGGGTGTTGTCTCGCAGGACGCTCTACCTGTGTTCCGGCCCGGATCATAGGGGAAGTTGCTGCATCGACGGATCAGGGCAGGGTGGTCGACCCGCTGGCACAGAAAAAGACCCGGCACAAAGGCCGGGTCAGTCGGGGAAACAGGAGTGCCTAATTCGGTCACCCAAGCAGACGCCGTGCGATGACCTGTGCCTGAATTTCGGCGGCCCCTTCGAAAATGTTCAGAATGCGCGCGTCACACAGAACGCGGCTGATCTTGTATTCCAGTGCAAAGCCGTTGCCGCCGTGGATTTGCAGACCGTTATCCGCTGCCGCCCAGGCCACGCGCGCGCCCAGCAGCTTGGCCATCCCGGCCTCAAGATCGCAGCGCTGGCCGTGATCTTTCTCCCACGCGCTGAAATAGGTCAGCTGGCGGGCGATCATGATCTCGACCGCCATCATTGCCAGTTTGCCCGAGACGCGGGGGAAGTTGATCAGCGACTTGCCGAACTGCTTGCGGTCCTGCGCGTATTGCATGGCAATATCCAGCGCGCTTTGCGCCACGCCGATGGCGCGGGCGGCGGTCTGGATGCGGGCGGATTCGAAGGTCTCCATTAGCTGTTTAAAGCCTTTACCTTCTTCACCGCCCAGCAGGTTCTCGCCCTTGACCTTGAAGCCGTCAAAGCCCAGTTCGTATTCCTTCATGCCGCGATAGCCCAGAACCTCGATCTCGCCACCGGTCATGCCGGAGGTGGGGAAGGGGTTTTCGTCCGTGCCCGGTGTTTTCTCGGCCAGAAACATGGACAGGCCACGATGGTCCGTGGTGTCCGGGTTGGTACGGGCCAGCAGGGTCATCACATGGGTGCGTGCCGCGTGAGTGATCCATGTTTTGTTTCCGGTGACCTCATAATCGCCCTCGGCATTTTTGACCGCGCGGGTGCGCAAGCTGCCGAGGTCGGAGCCGGTGTTGGGTTCGGTGAAAACGGCGGTGGGCAGAATCTCGGCGCTGGCGATTTTGGGCAGCCACTGCGCTTTTTGCTCATCCGTGCCGCCGGCGATGATCAACTCGGCGGCGATTTCGGACCGTGTGCCCAACGAGCCGACACCGATATAGCCGCGCGACAGTTCCTCGGACACGACGCACATCGAGGCTTTGGACAGCCCGAACCCGCCGAATTCTTCGGGGATGGTCAGGCCAAAAACGCCCATCTCGGCCAGTTCCTCGATGATCTCGATCGGGATCAACTCGTCCTTCAGGTGCCAGTCATGCGCATTCGGTTCGACCTTTTCCTGCGCATAGCGGCGGAATTGCTCGCGGATCATCTCAAGCTCTTCGTCCAGACCCGAGGCCCCGAACATGGTCGAACCGGCCTGATCCTGCATCAATTCGACCAGACGCGTGCGCGCGGCCTGCGAATTGGCCTGCGCCATTAGGGTCTGCACTTCGCTGCACTGGAAGCCCGACAGCGCATCCCATCCCAGCCCCAAATCCTGCAGGCGCACGACTTCACCCTGATTCATCGGGATGCCGCCTGCGACCTGATGCAGGTATTCACCAAAGGCGATCTGGTGCAAAAGCTGCTCGACCTCGCCGAACTTGCCTTCGGCCTCCAGCGCCTCGGCCCAGCGTTGCATCTGGGTGAGTGACTGGTGATAGGTGGCCAGCCACGCCAGCCCGTGGGCGGCGGTCTGGTTGGCCTCGATCAGAGCGCCCGAGATGCGGCCATCTGCCGTCACCATGCCGCGCACGGACTCGCGGGCGCGCTCGAACACGGTCTTGACTGCTGGCACTGCGGCCCGGGTCAGGGCAAGAAGGTCGGGCAAAACTGCTGCTGTCGTCATCTCGGTCATATCCTGTCCGTCGTGGGCCATGAATCGCATCCTTTTGTCGGTCGTACGGTCATACCATGCTGCACATGCAGCGCAACAAAAATACCTGTGGAGGCATAAAAAAGTTCGAAAGTTGCGCTGTTCATTTTGCAGGTGCAGAGCGCCCGGTGGATGATATTGAGAGGTCATGACATTTTTTTCCGCACTCACGCCACTGGAATTTGCGCTGGCCATCCTGATCGCCTTTGTGGCGGGCTGCGTCAAAGGCATGGTCGGTTTCGCGATGCCCATGATCCTGGTCTCGGGTCTCAGCATGATCATGCCGCCCAATCTGGCGCTGGCCGGGCTGATCCTGCCCACGCTTGTCACCAACGGGGTGCAGGCCCTGCGCGAAGGGACAGGCGCGGCGGTGCAATCGATCCGCAGGTTCCGGGTGTTTCTGATCGTGGGGCTGATCTTTCTGCTGGCGGGGGCGCAGTTCGTCAGCATCCTGCCGCCATCGGCCTTCCTGCTGATGATCGGCATTCCGGTCACGTTCTTTGCGCTGATACAGGTGTTGGGCGTGCGTCTGGTGATCCATCACCCTTCGGCGCGGATCGAGGCGTTGGTCGGGTCGGTTGCCGGGCTGGTGGGCGGCATGTCCGGCGTTTGGGGGCCGCCGACCGTTGCCTATCTGACGGCGCTGAACACGCCGAAACTGGAACAGATCCGCATTCAGGGCGTCATTTACGGGCTGGGTGCGGTGGCCCTTGTGATAGCGCATCTGGGGTCGGGGATTCTGCGTGCCGATACGGTTCCGCTGTCCGCCGCGCTGATACTGCCCGCCTTGGCCGGGATGTGGATTGGCGTGCGTCTGCAGAACCGGATCGATCAGGCGAGTTTTCGCAAGGCGACGCTTTGGGTGTTGCTTGTGGCCGGTCTGAACCTGCTGCGGCGCGGGCTTGTGGGTTAACGCCCGTTCTCGGCGAAACGGAAGGCGAAATAGAGGCCCAGCATCAGGAAGAACAGGCCCGAGATATCGCCGATCAGATAGGCGATGTATTCGGCGGTTGCACTGCCAAAGGCCAGATTGGTCAGCATGGACACCAGGAATGAGGTGATCACCCCGACGCCCATGATGCAGCTCCAGCAGGGTTTGCGGTCGGCCCGTGGAAACAGGTCCCATCCCGCCCATTTGAGCAGGTAGAACACGGCAGGAACGGTGGTGACAGCAATCGTGATGGCCAGCAGGCGGCTGGGCAGAAAGACGTCCGACCCGCCGACATACCAAAAGACGAAAAACACGCCGGGCAGCAGGGCGGGTATGGCCCGCCACCCCATCAGCCACGCCGACAGAACCCGCACGCCATGCGGCAGGAACAACAGGCTGGCCCGGCTGGGATATTCAGGAAAGAACACGTTCTGCAACGGCATCAGCACCTCGAACGAGAGGAACCACGCCAGAACGTAAGCCAGTGAGGCGTATACGGTGTCAGAAGCCCAGTTGCGCACGGTGGTCAGTCACCGAAACGCAGGTTCGGGGCGTCATCTGGGGGCATGAACGATATACCGTCCCCGGTTGGCCGTACCGCTTTGCGACAAGTAGCCTTTTTCGACCAGCGACTTCAGGGCGCGGAAAAAGGTCGGGCGCGACACGCTTTTGACCAGCGTGTGTTCGATCAGACCGAAGGTGCGGACCTCTTGATCGGCTTTGGAAAGTTCTTCGGCCGCGTAGTAGATATCGCGTTCAACCGGAGAGAGCTTTTCCAGCCCAAGGGTCTGTTCCATGCTCTGCATCAGCTTGCGCAGCTCGGTGAGTTTCGAGATTTCTGTCATTGATTTACCTGTTGTTGCCTGCGCCAAAGCCCGCAAATTCACCACGAGTCGAAACAGGCTGAACAAGATATTTTTCAGCAAGTCCCATATTGACACATATCCCCATACTTATAGACTACACGTCTGATTAGGTTGCTCAAATCGCCAACGTGAGTGTGTTTGCATGAGCCGCCCATAGGTATTTTCAATTTCGGCCCGGTGCGTCAGCGCCGGGCTTATTCAGTCTAATAGGCAGCAGATTTACCCGATGTTTTAGCGACGGGCAATGCATTCGTAACTAATCCGTTAATTTCGCAACTCTAAGGTGATCAAAGGGCACACAGGTGCCCGGAAAGAAGAAGGGGCGCGAACGCCCCTTGATCCGGATCAGCCGATTGCGACGGCTTTGATATCCTCATCGATGAACGGGACGTATTGCTCGAAATTCTCGGCAAACATCTGCACCAGCTTCTCGGCCTGCTTGTCGAACGCGGCCTGATCGTCCCAGGTGCGGCGCGGGTCCAGCAGAACCTCGGGAACGCCGGGCACCGAGACGGGCACGTCAAAGCCGAAATTCGCATCCTTGCGGAATTCGGCGTCAGCCAGCGAACCTTCCAGGGCAGCGGTCAGCAGGGCACGGGTGGCCTTGATCGGCATCCGGCTGCCCACGCCATAAGCACCGCCGGTCCAGCCGGTGTTGACCAGCCAGCAGGTGGCGCCGTGCTGGGCGATCTTGTCGCGCAGCAGGTTGCCATAGGCCTCGGGGCGGCGCGGCATGAAGGGCGCGCCGAAGCAGGTCGAGAATGTGGGCTGCGGTTCGGTCACGCCACGCTCGGTGCCTGCAACCTTCGACGTGAAGCCCGACAGGAAGTGATACATCGCCTGCGCAGGCGTCAGCCGCGCGATCGGAGGCAGAACACCGAAGGCATCGCAGGTCAGCATGATGATGTTCTTCGGGTGCCCGCCCAGTGCCGATTTCGATGCGTTCGAGATATATTCCAGCGGATAGGCACAGCGCATGTTCACAGTCAGCGAGTCATCGTTGAAATCCAGCTCTTTGGTCTCGGGGTCGAACACCATGTTCTCGATCACGGTGCCGAACTTGCTGGTCGTGGCGTAGATCTCGGGTTCGGCCTCGGCGTTCAGGTTGATCGTCTTGGCATAGCAGCCGCCCTCGAAGTTGAAGGTGCCGCGGTCCGACCAGCCATGTTCGTCGTCGCCGATCAGAACCCGCGCCGGATCGGCGGACAGGGTGGTCTTGCCGGTGCCCGACAGGCCGAAGAACACAGCCGTATCGACCGGGTTGCCAACGGCGTGGTTGGCCGAGCAGTGCATCGGCATCACGCCTTTTTCCGGCAGCATGTAGTTCAGCAGGGTAAAGACGGATTTCTTGTTCTCACCGGCATATTCGGTACCGCCGATCAGGATCATCTTGCGGTCAAAGTTAAGCGCAATCACAGTCTCGGACCGGCAGCCGTGTTTGGCCGGGTCGGCCTGGAAGCTGGGGCAGTTGATGACAGTGAAATCTGCGGTGAAATCGTCCAGATCCTCACGATCCGGGCGGCGCAGCAGATGGCGGATGAACAGGTTGTGCCAGGCCAGTTCGGTGACCATGCGCACGTTGATCGAAAAGCTGGGATCGGCCCCGCCGACGAGGTCCTGCACGAAATAGTCGCGGCCCTTCATATGGGCCAGCATGTCCTGGTACAGCGCGTCAAAGCCATCCGGGGTCATCTCGGCATTGTTTTCCCACCAGATGGTGTCGGCGACGCTGTCGGTCTTGACGACATGCTTGTCCTTGGGCGAGCGGCCGGTGAACTTGCCGGTCGTGACCAGAAACGCACCGCCATTGCCAAGGGTGCCTTCGCCGCGCTTCAGCGCCTCTTCGATCAGCGCCGGTTCCATGAAGTTGTAATAGACATGTCCCAGACCCTCGATGCCCTGATCCTCGAGGCGGAATTGCGGGTTAACCCGTCCAGATGTCATGTGTGTCTTCTCCTGTGGCGGCGCGAGGGCTCTGGGCCGGATGCGCCTTTGGGGCAGATGCCGGAATTAGTCCGGCGGTCAAGCGCCTCTTATCATGGTATTTTGGGGCATGAACAGGCGGGTTCGGCGAGTTAGCGCAACCAAGCACAGGTTTAGCGCCATCACGAATTGCCTGCCTCTATTCAGGGCAACAATTCGGGCAGGGCAAGGCAATTTTGCCGCATACCTGCCGCAAGAATGGCACGATTCGTGGTTACGGATTGATTCGGTAGATCAAAACCGCCAACAATGTCTTACAAAAAAGCGTATTATTGCGTGAGTGAGCAGGAATAGGGGTGAACCCGATGTCGAAGATTGCACTGGTGGACGACGACAGAAACATACTGACGTCCGTGTCCATGACGCTTGAAGCCGAAGGTTTCGAGGTCGAAACTTACAATGACGGGCAGGCCGCTCTGGACGCGTTCAACAAGAAGCTTCCGGATATGGCCGTGCTGGATATCAAGATGCCGCGTATGGACGGCATGGATTTGCTGCAGCGGCTGCGCCAGAAGACGCAGATGCCAGTTATTTTCCTGACCTCGAAAGATGACGAGATCGACGAGGTTCTGGGCCTGCGCATGGGCGCGGATGACTATGTAAAAAAGCCTTTCTCGCAACGTTTGCTGGTGGAACGCATCCGCGCGCTGCTGCGCCGGCAAGAGGCCACAAGCGGCGATGCCGCTGCCGCCAATACCGGCGACACCAAGGTGATGGAACGGGGTGAATTGCGGATGGACCCGCTGCGCCACGCGGTCAGCTGGAAGGGGGCCGATGTGTCCTTGACCGTGACCGAGTTCCTGTTGCTGCAGGCGCTGGCCCAGCGTCCGGGCTTTGTCAAAAGCCGCGACCAGCTGATGGATGTGGCCTATGACGATCAGGTCTATGTGGACGACCGCACGATCGACAGCCACATCAAACGCCTGCGCAAGAAGATGCGCGCAGCAGACCCAGAGTTTTCGGCCATCGAAACCCTGTACGGGATCGGGTACAGATACAACGAAGAATAGGCGTGGCCGTCTACAAGAGGTAATGGGGTTCCGTGCGCGACACTGAACGATCCGACGAAATGCGCGACGGTGACGTCGTTCTGGGGGATGACTGGGTTATCCCGCAGGACCCCGAGTCGGTAGAGCTGCAGCAGAAGCGATCCAGGCGGAACCTGTTTTCCCTGCGCGGCTCGCCGCTGGCGCGCAAGATCATCACTTTCAACCTGATCGCGCTGGTCATTCTCGTGACCGGGTTGCTTTACCTGAACGACACCCGCAAGGAACAGGTTCAGCAGACCGCGCGCAACCTGATGGGCGACGCGCAGCTGGTCAGCAACGTTTTCGAGACGCAGTTGCGGCAGGGCAGCGCGCAAAATCCCCGCAACGCTGCTGATCTGGACGTCAAGGACACGTTGGCGGGCCTGAGCCTGCCCGAAGGCGGCGAGGTGTTCGTCTACGATTCCAGCGGCACCCTGATCGGCTGGACCCGAGGGGCGTCTCCGCAGTCGGAACTGCCGGTGCTGTTGCGCTCGGATGCGGATTTGCAGACCGGAAGCACGGTGATCAGTGACACGCTGAACGCGGTCTGGACCGGCCTGTCGCGTATCTTCAACTGGTCGTCGGAAGTTGAGGCGCCCACCCTCGCGCAGCGGGTTCAGACCATCGTTCCGACCGCGCTGCAGGGCCAGAATCAGGTGCAGGCGGTTTCCGATGATGCGGGCGATACCGTGATCGTGGCCGCCGCGCCGATCCTGTACGAGGGCATCCCCGCCGGTGCGGTTGCGATTACCGGGCCTGCCGGTGAAATTGACGCGCTGGCCCGGCGCGAACAGGAACGTGTGCTGCAGATGTTCGTGGTGGCCCTGCTGGTGTCCATCGGGCTTAGCCTTGTGCTGGCCTCGACCATCGCCAATCCGCTAGCCGATCTGGCCGCTGCTGCCGAAATGGGCAAGGACCGTGGCACCGGCGTCAATCCCGGCCGTATCCGCATCCCCGACCTGAGCGCCCGCCCGGATGAGATCGGACGCCTTAGCCAGGCCCTGCGCGGGATGGTGACGGCGCTTTACAACCGGATCGACGCAAACGAACAATTCGCCGCCGACGTGGCGCATGAGATCAAGAACCCGCTGGCCAGCCTGCAATCGGCGGTCGGCACACTGCGCATGGTCAAGCGCGACGATCAGCGCGAAAAACTGCTGGGCGTGATCGAGCATGACGTGAAACGGCTGGACCGTCTGGTCAGCGACATCTCGAACGCCTCGCGTCTGGATGCGGAACTGGTCAAAGAGGAAGAACAGCCCTTTGACCTGCTGAAACTGCTGGGCAATATCGGGCAGTTTCTGGGAGAGGATGCGCGGTCGAAAGGCATCGACTACATCACCGACTTGCCGACCGATCCCATCGTGGTTAACGGGTTGGAAGCCCGTTTGGCGCAGGTCTTTGTCAACCTCATCACCAACGCGATTTCCTTCTGCGAAGAAAGCGATGCGATCCGGGTCTGGGTCCGCAAGCGCGACAACCGCGTGCTGGTAGTGGTCGAAGATACCGGCCCCGGCATCCCCGAAGAATCGCTGACCAAAGTGTTCAAACGCTTCTATTCGCAACGCCCTGCCGAGCATTTCGGGAACAATTCGGGCCTGGGTCTGGCCATTTCGAAACAGATTGTCGAGGCCCATGGCGGCGTGATCTGGGCCGAGAACATCCGCCCGACCGAGGCCGACATCACCTCGGACCCGCTGGGCGCGCGTTTTGTCGTGGGGCTGCCGGTCTGACACCATGACCATAGCGGCCCTGTCAGATGCTTCAAATCAGGACAGCGCCTGTGTTCATGCAACTTGCGTTGCCGTCGATGGCAAGGGGCTTCTGATCGTCGGTACCTCGGGGTCGGGCAAATCCGGCCTTGGTCTGCGCATGATGGCGCTGGGGGCGGGGCTGGTCGCCGATGACCGTGTCAATCTGCACATGGACAAGGATCAGGTCATGGCCGGTGCCGTTCCGCACATCTCGGGCCTGATCGAGGCGCGCGGTATCGGCCTGTTGCGGGCCACGCCTTGTGGCCCCGCGCCGCTGGCCTATGTCATCGATCTGGACCAAACCGAAAACGCCCGCCTGCCGGAACCCGAAACCACGCAGGTGCTGAGGCAATCTGTTCCCTTGCTTCGCGGGGCCGACCTGCCCAATTTGGCGGAAGCTTTGATCCAACTTCTCAGGATGGGACGCGTGACCACGGATTGGCCCGGGACATGACTTCGCAACGGCGCATCGTACTGGTGACGGGCCCCTCGGGCGCGGGCCGGTCCACGGCGATCCACGTGCTCGAGGATCTGGGGTTCGAAGCCATCGACAATCTGCCGATGGGGCTGTTGTCCCGACTTTTGGACGGGGCCGACAGCGACCGCCCGATGGCCCTTGGCATCGACGCCCGCAACCGGGATTTCTCGACCATCGGGTTTATCGAACTGGCGGCCAAGCTGGGCCGGATGGCGCAGGTCGATCTGACAGTCCTGTATCTGGATTGCAGTGACGATGTGCTGTTGCGGCGATTCTCGGAAACGCGCAGGCGGCACCCGGTGGCGCGCGATTCCAGCCCGGAAACCGGCGTGCGGCAGGAAAAAGAGCTGCTGGCCCCGATCCGCGAGATTGCCGACACCCTGATCGACACCAGCGCATTGAACGTGCACCAGTTGCGCGAAGAGGTTGAACACTGGTTCGCCCCCAAGGACGGTCGGCATCTGGCGGTGTCGATCGAATCCTTCTCGTACAAGCGCGGCCTGCCGCGGGGTCTGGACATGGTGTTTGACTGCCGGTTTCTGGCCAACCCCTATTGGCGCCCCGAATTGCGGGCGGCAGATGGTCGAAACCCGGATGTGGCGCACTATGTACAGTCCGATACGAACTACGCACCGTTTTTCGACCGTGTCGTGGATATGCTGACCCTCTTGCTGCCGGCCTTTCGCGCCGAAGGCAAAGCCCACCTGTCCGTGGCGTTCGGCTGCACGGGCGGGCAGCACCGATCCGTCGCCATGGCCGAAGCGGTTGCGAAAGCCCTTGCAGAAAGGGGGCAGCAGGTGGCAATTAGGCACCGCGAAATGGAACGACGCGCGTTGAATGTGAGGCCGGATTGATCGGGATAGTGATCGTAGCGCATGGGGGGTTGGCTCAGGAGTACCTGTCCGCCATGCAGCATGTGGTCGGACCGCAGCCCGGCCTGAAGGCCATCGCGATCGAGGCCGACCACAACCGCGACGAAAAACAGGCCGAAATCTGCCGCGCCGCCGATGAGGTTGACGTGGGCGACGGCGTTGTCATCGTGACCGACCTGTTTGGCGGCAGCCCGTCGAATCTCAGCCTGCGGGCCTGCGCGCCGCAGGATCGGCGCATCCTTTATGGCGCAAATCTTCCGATGCTGATCAAATTGGCCAAAAGCCGCCACCTGCCGGTTGCCGATGCGGTGCGCCGCGCGATGGAGGCTGGACGGAAGTACATCAATGCGCAAAATGTGACATTGGACGAAGACCGGATTGACTGAAATGACCTGCCGAAGCCTGAAAATCATTAACGAAAAAGGTCTGCACGCCCGCGCCTCGGCCAAGCTTGTGGAACTGGTCGAAGGCTTTGATGCCCGCGCCGAGGTGTCCAAAGACGGACTTTCTGCCTCGGGCGACAGTATCATGGGTCTTTTGATGTTGGCAGCCTCGCGCGGAACCACTATTGACGTCGAGACGTCCGGGCCGGATGCTGAGGCATTGGCAGAAGCCCTGGAAGCTCTTGTGAACGACAAGTTCGGAGAGGGGTTCTGAACCGCCCCGCCGGGACAGGAAGAACGGGAAGACCAGGAATTGGCGGAAACGACGCACGAAACCAAGACAGGCCCGATGGTGGATGGGACCGCGGATGAGGGCGAAATCTACGACCGTAGAACCCTGACCTATGCGAACTCGTTCGACGACGCCTGGACCGCAACGGCCATCCGCGCCATCGAATGGTGCACCGGCAAGCTGACCATTTTGCGGATGGTCAACAAGTTCGAGAAAAAGAACGAATACTACCGGGGCCAGAGATTCTGGCGCGGCGCGCTGGATATCATGGGGATCGACCTGACCACCCCGCAGGACCAGATGGACCGCATTCCCAAGAAAGGCCCGGTTGTTGTCGTCGCAAACCATCCGCATGGCATGGTCGACGGTATGATCCTGGCCGAACTGATCGGACGGGTGCGTAGCGACTACCGCATTCTGACCCGCTCGGTCCTGACCGGGCTGGACGAGGCCGCGACCTCGTTCATGATCCCCGTCCCCTTCCCGCACGACCCCGAGGCGCAGGCCAAAATGCTGGAAATGCGTGGCAAGGCGATGGAGCATCTGAAAAACGGCGGCGTCGTGGCCCTGTTCCCGTCCGGAGTGGTGATGTCGTCGGATGACTGGTTCGGCCCGGCCATCGAACGCGAATGGAACGTCTTTACCGCCAAGATGATCCGCCGTTCGGGCGCTCAGGTGGTGCCGATCTTCTTCCCGGGCCGCAACTCTCGCGCCTACCAGATCGCCAACAAACTGTCCGCGATCCTGCGGCAGGGCCTGCTGCTGCACGAGATCGTCCGCTCCTGCAACAAACCGCAATCCCCGGTGATCGGCAATCCGGTTTCGGACGAAGACATGCAATTGCTGGAACGCGACCCGCGCGGCTTCATGGCCTGGCTCAGAAAACGCACGATGGAACTGGGCCAGACACCCGACGCCTGATCCGAAACGTTATCTGTCCAAAATACTCCGGGCGAGGGCGCTGGCCCCTTTACCGTGTCGGAACCGGAACCTCTTCGCGATAATCGTAAAACCCGCGCTCGGTCTTGCGGCCCAGCCATCCGGCCTCGACATATTTGGTCAGCAGCGGGCAGGGGCGATACTTGGTGTCCGCCAACCCGTCATGCAGCACGTTCATGATCGCCAGACAGGTATCCAGCCCGATGAAATCCGCCAGTTCCAGCGGCCCCATCGGGTGATTGGCACCCAGCTTCATCGACTGGTCGATGGACTGAACATTGCCCACACCTTCATACAGCGTATAGACCGCCTCGTTGATCATCGGCATCAGGATGCGGTTCACAATGAAGGCGGGAAAATCCTCGGCGCTGGCGGCGGTCTTGCCAAGCCGGTCCACCACGGACTTGCAGGTGCTGAACGTCTCTTCATCGGTCGCGATGCCGCGAATCAGTTCCACCAGTTGCATCACCGGTACCGGGTTCATGAAGTGAAAACCCATGAACCGCTCGGGCCGGTCCGTCCGGCTGGCCAGTCGGGTGATCGAGATCGAGGATGTGTTCGAGGTCAAGATCGTATGCGGCAGAAGATGCGGCTGCAGGTCCTCAAAGATCGCCTGCTTGATCGTCTCGCGCTCGGTCGCCGCTTCGATCACCAGATCGGTCTGCCCTAGCTGCGGCAGGTCCAGCGTCGTGGTGATCCGCTTCAGCGCCCCCTGCATGGCCTCCTCCGAGACCTTCCCCCGCGACACCTGACGCGCCAGATTGCCTTCAATCGTGGTCACGGCGCGGTCCAGCGCGTCCTGGCTGACATCGTTCAACAGCACATCATAATCCGCCAGCGCCAATACATGGGCAATGCCGTTGCCCATCTGGCCCGCGCCAATCACTCCGACCGATTTTACATCCATGTTCAGTGCCTTTGTTCTAAGGTTGCCGCGACATTACCGGCAGTTCGGGGCGGGCGGCAAGGGACTCGGTTGGCTCAGATTTGCTTCAAATGCGCACATTAGCATTTTCTCAAGACCCAAGGCGGCAGGATGGCAGCCGGGTGAAAAATGGGTGAGTGTCATGAGCTATCATCAAACGGGCGCGGGATTGCCCGAAGACCACGTGTGCCAATACGGGGCATCGAAGCTGCAGTTTCGCGGGCCGAAGCGATCGTTGGACGGGTCCTATATGGCCTGTCTGGGCGGGGATGAAACGTTTGGGCGTTTTGTCGACACGCCATTTGCGGCCTCTCTGGAACAGCGTCTGGATCGCAAATGCGTCAATTTCGGAAGCCTGTTCTGCGGGTTGGAGGCGCTGTCGCAGGATGCCGACCTGCTGAAACTGGCCAATGCGGCCGAGCTTTGTGTGATGCAGGTGCCGGGCGCGCTGGGGCAGTCGAATCGATTTTACAAAGTCCATCCGCGCCGCAACGACCGGTTCCTCGCCCCGACCGAGGACCTGGTCACCTTGTATCCGGACCTGGACGTCACGGATGTGCATTTCGTCCGCCACCTGCTGGGGCGGCTGCACGCATGTTCCGATGCGCGGTACGAGGTCGTGGCACAGGAGTTGCGCCAGAAATGGACCCGGACGATGGGCACCCTGCTGCAACAGATCGAGCCGCCGGTCATTCTGCTGTGGCTGCGCGTGGAAGGTGAGATTGCGGCTGAACATGGCGGCCCGCTTGGCTGTGATCCGGTTTTTGTCGGCGCCGATATGGTCGAGCGGCTGAGACCGCTTTGCGCCGGTATCGTTGAACTCAGCGTCCAGATGTCCGGCGACTCGGACGAGATTGAGGACTTGCTGTTCGGAACCCTGCAGCAGCCCATGGCCGAACATATGATCGGACCGGCCTCGCATCGCCGGATCGCGGATGCGCTATATTCTGCGATCAGCGATCTGAATTGAAAAAGGCCCGCCAATTGGCGGGCCGTTCCAGGATTTTCCGCAGAAAAATCTATGGCTGTGATCAGCCGAGTTTCTCGGTCAGTTCCGGCACTGCCTGGAACAGGTCGGCGACGAGGCCGAAATCGGCGACCTGGAAGATCGGTGCCTCTTCGTCCTTGTTGATCGCCACGATGACCTTCGAGTCCTTCATGCCCGCAAGGTGCTGGATCGCGCCCGAGATGCCGACCGCGACATACAGATCAGGGGCGACAACCTTGCCGGTCTGACCCACTTGCCAGTCGTTCGGCGCATAGCCCGAATCGACTGCTGCACGCGAGGCGCCAACGGCGGCACCCAGTTTGTCGGCCAGCGTTTCGATCAGCTTGAAGTCCTCTTCCGAGCCAACCCCACGGCCGCCCGAGACAACCGCGCCAGCCGAGGTCAGTTCCGGACGGTCGCTTTCCGCCACCTTGTCCTCGACCCATTCCGACAGGCCTTCGGAGCCCGGAACCGAGATGGTTTCGACCGGGGCCGAGCCGCCTTCGCCCGCCGCATCGAAGCTGGCGGTCCGCAGGGTGACGACCTTCTTGGCGTCGCTCGATTTCACGGTCTGGATCGCGTTGCCCGCATAGATCGGGCGTTCAAACGTCGAGCCATCCACCACGCCCGACGCATCCGAGATCACCATCACGTCCAGCAGCGCGGCCACGCGCGGCATCACGTTCTTGGCGTCGGTGGTTGCCGGTGCCACGATATGTTCGTAGCCATCGGCCAGCGACACGATCAGCGCCGCGGTCGATTCCGCCAGGCGGTGCCCCAGCGAGGCATCCTCGGCGACCAGAACGCGTGCCACACCGTCGATCTTGGCGGCAGCCTCACCGGCGGCAGCGGCAGAGCCGCCCGCGGCCAGAACGGTCACGTCACCCAGAGCTTTCGCAGCGTTGACAGCCTTGGCGGTGGCGTCCAGCGACAACTCACCATTGTTGACTTCGGCAAGCAGAAGTACAGCCATTACACAGCCCCCGCTTCTTTGAGTTTCTCGACCAGCTCGTCGACCGAGCCCACAACGATACCGGCGGCGCGCGCCGGCGGCTCGTCGGTCTTGACGATTTCCAGACGCGGTGTGACATCGACGCCGTAATCGGCGGCGGTTTTTTCATCCAGCGGCTTTTTCTTCGCCTTCATGATGTTGGGCAGCGAGGCATAGCGCGGCTCGTTCAGGCGCAAATCGACCGTCACGATGGTCGGCATCTTGACGCTGATGGTCTGCAACCCGCCGTCAACTTCACGAGTGATCTTCGCGCTGTCGCCTTCGATGTCCAGTTCCGAGGCAAAGGTGCCCTGCGACCAGCCCAGCAGGGCCGACAGCATCTGGCCGGTGGCGTTCATGTCGTTGTCAATCGCCTGCTTGCCCGCCAGAACGATGCCCGGCTGCTCTTCCTCGACCACTTTGGCGAGGATCTTGGCCACCGCCAGAGGCTCGATATCGGTGTGCACGTCATCCGCCGCAACCACCAGAATGGCACGGTCCGCACCCATCGCCAGCGCCGTGCGCAGCGTCTCCTGCGCCTGCTTGACGCCGATCGAAACGGCAACGACTTCATCCGCCTTGCCCGCTTCCTTCAGGCGAATCGCTTCTTCAACAGCAATTTCGTCGAACGGGTTCATCGACATTTTGACATTGGCGAGATCAACTCCGCTCCCGTCCGCCTTAACACGGACCTTCACGTTATAGTCAATCACGCGTTTGACAGGCACGAGTACCTTCATTTTGCGCTTGCTCCTCACAAAAAATGGTAAGCCGCGAGGCCCACCAATGCTCTCGGGGGACTGCATAGCGTCTCAGCCCCACCTGCGACAGAGCAAAATCGTCACGTCATGCATTTGGGACGTCGCGTTTTGCGCTTTTTTCGGCGCGCGGAAGCGCAGGGCCGGGGTGTGGGGAACGGGCGCCTAGCGGTTGGCGCCGGGAATCCACAAAACATCATCCTTGCCGCCGTTATTGGCGCAACGGGCCGCAACAAAGAACCAGTCGCTGAGACGGTTGAGGTATTTCACTGCCACCGCGTTCACCGGTTCCATATTGGTCAGTTCAACGGCCAGCCGCTCGGCCCGGCGCGAGACCGTTCTGCAGACATGCAGATGGGCCGCCAAACGCGAGCCGCCCGGCAGGATGAAACTGCGCAGCGGCTCCAGATCGGCGTTCATCGCGTCGATCTCGGCCTCGAGCCGGTCGATCTGAGCGGGCGCGATGCGCAGGGGCGGATAGTCGGCCTCGGCATCTTTTTCCATGTCGGGGCGGCAGAAGTCTGCGCCCAGATCGAACAGGTCGTTCTGGATGCGGGCGAGGGCGGCGTCGGTGCCGCCGTCCGCTTCGGTGCGGGCGACGCCGACAAAGGCGTTCAACTCGTCGACCGTACCATAGGCCGTGACGCGGCCCGAATACTTGGCTACACGCTCACCATTGCCCAAAGCGGTTTTGCCGTCATCGCCGGTGCGGGTGTAAATCTTGTTCAGGACGACCATCTATTGCACTCCTTGCCCGCGCAGCCAGACGAAAAGCACGATCAGCACGACGGCAATGAACTGAAACAGGATACGCAGGCGCATCATCTTGTTACTTTTCTTCGCAGCTTCCATGCCGCCCTTGCCGAAATTGGCGATGCCCAAAGTCAGAACAACGACCACGGCCGCCATGGCCAGAAGCAAAACGACCATCAAGAGGTCCATGAATTCACCGTCTTTAGTGTTATTGTTGCGATTGGCCTGATCTAGCCCTTGTCGCGCCAAAAGCGAACAGGTTTTTTTCCTCAGCCCGCAGACAGAATGCGATCGATCGCGCGGGTGGGCAGGACGCGGCGCAGATATCCGGCGATATAGGTGGGGGTCGTCACGTAGTACCGCGCCCGGGGCCTGCGGGATTCGATCGCATGGGCCAGCTTTCTGGTTACCGCCGAGGCCGGCAATTCGAACCGGTCGGGGCCCGAGGATTCGTAGAGCCGCTTCAGCAAACCGGCCTCGTATTTTTCGCGCAGGGCCGAGTTCTGCCAGTCGATGAACCGTTCGAACATCGGGATCGAGTTCACGCGGATTTTCGACGTGACCGGGCCGGGTTCGATCAGGATGACCTTGATGTCGGTGCCCCGCAGTTCCATCCGCAGCGTGTCGGTGAGACCTTCGACCGCGTATTTCGTGGCCACATAGGCCCCGCGCCACGGAATTGCCACCAGTCCCAGCACCGATGAGTTCTGGACGATTCGCCCATGCCCCTGCGCCCGCATGATGGGGATGACCTGCCGGGTCAGTTCGTGCCAGCCAAAGAAATTGGTCTCGAATATCTGGCGCAGGCCGTCGGTGGGCAGGTCCTCGACCGCGCCGGGCAGACCGTGCGCGCCGTTGTTGAAGACCGCGTCCAATGTGCCGCCCGTGGCCTCGATCACCTCGGCCAGGCCAGCGGTGATGGTCGCCGCGTCGGTATAGTCGATTCGCGGGCTTTCGAACCCCTGCGCCCGCAGCCGGTCACAATCCCGCTGTTGGCGGCAGGATGCAAAAACCCGCCAGCCGCGTGCACGCATACCGTGTGCGGCGTCCAGGCCGATGCCGGATGAACAGCCTGTAATGAGAATTGATTTTTGCATGTCATCCCCGACCTTGTCCTGCGCCAATAGCTATGGTCAGGAATGCGGCAGAGCAATGACATGCAGGTTCTAGTTGTTGGATTTCCGGACGAGTGAGGCCGAAATCCAACCGATCTGTTGCGTAGGTACCACGCGCAGGCGCAACCAGCCGGTGCCGGATTCGCTGAGGATTTCGACTTTCTGGCCGATCACGGCCTTGCCGATGATGGGATAGATCGTGCCGGGGCCATCGCGCATGTTCACCCGGTTGCCCGAGATTTCGCGGATGTCTTTCTCGGGCTCTGGCGGGGTCGGAATTGCCGCCAGTTCGGGTTCGACATCCGTTACGACCTGCTGCAACCCGGCAACCCCTTGTTCCAGCGATGCCAGCGTCAGGGTCACGTTCTGGTCATCGAACAGGGACGGGTTGGCCCGCAACCCTGCGGCGACCTGTGACAGCAGGGCCTTGGTTTCCTCTTCACCCAACACCGGTTCGGCATCGGCCTTAGGTTGAACGATATCCGAGGGTTGCAAAGCCACGCGGGTCACAAGTTTTTCGACCGGCGGCTCGACCAAAGGTTTCGGGGCGGGCCTTGGCGCCACCGCTACGCGATCTGGTTGATCGGCGCGCAACCCACGCGGTTCGAAATCGGGACCTCCGCTCATTACATAGAAAGTCCAGCCAAGTGCGGCAAAGGTAACTAGTATCAGGCGCGTCATGGCGCATCCCCCGGCAATCGTAACATCAAAAAACAGGCAGCAACTCAATTGATGAAATCCTAGCATATTTTGTGGACCGAGTCGAAAAATGGGGGAAATCCGGGGGTTGCCTCCCCCTGTTGCAAAAAGCGCGACTTGTCCCCAGCAAAATATGCGGCGATTGCTTTACCAAGGCGCGCGTGCGTCGTATCACATCATGTATGAACGATACGATCGACGACCCCAACATGGAGGCCCCCGAAGGCGGGGGCGAGGTAGCCGAACCGCTGCGCCGCGCCATTGGTGAGCGCTACCTGACCTATGCTTTGTCCACGATCATGCACCGGGCCCTGCCCGATGCGCGGGACGGGCTGAAGCCGGTGCACCGGCGAATCCTCTATGCGATGAGAGAGCTGCGACTCAGTGCAACCGGAGGTTTTCGGAAGTCCGCAAAGATTTCCGGCGACGTGATGGGCAACTATCACCCCCATGGCGACGCCGCGATCTATGACGCGATGGCGCGTCTGGCGCAGGACTTCAACGTCCGCTACCCGCTGGTCGACGGGCAGGGGAATTTCGGCAATATCGACGGCGACAACCCGGCGGCTTCGCGTTACACCGAGGCGCGGATGACCATCGTGGCGGAAGCGCTGCTGGAAGGTCTGAACGAGGACGCCGTCGATTTCCGCGACAACTATGATGGCACACTAACCGAGCCGGTCGTGTTGCCCGCGCAGTTTCCGAACCTGCTGGCCAACGGGGCAAGCGGTATCGCGGTGGGGATGGCGACGAATATTCCACCGCATAATATTGCCGAACTGTGCGATGCCTGTCTGCATCTGATCAAAACGCCCGACGCACGCGACGACACGCTGTTGAACTATGTCCCCGGCCCTGATTTCCCGACCGGTGGCGTCATCGTCGAGCCGCCCGAGAATATCGCGCAGGCCTATCGCACCGGGCGCGGCTCGTTCCGCCTGCGCTGCAAGTTCGAGGTCGAGGATTTGGGTCGTGGTCAGTGGCAGATCGTTGTCACCGAGATCCCCTATCAGGTTCAGAAATCCAAGCTGATCGAAAAGATCGCCGAGCTGATCCAGACCAAGAAAATCCCGATCCTCGCTGACGTGCGCGACGAATCCGCCGATGACATCCGACTGATCCTGGAACCGCGCTCCAAGAACGTGGACCCCGAGGTGCTGATGGGCATGCTCTACCGCAACTCGGACCTCGAGGTGCGGTTCAGCCTGAACATGAACGTGCTGATCGACGGGGTGACGCCCAAGGTCTGTTCGATGAAGGAAGTGCTGCGCGCCTTCCTTGACCACCGGCAAGAGGTTCTGCTGCGCCGCTCGCGCCATCGCATGGCCAAGATCGACCATCGGCTGGAGGTGTTGGAGGGCTTTATCGTCGCCTTCCTCAACCTCGACCGCGTGATCGACATCATCCGCTATGACGACGACCCCAAAGCCGCGCTGATGCGCGAGGATTGGGGGATTGATCACGTTCGCGCCACGGACGAATCCGACTACATCACGCCCAAACCGGGTGAGGGCGAGCTGTCCGAGGTTCAGGTCGACGCCATCCTCAACATGCGCCTGCGCAGCCTGCGCCGGTTGGAAGAGATGGAACTGGTCCGCGAACGCGACGATCTGATGCTGGAGCGCGCCAATCTCGAAGACCTTTTGGCCGATCCCGCTCTGCAATGGGCCAGAATCGCCGAGCAGTTGAAAGAGACCAAGAAGACTTTCGGCAAAGATTACGAAGGCGGCGCACGTCGGACCCAGTTTGCCGAGGCCGGACAGGTCGAAGAAGTCCCGCTTGAGGCGATGATCGACAAAGAACCGATCACGGTCGTCTGCTCTCAGATGGGCTGGATTCGCGCGATGACCGGTCATATCGACCTGAAACGCGAACTGAAGTTCAAGGATGGTGATGGCCCGCGCTTCATTTTCCACGCAGAAACAACCGACCGGCTGTTGGTCTTTGCCTCGAACGGGCGATTCTACACCGTCAGCGCCGCCAACCTGCCCGGCGGGCGCGGCATGGGTGAGCCGCTGCGCCTGATGGTCGACCTGCCGAACGAGGCACAGATCATCGACATCCTGATCCACAAGCCGGGGCGCAAGCTGCTGGTGGCCTCGGATGCGGGCAACGGGTTCATGGTGCCTGAGGACGAGGTGCTGGCCCAAACCCGCAACGGCAAGCAGGTTCTGAATGTCAAGGGCGGCGAGACGGCGATGATCTGTAAACCGGTTGCGGGCGATCACGTGGCCGTGGTGTCTCAGAACGGCAAATTCCTCGTCTTCCCGACCGAAGAACTGCCCGAGATGACCCGCGGCAAGGGCGTTCGCCTGCAAAAGTACAATATGGCGCGCGGGCGTCAGGGCACGCTGGAACTGGATGGCGGCTTGTCCGACATCACCACCTTCAATTGGGAAGAGGGGCTGAAATGGTCCATGGGCGGCGACAAAACCCGGCACGAGGCCGACATGTCCCAATGGCTGTCCAAACGCGCCAGCGTCGGGAAAAAGCCGCCCTACGGCTTCCCGCGCGACTATAAATTCTCGTGATCCAGCGCCGCGCCCGAGTGAATTTCTGCCGATACGGCTTGGCACAACCCGTATCGGTGCGCTAGATCAAAGAAAAACAGGCCTATCGAGACGATAACATGTTGCGCATTCTGACACTGATCACCGGGCTGGCCCTGATGGGCGCGTGTACCCAGACGCAAGTTTATGAAGAGCCCGAAAGCCTGGGCGAATTCAAACTGCGCGTGAACTACGCCTTTGCGGACAAGGCCGTTCAGGGGCCGGTATCACGCGATGCCACGCCGGACGAATGGACCGATGCGATCCAGAATGCTGTCGATATTCGCTTGGGGCGCTATGAGGGCGCGCAGGAATATGACATCGGCATCAGCCTCGAAGGTTACATGCTGGCGCCTCCGGGCATTCCGGTGATCTACAATCCGAAAAGCACCGCCATCGTTCTGGTCAATGTCTATGACGTGAACAAGAAAGAGTTTCTGGCGAAGGGCAAGCAGTTTCAGGTGCTGGAGGACACGACCGGCGAAAGCGCTCTGACGGGTTCGGGCAATACCCGCACGAAAGAAGAACAGATGAGCGGTCTGGCCCTGAAAGTCGCCGACCGGGTCGAGGAATGGCTGGCCGAGGAACACAAGGACAATGGGTGGTTCGACGGGCGCCCTGACCTGATCCAGCCGCTGGATTCCGTCGAGGTCACGCAAAATCCAGCGTGACAAACCGCTTTTCCCGCAGGATGTGCTTGATTTTCCCCCTTGAACCAAATATCTCGCGCGCGCAGATGTAACCACGGGACCAAGGGTCCCCCAAATCGCAAAAGGGCGCCTGAGGAATGGCAAAGGAAAAGTTTGAGCGTACAAAACCGCACGTCAACATCGGCACGATTGGCCACGTTGACCACGGCAAGACCACGCTGACCGCAG